>JAFZAB010000208.1 GCA_017548425.1 Victivallales bacterium
ACATCACGGGAGGAAAGGCGGAAAGTTACGGTGTTTTGCAATGGCTGGGCATCTTCCTGACGGTGGGGGCCTCTTTCATTCTGAACAAGGCGGGGCAGAGAATTCCGTGGCAAAGTCTTTGCTGGGTTGGAATGACTTGTTTGGGCTATGCGTCGTCGGATACATGCATCACGATGCTAGTGCGTCGTTTGCAGGCAATTGGCGAGACGACGGGCGACGTTGCGTTGGCGGGGCTTGCGCGACCGTCCGTGGCTGGTGCCTTTATAACTTATGTAATATGCGGCGTCGCGGGGCTTATGTTGCTTCCGTTGGTCAAACGGCCGGAAGATGTGCACCGCAAGACCGTGTGGGGCTGGATCAGTCCGTTCGCCTTCTGCTGGTTGACGGCGATGCTGTTCCTTTACGCATGCTTCGCGCGCATAGGAACGGTCAACGGCAACATCGTACAGAGCACACGTGGCATCCTGGCGATTTTGATTGGCGCGTTGCTGGCGAAGCTTGGTTTTACGGAACTTGAGGAGAAAGTCGGTGTCTCAGTACTTGTGCGCAGGCTGATCGCCGGCGTGATGATGTTCCTGGCCATTGTGGCGTTTAATTGGAAGTGAAGTGTTTTTTCTAGAAGCTCTAGAAGCTCTAGAAGCTCTAGAAGCTCTAGAAGCCTAGAAATCTAGAATCAAATAAAAAGGATAAGCAATGGAAGTTCCAGTAAATAAGATGGTTGGCGCGGAGTTGCGCATTATGACGAGCAACATCTGGGGCGACTATTTCGGTAATCCGCCGCATGAGCGGGAAGATCTTCTGGCGGACGTGTTTCTGCGCTATCTGCCGGACGCGTTGGCCATGCAGGAAGTGACACCGAACTGGTGGAAGTCACGGCTGTTTGAACGTCTGAAAGGCGAATACGCTGTCGTGGAAGGCGAAGGGCCAGATCAGACGAACTACATTCCGTTGCTGTATCGTCCTGCCCGACTGGAACTTCTGGACGGCGGATGGCAGTTGTACCATGGCAAGTTGGATCGTAGCAAAGGCTTCACGTGGGGCGTGTTCAAGGATAAGGAAACAGGCAAGAAATTCGTCGGCTATTCGACGCATTTCTGGTATAAAGGTTCGGACGAGAGCAACTACATCCGCACGGTCAATGCGGAGAAGTTGATGGCGAAACTGACGGAATTGCAGAAAAAGTACGACTGCCCCGTGGTCGGCGGCGGCGATTTCAACTGCAATGTGTCGTCCGATCCGTTCAAGCTCATGGCGGAGTTCGGCTTTGAAAGCGCACAGGAGATTGCGGAAATCGCCTCGCCGGAATGTTCGCATCATGGCGATCCGAAACGCGGCGACGATGGAAAATACCATGGCCAGCCGCGTCCTGCGGACAACGTGAAGGCGTATTCCATCGACCATTTGGTCGTGTATAAGCCGCGCATTCGTCTGCTAGGCGAATATGTGATTCTGGATCAGGACGCGTTGGACGCGACGGATCATTCACCGATTTTCACGGATATCGTTTTGAAGTGATTGAAAAACAATTAACAAAGGAGCAAACGATGAATTTTCACAAAGGATTGATGTTGTTGCTGTTGGCTGCTGTTTTCGCCATGCCGGCGTTTGGACAGGAGGAAGTCAAGAAAGAAAATTGGCTTGAGAAGCGTTTCGGTAAAGAACTGGTGAACGCGAAGGGCGAAAAAGTCGCTGCCGCGACGCTGGCCGGCAAGACGGTCGGCATCTATTTCTCCGCGCATTGGTGCCCACCGTGCCGCAAATTCACACCGCAGCTGGTCGCTTTCCGCGACGCCGTCGCCAAGCAGAATTTTGAAATCGTCTTCGTGAGCTTCGACAAGAACAAGGAGGCCATGGAAGGCTACATGAAGGAAACGAAGATGGGCTGGCTGGCGATTCCGTTCGATGCCGCGCAGCGCAAAGCCGTGGCGGATGAATTCGGCGTGCATAGCATTCCGACGCTGATCATTCTGGACAAGGACGGAAAGAAGATTACGGATAAAGGCCGCGCTGACGTGACGACGAAAGGCAACGAAGCGTTGAAGGCCTGGACGACGCAGAAATAAAAACTACTTGAAGTCTTGAAAAACGACGGCCCCGATTCAATCAAGAATCGGGGCCGTTTGTTTATCGGTTTTTGGGTGTTAAAGGTTAGAATTCAAAGCGGATGACACCGTCGCCAACGGAGATTTCAGCAGTGCCGTTCTGGATGTAGAAATGACCAAGAGAGAAGCCTGTCTCTTCATTGTACATCTTCTGCAGGCCGGGAGCCTTTTCGAAGACGGCTTTGTCGAGCTCTTCGTTGTTGTCGGGAACGGCACGGCCCGTAATGCGAATCCAGCCGCCGTCCTTCTCTTTGGAGATACTGACGAGTTCGACGTTCGGATTGACGAGAATCTGGCGGTAGGAATCCTTCTGCTTGCCAATGTGGAAGTAGATGCGGTTGTTATGCTTCAGGAAGATGCCGATGGGGCGGACACGCGGCTGGTCTTTGTCGGCGGTCGCGAAGAAGTAGGGTCCGGATTTTTCAAGGAAATCGGCGACTTTGTTGACGGCATCGACTTTCTTGTAGCGTTCCGTCTTGAATTTGCCAGTGCGGGTCGCGCCGGAAACGGCGTCCAGCGAACGCGGCCATGACTGACGGACATGCGTGCAGGAGGTTGCGGAAATGACAATGGCGATGGCCAATGTGACGAATGACAGTTTCTTCATGGAATGGCTCCTTTTTTATGGAAAAATCGTCTGAATGATTATTTCTTGCCGGGAATGAGATTCTTCAAGCCTTCGGCGGCACTTTTGCCGATATCTTTGACGTTGTCTTTAATGTCTTTAGCACCGTCGCCAAGGGATTTGACGCCTTCTTTTGCACCATCGCCTAGGGATTTGATACCTTCCGTGATGCCTTCGCCGATGGCTTTCGCACCATCGAGAAGCAGCTTGCCGGAACTCTTCAAGACATCGAAGATGGAGAGCAGGGTGGTCTTGAGGGTGATGGCGGCCGCCTGAACCATGCTGATACCGCCTTCCTTCTTGCCAAGGTCTTTGATTTCGATGTCTGGTAGGACGATCGGGGCTTCCATGCCGCCGGCGATTTTGGCGGAGACGCCGATTCTGCCGTTGGTGACTTTCACGAGATTGATGACGACCTTCTTGCCGCCTTCTTTTTTCTCTTCCTTTTCTTCCTTCTTCTCTTCATCGGAGGAAGGCAGGGCGGAGTTGACATTCTCCAGTATCGTGTTGAGGTTGGAATTGCCAAGACCGACTTCGTAAGTGATTTCAGGAGCGTCGATTAGGACTTGGTCAATTTCAATGACATCGCTCAAGAGAGAACCCATCTTGACGTTGACGAAAATATGGCCGAGCGAGAAGGCCTGGTCGGTCTTGTAGCCTTCCGGATTCTTGATGACGAGATTTTTGATTTCAAACTTGCCGCCGAAGACGTTGAAATTGACGTCATCCACATGTGCCTCGCATTTCGTGACTTGCGGAACGACGGTGTTGATGCCGGTCTTGACGATCTTGCCGAGATTCAGGATGATCGCGAACACGGCGATGATCAGAATGACAACGATGATGCCGATGATTTTCAAAGCTTTCATGAATGGTCTTTCCTTTTTTATTTATAAGATGGTTTAATATCAGAACAGGAATTCTCTCGCGAGGCCGAAGAGGGCGACGGTGAGAAGCAGGACAAACAGAAACGTGACGGCCTTGCGGATTTGCATCGTGTCGATTCGGCGGACTTTTGCCCGCCGGATGGTGCGACGCGAACGTGCGCAGACCGCCATGACCGTGTGCAGATCGTATTCTGTTTTGTTTTGATGTGGCATAAGTCACTGTCTTCCTGATGATTACTGGATGATACCGCCGCTGGAGAGGAAGATACCCTTGAGGTTCATCTGGAGCTGCTGCGGTGTGTCGGAGAACTTGAGGGCGGTCTCTTCCGTGATGTCGCCGTTCTTCGTCAGTTTGAGGAGGCATTGGTTGAAGGACATCATGCCTTCTTCTTCACCGCCGGAGATGGCCTGCGGGACTTTTTCAAGCTGGTTGTCGAAAATCAGTTTTCTGACGATGGAGTTGTTGATGAGAATTTCGTTGATTGGCACGACGCCTTTGCCGATGGCGCGTGGGGCGAGGCGCTGACAGATGATGGCCTGCAGACATTCGGAAATGCTCTTGCGGATGGAATCGCGCTCTTCCAACGGGAACATGTCCAGAATACGGCTGATACTCTGCGCGGCGTCTTTCGTATGGAGCGTCGTGAGAACCAAGTGGCCGGTTTCGGCGGCGGCGAGAGCCGTTTCGAACGTCTCGCGGTTTCTCATTTCACCGACCATGATGATGTCGGGGTCCTGTCGGAGGGCATGGATGAGAGCGGAATCGAAGCTTGAGGCGTCCAGACCGATTTCGCGCTGTTCGAAGAAGGAGCGGTTGTCTTGGAACGTGTATTCGATAGGATCTTCGATGGTGATGATGTGCTGTTCGGACGTGTTGTTGATGTAGTCCAACATGGCGGCCATGGTCGTGGATTTACCGGAACCTGTTGTACCCGTCACAAAGATGATGCCGTTGCGGAAGCTGGCGATCTTCTTGAGGATTTCGGGGAGGTTGACTTCCTTAATGGTTGGCGCTCTGCCCTTAACGTAACGGAACGTATAAGCGGAATTGCCGCGCTGGCGGTGAAGGTTGACACGGAAACGGCCGACGCCTTCTTCTTCCCACGCGAAGTCGAGGTCGCCTTCCTTCTTGTAGATATCGAAGCGGCCTTCGGGAATGATCTGTTCGTAGGATTTTTCGAAGAAGTACGAATCGGTCATGATATTCGTTTCGACGAGGCGGGCGTGGACGCGGAGACGGACGAACTTGCCTTCGCGGACATGCAGGTCGGACGCGCCTAGGCCGACGGCGTATTTCAGAATGTCGAAAAAGACAGACGCATCACGGCGCGTCTTCTTGACGATGAGAGCCAACTGGCCGCGCTGCCGTTGGATATGGACAAGAAAACGGGCGACGCCGTCCTCTTCAAGGAGGAAGTCTTCCATGATGAAGTCTTCGCCGTCGTCATTGCTTTCTAGTTTTTTGATTTGTTCGTCTGGCAGTAGATTACCGGCGAGTTCAAGAAATTTCGTATCGTCCGGCGCGAAGTCCGGAATTTCACAGGAAGCGCCCTCGATACGGAGGACGGCGGGTTTGCCTTCGTAGATTTGACATTCGGAGGCTTTGTTTTCCATGTAGGCGACCAACAGGTCGTGAATGACGGAACGCATGTTTTGAATCCTTTTTATTGTTGACGGTGGACACTTTTTATTACTATATAATAAAAAGCAGAAATGGATTTTTTCAAGTACATCGAAGGCGTCTATTTCTCAAGTATTTTGCGGCAGATGGCGGCGATTGGGCAGGAATCGCATTCAGGTGAACGTGCCTTGCATGTGTAGCGACCATGCAAAAGTAAATAGTGGTGGGCGTTCAGCAAATGTTTCTGCGGGACACGTTTAAGGAGGGCTTGTTCGACGCCTTCGACGGTCGTTTCGGAGACGAGCCCCGTGCGGTTGGCGACACGGAAGACATGCGTGTCAACCGCCAATGTCGGCATGCCATAACCGACGTTCATGACGACATTTGCCGTCTTTCTCCCAACGCCCGGCAAGGTCATTAGCTCTTCGCGTGTTCTGGGCACTTCGCCGTTGAAATCGGACAGCAGTTTTTGACAGATTCCGATGACGGATTTCGCCTTGTTGCGGTAGAGGCCGATTCGTTTGATGGCTTCCGCGACGCCGTCTTCGCCTAGATCGATATAGTCTTGGCAAGTCTTGCATTTCTTCCAAAGTTCGGCGGTGACGACGTTTACCTGCTTGTCTGTCGTCTGCGCGGAGAGAACGACGGCGATGAGCAGATCCAACACGTTTCGATGTTCGAGTTCGCAACGTGGTGATATGTGTTCTGAGAGAATGTCGAAAAGCTGTTCGACTTGGCTTGCCGTGAGAAGTTTAGGTTTCTTGTTCATAATGACTTATAATGAAAATAGGGCTAGACCGAGAAGCCCCGCAATGGTGATGGACAGAATTGTGTTGAGCTTCCATTTGAGCTCGATAATGGCGATGACGACGAAAATGACGACGCCTTGCCAGCAGAAGCTTGGTAACGCCGCGCCTTTCTTCCAGAGATTCTTGACAGAACTTGTCAGAACGGATCCGTCCGCAAAGGAGAGCACGGCGGTGAGAATCATGCCGACGACCATGGCGCGGATGCCGAACAATGCGTTTTTGACGTATTTGTTATCTTGGAAGGCTTTTTTAAAGAATGACACAGTGGTGGCGATGGCGAAGCATGGGAAGGTTAGCGCGAATGTGCAACACAGGGCACCGATGAAACTGTATTCCGAATAACCGACATAGGTGGCGGTGTTCAGTCCAACGGCTCCCGGCGTCATCTGGGCGAGTGCGATAAGATTCGACATTTCAGGACCTTCTAGATACGTTGGCACGATCTGGGCCTGCAAAAGCGGAATCATGGCGTAGCCGCCGCCGAAGGTGAAGGCACCCGTCTTCAAGAAGATGAAAAATAAATCTAGAAAGGATGGTTCGGGCATGATGAATGCAAGGTTTGTTCTGGATGGACTGGATATTCTGGATATTCTGGATATTCTGGATATTCTGGATATTCTGGATATTCTGGAAAAGGTGTAAATCCAGATAATCCAGTTTGTCCAGAAAATCCAGTGGATTATAACTTGTTAATTGTTAATTTGCTTTTTCGCCATGAGTGCCTTATAGACAAGCCCTGCGATACCCGCTAGAATGATCATCAGAATGACGTTGAAGTTGAAAACGAGAAGTGAAAGGAAACCGATGACGGCCATGGTGATTTCAAACGGCCCCTTGAGGATTTTCTTGCCCAACTGTATGGCGGAGAGGAGGATAAGCGCGCAAACGCCTGCGCGGACGCCTTTGAAAACGTTGATCATGGCGGGCGTGTTGAAGAAATTCGTCAGACAGTAGGCGATGAGCAGGATGGTGACGAACGGCGGGAAGATGACGCCGAGCGTGCCCGCGATCGCTCCGGGCACGCCTGCGATTTTCGAACCGATCAACGATGACATGTTGACGGCGATGATACCTGGAAGCGACTGCATGATGGCAACTGTGTCGAGCATGTCGTCGTTGGTCAGCCATTTGCGCTTTTCGACGAATTCGCGATTCATCGCGGGCAGCATGACCAGTCCGCCGCCCAATGAGACGGCGGAAATGCTTGCGAATACCTGAAATAGGACAAGGCATCGCTTTAGAAGCGATGCCTGCTGGATGTTTTCTTCAGAAGACATGTGTCAGAGTTCGACTTTGGTGAGCTGCCATGGCGGAAGCGAGACATTCTTGAAAACGGCGGGCGTCTTGACGACGGTCGTGGTCGATTTGTCAGAACGATTTTGAAGCGTGAGGACAAGTTTGCCGTCAACGGTATCGACCATGACGAGTTCGACGTCTGGATTGGAGATGTCCAGAAGGCTTCCGCTGGCGGGGAGGGTGCCGTCATGCGTCCATGTGAGATAGGCGAGCGGGGCATTGCCGTCCGCAAGTGCGGGAATATCGTCCGGATTGGCGGCGAGCGTCATGTTGATGTGTAGTTCGCCGCGTTCCGTCGGTGATTCGATGCCTGTTTCAGGCGTGCTGTATTCGTCGCAGGAATAGCGGCAGGCTTTGTCCAGAGAGTAGGTGAAGAAGCCGTTCTGGTTGTCGAAACTGTAACCGCCGTCGGCTGCGAATCCAAAGGAGCCAGCCGTTGTGTTGCAGACCTTTACGTAACGTTGGCCGGGAACTTGGCCGGATTCGGCACGTTTCGATTCGCCGCCCGTGACGTCGTAGATGACGGATTCCGCTTGCGGGAAGCGGAGCTTCAAACGGGAGGAACGATCATCGCGGATGACGCGAGTGTCAAACGTGAAATTCGTTTCGCCGCGACGCAGGGCGACTGTCAGTTCGATGCGAGAATTCGCGCCTTTCATTTCGACGAAAAGGATGGCCTTTTCAGGGCCGTCGGCGACGGTTTTGACGCGAGTGACGATCCAGACTTCCAGAAGATTCTGGAGATTGAAAGAATCGGGCTCTTCCGCCATGCCGCCCCATGAACCGAACTTGTCTTCATAGCGTGCGATGGAGATGGGCAGCGTCTTGCCGTCGGGCATGGTGACGGTCATGCCATATTCGCCTGGAACGGCTTTGAACGAGACGAGACCGTTGGAGATGGAGCAACCGTCGGCGGTGGCGGGATATTCGTCGCATGGCGGAGCGAGTTGCGGCTCTTTGACGTAACCTGCTGTATAGACGGCCCATCCGCATGCCGGAATCTTGGCGGGGAAGACGAGACGCTTCCGCCAGACGCAGCCCGGCATGGAGCGATGCTCCGTATGGAGCTCTTGGAAACGGACAGGCTTGCCGTCGGCATCGCGCAGTTCGACGATTTGATCCGCATGCGTGACGCCCCATAGCGGACGGTAGTCCAGCGAGACTTCGAGTTCGACGAAACCGTTGTAAGGGCGCGGTGACGGATTGAAGACGATATAAGGAACGGCTTCCGGCATGTCGCCTTCGACGGTGGGAACTTTAACGGCGACTTTCGCGCAGAGGCGATTGACGGCTTCAAATTCGGCGCGGCGGGCCGTGTAGGCGACACCGCCGAGCTCTTCACGCTGTTCGAAGAGAGCACTTTCGATGGCGGAGCCTGGGATGATGTCGTGGAAGCAGTTGAACAGCATGGAACGCCATGATTCCGTGAAGTTTGGCGCAGGAGCTTTCATGAAATCGTTAATGATACGGACGCTGTTTTCCGCACGGCGGAGCAACGTGGAGCTCTTGCGGAATTCATGTTTGAAGGCGGGCACGGAGGCATAGCAACCACGCAGGCAGAAGTTGAGTTCGCCTGTGAAGGATTCGATTTCCAGTCCTGACGCAAGTTCTTCTTCCAGAGCGGCGAAGAAGGCGTCGAACGTGGAGAAGCGAACTTCGACTTCGGGATGCTGTTCACGCCATGCCATGAGATCTTCTACTTGACGGGCTGTCGGGCCGCCGCCATGGTCGCCAAGGCCGAAACCCATGGCGATATTGATACGTTTACGGTCTTTGACGCGTTCCAATGCGCCGTCGAGTTCGGGGATGACGGCCGGCCGTTCACAACCATACCAATTGGAATTGAATCGCGCGGAAAGGATGGATGATCCGCCGTATCCAATCCAACGGAATACATCGTCTTTCAATGGGAAGAGATGGTTGTTCGGACGTGTGAAGGAGAAGTATTTAAAGCCCGATGCCGCATAGATTTCCGGCATGCCCGCGCTATGGCCGAATGGATCCGCCGCCCATGCGACAAGCGGTTCAATGCCAAGCTCTTGCTTGAAATATTCGCGGCCGACGCTGAACTGACGGAGGAAATCAACGGTGTCTGGCATGTTTTGGTCTGGCTGGATCCATCCGCCGCCGACGGCACACCAACGTCCTGCCACCATAAGTTCCTTGATGCGAGTGAAAAGGCCTGGATCGGTCTTTTGAATATGGTTGTAGATGGCGGCTTCGCCACGGTTGAACGTGAGTTCGGGGAAGCGATCCATGAGTTTGACGATCGTGCTGCAGGTTTTGACGCCTTCGTTGAGGCCTTCTTGCTGGTTCCAAAACCAGACGGGATCGAGATGGGCGTTCGGCAGGATGTGGAAGATTTTTTTCATGGCTGGAATAGTGTTGGTTAATATGTTGGAAATTTGAAAGACAAACTTAAACTATATTCGTTTTACTGCGAAAATGCAAAAAGCGGGAGGGATTTTCATGGGATATTGTTGACAGTTGGCCGCGTGGCATTATTGTTGAAGATGGAAAATCAGATGGTTTATAAATATAAGGAAAAGCAAAATGGCTGGATTATATCTGAACGAAGACGATTCCAATTTCTATATGTCCTTTTCTGAAAGGGAGATGACGCGTGAAGGTCTGGAAGCCTTCATTCGTGGATACATGCGTGGGCAGGTAGGGGCTATCGTCTTGAATCCGAACGCTCAACGCGCATCGTATGACAGCGCGGTTATCGAACCGATTTGGAGCGGCGTGGGAAAGGATGAAGATGGTCGTCCAAGCTTCCGTGGCAAGACGCTTGGACCGAATTTCCAGTCATGGACGACGAATGCACGGTTGCTTCATGAGCGTGGTCTGAATCCGTACAAGATTTGGTTGGAAATCATTCGAAAGGAAGGTCTGGAAGGATGGATATCCTGCCGTATGAATGACTTGCATGCAGTCGATGACGAAAACAACGTCATGCATGACGCCTTCTGGCGGGAGCATCCGGAATATCGTCGTGCACCGTATTTCGGCGATTGGTTCGGACGCGCATTGGATTACGGTTTTTCCGCCGTGCGCGACTACCGCATGGCGTTGATTGAAGAATTTTTGAATCTGTTTGAATGCGACGGCATCGAACTGGACTGGCTGCGTTTTCCCGCCTGCCTGAAGCCCGGCTATGAAATCGAAGACGCGGACGCTTTGACGGATATCGTCCGCAGGACACGTAAGTTAGCGGATGCGAAAGGTGAAGAACGCCATTGCAGGATAAAGGTCGGTGTTCGTGTTCCATCACGGCCGGACGACGCACGGCGGCTTGGTTATGATGTATTGGCGTGGTCGAAGGAAGGGCTGATTGATTCTGTGACGGTCAGCAACTTCTGGCCGACGACGGATTCGGACATGCCTGTGGAAATTTGGCGTGGCTTGCTGCGGGACGGTATCGAACTGAATGCAGGGCTGGACATCAACATCGGCGCCTATCCGAGTGCGTCCATGATTCCATGCACGGCGGCGATGACGGCTGGTTTTGCGGCGGAATATCTGCATTGCGGGGCGGATCATGTGTATCTGTTCAACTACATGAACGGTTTGACGGGCATGTCCAATCCGAAGGAATTTACGGAAGTTTTGGAAAAGTGCGGCGAAAAGGAAAGCGTGTATGAAATGCCGCGGCGTCATGTCGTGACCTACACGACGCCGCGGCCCGTCGGCGTGCCGATGGACTGCGCTTTGCCGCGCAAGCTTGATGGCGGCTGGCAGAATTTCCGCGTAAATCTCGGCGGCGGAACGAATTGTCGCACAGGATATGCGGTCATCGGCTTGAAGGAGCCATTGGCGGAAGGGCAGGCGTTCTCATTGAAAGCCAACGGCGCAGACTGCCTGGAGACGGATGAGATGTTCAATCTGGATTTTCCTCCGCATGTCGCGGCGACGGTCATCCGCCAGATTCCGATGCGCGAACTGCATGACGGCGACAATGTCCTCTCCGTCCGCCTTGACGGCGGCGAAGCGACCGCTGTATGGTGTGAAATTTGGCTGCCGTGATTGCTAGGCGGCTAGGCGGCCAGAATGCTAGAGGCCTAGCCGCCTAGAAGAATCATCCTTTGCGTATCATGGCTATTGCTTCCGCCGCGAGGCGGAGGCCGAAGAGGGCGGGCAGGTAGGATATGGTGCCCAACGGTTTGCGTTCGCCTGGATTTTCGGCTTCATCCGCATGATAGCCGCCATTCTGCAAAACCGACGGCAGTTCGGGCGAAAAGCAGACTTTCAAGCCTTTCTGGATGCCTTCCTTGTGCAGTGCTTTGCGCATGAGTTTCGCCAATGGACAGCCATAAGTTTTTGATATGTCCGTGATTTCGACGGTGGCTGGATTCATTTTGTTGGCGGAGCCCATGCTTGAGAGGATGGGAATGCCGTGGCGGATGCAATGGAGGATGGCTGCGAATTTCGGCTTCCGTTCGTCGATTGCGTCGATGACGCAAGACCACGGCGTATTGTCCAACAGTTCCGCGATGTTTTCCGTCGTCAGATGTATGTTGAGCGGTATGATATCCACGTCTGGATTGATGTCGCGAATGCGCTCCGCCATGACGTCCGTCTTCAGCCTGCCGATCGTGCTGTGCAGGGCGTGGACTTGGCGGTTGATGTTGGAAAGCTTCACAGTGTCGCAATCGACGAGTGTGATATGTCCAATAGCCGTTCGTGCAAGTGTTTCCGCCACCCATGAGCCGACGCCGC
Source organism: Victivallales bacterium (assembly GCA_017548425.1). GTDB lineage: Bacteria > Verrucomicrobiota > Lentisphaeria > Oligosphaerales > Oligosphaeraceae > UBA1407. The sequence continues at coordinate 12,060 of JAFZAB010000208.1, forward strand.
CCACGCCGAGCAGCAGGATGTGTGCATCGCGGAGTTTGGCTAAATCTTCTTTACCAATCAGTAATTCTAATCGTGAAAAAGGCATGTTTTTCTGGATATTCTGGATATTCTGGATATTCTGGATATTCTGGATATTCTGGATATTCTGGAGGAGCTGAACTTACTGGATACTCCAGAGCTTCCAGAACTTCCAGTTTATCTATCGTTGATGATAGGTTGCTACGGCGATGGCGCTCATAATGCCGAGGCTTTCGCCAAGGCCAGCAGGAACGATTCGGCAGGCGGCAAGAGCCGACGGAAGGGCTTCTTTCTGAAGTTCTTCGCGCATGGATGCTTCCAGCCATTGCCCAGATCGTGTATAAATGCTACCAAGCACGATGACTTCCGGATTGAAGCAGTCAATGATGATGGCCAACGCCTGTCCAAGATAACGGCCGCTTTCTTTCAACACATTGATCGCCTGTGGCATGCCGTTGGCGGCGGCCATGGCGACATCTTTTGCCGTGGGATGCGGGATGCCTGGCAGTCGATTGACGGCCAGTTGGGCGATGCCGCCGCCGCTGCAGAATCCTTCAAAAGATCCTGCCTTGCCATAACCGATGGGGCCTTTGGGGGCAAGACGGATGTGGCCGACTTCGCCTGCGTCGCCGCTGGCGCCTTCATAGAGCTGTCCATTGAGAATGAGACCGCCGCCCATACCCGTTCCATGCGTCAGATAGACCATGTGGCGTGAGCCTTTTCCTGCTCCGAACTGCCATTCGGCGAGAGCGCAGGCGTTGGCGTCATTCATCAGATATCCTGTTCCGCCAAAACGCTTTGTGAGTTCATTGACGATTTCGATATGATTCCATCCGGGCAGATTCGGCGGTGAGAGAACGATGCCTTTCGCGGAGTCGAGCGGGCCGCCGCAGGTGATGCCGAAAACAGGATTGTCGCCAGGCTTGAGCGAATCGACGATAGCGTAGATTTCCGTAAGCGTCGCATGGACGTTCGTGGTGGCGAATTGGATTGGTTCTGACATGATTTGACCGTTCATGTCAGCCTTGGCGAGCGTGCATTTTGTGCCGCCGATGTCGATTCCGATGATATCGGGCATGGAAAACCTCTGTTGTTTTTATCCAAAGAATTAAATTGACCATTATATTAATGAAACAATCAGAGTGTGTTTTTCAACTAAACGGAGCAGTTAAAAATGTCAAAAAAGATTGCTTTGGCGACGGGAAACCGTCATAAGCTTGAGGAAGTTCGGGCGATTTTGGAGCCGTTGGGTTATGAAGTTTTGTCGTCGGACGATTTCGGCGGCCTGCCGGACGTCGAAGAGGATGGCTTGACGTTTAAGGAGAATGCCTTGAAAAAGGCCCGTGTCTGCGCGAAAGCATGGAACTGCCCGGTTTTGGCGGACGATACGGGACTGGAAGTAAAGGCATTGAACGGTGAGCCAGGCGTCCATTCCGCACGCTATGTGGCGGAGCATGATTTCGCCGCGAATCTGAAGGCGGTTTTGGAAAAGATGAAAGGTGCGGCGGACCGCAGTGCGCGGTTTGTGACGGTTCTCGCATTGGTTTCGCCTGATGGCGTGGAAAAAACGGCGGAAGGCGAAGTGCGCGGCACGATGGCGACGGAACCGCACGGTGAAGGCGGTTTCGGCTACGATCCCGCCTTCATTCCAGAAGGATACGACAAGACGTTCGGCGAACTGCCCGCCGCCGTGAAAAACAGCATGTCCCATCGTGCGCGGGCATTGCAAAATGCCATCAAGGACGGCATCATATGATGCCTATGGCTTATGGCCTATGGCTTATGGCTCATGGGAGAAGACGCATATAGTGAATGACCATAAGGGCATAAGAGACTATAGAGACAGGCTTTTTAGCGTGCGTGGATGGCTTGACTATCCCTACCTTTAAATATATATTAATAATACGTGTGTCTTATTTCGTTTCATGATTCAAACACAGGTATCATCAACCAAAAGGAACCGTACCATGAGTCAGATTTCCCCCTTGCAGGCGGCACGTGCCACCTATCAGCCCAAACTTCCGTCCGTTTTGAGTGCATCCGGCCCGTTCGCGAAAGCCGTTCTTGGCAAAGCCACGAAGTCCGTCGCCGACCAGGCGGCCATCAAGAAACTCTTCCCTGACACCTACGGTCTGCCCGCCGTCAAGTTCGAGAAGGGCGCGAAGCGCAAGGTGAAGGCATTGAACGTCGCTGTCATTCTGTCCGGCGGTCAGGCTCCTGGCGGACATAACGTCATCGCAGGTCTTTACGATGGTTTGAAGGCGTTGAACGCGCAGTCCAAGCTGTACGGCTTCCTCGGCGGTCCGTCTGGCCTCATCGACAACAAATACATGCTTTTGGATGACGCCATCATCGACGCGTACCGCAACACGGGCGGTTTTGACATGATCTGCTCCGGCCGTACGAAACTTGAGAAGCCTGAACAGTTCGACAAAGTCATCGTCAACTGCAAAGCCTTGGACATCAACGCCATCGTCATCATCGGCGGCGACGACTCCAACACGAACGCCTGCGTTTTGGCGCAGTACATGATCGACAAGAAGACCGGCATTCAGGTCATCGGTTGCCCGAAGACCATCGACGGCGATCTGAAGAACGAATGGATCGAAGTCTCCTTCGGTTTCGATACCGCCACGAAGGTCTATTCAGAACTGATCGGCAACATCATGCGTGACGCCAACTCCGCCCGCAAATACTGGCACTTCATCAAACTGATGGGCCGTTCCGCCTCCCATATCGCGTTGGAATGCGCTCTGCAGACGCATCCGAATGCGTGCATCATCTCCGAAGAAGTCCAGCAGAAGAACATCTCCCTCAACCAGATCGTGTGGGATTTGACGAATCTCGTCATCAAACGCGCCTCCAAGAAGATGAATTTCGGCGTCGTGCTGATTCCGGAAGGCTTGATTGAATTCGTGCCCGAACTGAATCCGCTGATCGCCGAACTGAACGACTCCATGGCGGAAGGCACGGAACTGGGCGACCAGTTCAACGCGCTGCCGGATATGGACGCCAAGATCAAATTCGTCGAAGCGCATCTGAAGGGCGACAATCTCGCCGTCTTCAAGCCGCTGCCGACGTTTGTGAAGGCTCAGCTGCTCGGCGACCGCGACCCGCACGGCAACGTTCAGGTCTCCAAGATCGAGACGGAAAAACTGCTCATCGCGATGGTCGAAGCGAACATCAAGGCCTATAACGGCGCCACGGGCAACAACGTGAAGTTCTCCACGCAGGCTCACTTCTTCGGCTATGAAGGCCGTTGCGCGGCTCCGTCGAATTTCGACGCTGACTACTGCTATGCGTTGGGCTACAATGCCTCCGCGTTGATCGGCGCTGGTCTGACGGGCTATATGTCGTCCGTCCGCAACATCTCCAAGTCCGCTGACAAATGGGAAGCGGGCGGCATTCCGCTGACCATGATGATGAACATGGAACACCGCCATGGCAAAGACGTTCCCGTCATCAAGAAGGCTCTCGTCGAACTGGATGCCAAACCGTTCAAGACGTTCGCCGCAAACCGTGACAAGTGGGCGGAAGAAGTCGATTTCGTCTATCCTGGCCCGATCCAGTACTTTGGCCCCGCGGAAGTCTGCGACCGCACGACGTTGACGCTGCAGTTGGAAAGAGCCTGATTGGCAGGTTAAAACTGGATATTGTGGAAATACTGGATGTTCTGGATTTATAAGAGATTCCAGAACTTCCAGAAAATCCAGAATTTCCAGAAAAAACGTTCAAAACTAAAAGGCGCCCGAAGAAAACTTCTTCGGACGCCTTCGTGTTTTCGGGGAGAATGGTTTAGATTTCCACTTCCTTGTTGAGGTCGGAGGACTTGTAGATGGCGTCGAGAACGCGCATCATGATGAGGCCCTGTTCGGGCGTGGCGGGAACTTCGCCTTCGCCGTTGACGGCGGCGATGAACTTGGTCAGTTCGTCGGCGAAGCCGTCGCGCTGCGCATTGTAGTCGAGCTTGATGTCGGCGGGGCGGTTGTCGTATTCGGTGAGGAGGACGACGTTGGAGCCTTCGAGTTTCACGCCGCCTTTGTCGCCGAGGATCTCGATGCAGTTTTCGTCTCTGGCGTTGCAGGCCCATGCGACTTCGAAGGAGAGGGTGGCCTTGTCGCCGAAGCGGATGAGACCGGCGGCATAGTCGTCAACGTCGAATGTGCCGTCCATTTTGGGGGGGCCTGCCCACATGGAGACGTAGTGGTAGTCTTTGATGGGGGAGCCGAACTTGGAGTAGGTCTTCGCGGAGACGGCGGTGGGGTTCCACAGGCCGGTCACGTACATGGAGAGGTCGAGGGCGTGGACGGAGATATCGATGATGCCGCCGCCGCCGGAGAGTGCTTTGGTGGTGAACCATCCGCCGAGGCCGGGGATGCCGCGGCGGCGGATGAGTTTGACGCGAATCTGATAGACGTCGCCGAGACGGCCGTCTTCGATCAGCTTCTTGATGATGTCGGCTTCCGTCGATTGACGGCGGACCATGCCGATCTGGAGGACTTTCTTATTGGCGTCGCGCGCGGCAATGACTTGGCGGGCGAGATCGGCGTTGAGGCACATCGGCTTTTCGAGCATGACGTTCTTGCCGGCGTTCAGGGCGTCGATGGCGATGGGGGCGTGCATGTTGTTGGGCACGCAGATGGAGACGGCTTCAATTTCAGGATTCTTCAGAAGTTCCTTGTAATCCGTGTAGGTGACGGGAACGCCATGGCGCTTGGCCTTTTCAGCAAGCTTGTCCGGCAGGATGTCGCACAGGGCGACGAGTTCCGCGTTGGCGACTTTCTTGTAGGCGTCCGCGTGAACCGAACCGATCGTACCGGCACCGATGATACCGACTTTGATTTTTCTGCTCATGTTCTGACCTTTGTTGTTTAGGGTTGCATGATCCGCCGGAAATCGGCGGTTTTCATTTATATTTATAGTTATTGTAATGTCTGATTTTTAGTTTTCAATCGCCGGCTTATTTTCTTTCGCGCGAAATGCGGATGGCGGCGGCGTTGAGGCCCGGGCAGGGCAGTGGTTTCACAACCTGCAAGTCAACGCGACGCACTTTCGGATCCTCCAGACAGAATGCGGCGACGCCTTCCGCAAGGGCTTCGATGAGGTGGTAGCTGGTGCCTTCCGCGAACTCGATGATTCTTCTGACCAAATTGCCGTAATCGACGGTTTTGTTCAAATCGTCGCTTCTGCCGGCTTCGTCGAGATCGAGAAACAGTTCAACGGATATTTTGACGAGGCGGCGTCTGGTTCGTTCTTCAGGATCGCATCCGAGGATGCATGAGACGGTTATGTCTCTGAGGAAAATAGAATCCATGGTCATCCTTTCGTTGTTTGGGTGTTATTGCATGTGTCCTGCGCCATGAGTGGCTCAGGGCATGGATAAGGTCTTTTGACAGCGTAAAACGGGAAACGTTTCACAAAATCGTCCGTCGCGTTGGACGGAATGTATCGCCAGCGGTGATATGTCCAGAGATATTGTTCAGGATATTGGCGGATGAGCGTTTCATTCGCCTTGAGGAGGGCTTGCGCAAGCGAATCGCTGTCTGGATATTCATCCGCTTTTTTCGGTAGCTGGATGAACTGAAATTCGAATTTGTCTTCCGCATTGCGGACGGACGCTCCGACGACGATTGGCAGATGGAGCCGTTGCGCAAGCAGGGCGGGAAGCGTACTCGACGGCGCGGGCAGGCCGAAAAAGTCCAGAAAGACACCGCCGTCCGCCGGACTGAGATTCTGGTCAGCCAGAAAACCGACGGAATAACCATCCCGCAGGGCACCGATGACTTTCCGCCCCGCGCCTTTACGCGGGATGATGACGAGGCCATTGTGCTGCCGGGCGTTTTCAATGAGCGTGTTCAATTTTTGATTACGGAACATTTCCGCGACGGCGGCCGCCTTGAAGCCAAAGCAGGGGATGGCCTGCCCAAAGATTTCCCAATTACCTAAGTGCGGAAGACAGAGGATGATAGCACTTTTGCCAACGATTTCACGGATGGAATCGTCCGGCGGAATCGTGCAGGTTTTGACCATTTCCGGATGCTTGAGCACACGGAGAAAATCAATGCCGAAACGGACAGTGTTGACGGCGTTCCGATAGGCCAGTTCGCGACGTTCGTCATCCGTTTTTTCAGGAAATGCGACTTTTAGATTGGCGCGTATGTTCTTGTAAGCGCCGATGTTAAGAAACTTAATGACGTTTGTGAGAGTTTTGGACAATTTGTCCGCCGATTTGTCCGACAGCGAACCGACAATCGAAACGAGCGGCGGCGTCATCATGTTCATGATGGCGTCGGTAATGGCTCTTTTGATGATTTTCGCTTTGGATGGCATATGGACGGCTCGTGGTTGTGACGTAAGAACACAATAATGCCAAAGCGTGAAAAAGCCAGTCGAAAGCGGACAGAGAATGGGTTGATTCAGAGATTTTCAAAAGCTTGGTCAAAAGCAGTGTAAAGTTTGGGGAAAACAAATTGCAATTTACTCCGTTTCATGTATGTTAAACAGTTTTGTTTTCGGCAACTTCAACGAATAGGTTCTGTATGTTAAAAAATGTGATGCTATGCGGTGTCGGCGGGCAGGGAATCCTGTTTGCCGCGAAGATCATCGCCGTCGCGGCGGAATTGTCCGGCTATGACGTGACGACGAACGAATTGCACGGAATGGCGCAGCGCGGCGGCTCCGTAACGGCGCAAGTTCGTTTCGGAGACGGTTTCCATTCGCCTTTGTTCCGTGAAGGCGAAGCGGACGTCCTGTGTGCTTTGGAGCCTGTGGAAGGGCTTCGTTGCGCGCATTGGCTGAAGGCGGATGGAAAGGCCGCCGTGTCGAAACAGCGGTTGATTCCCGTCACGGTTTCGACGGGTCGTGCGACGTATCCGGCGGATTTGGACGAACGGTTGACGCGTTCGTTCGGTGTTCTGAAATATATCGACTGCTGCGCCATTGCGTTGAAGCTAGGCGACTTGCGTCTGGCGAACACGGTGATGGTCGGCGCGTTGTCCGGTTGGCTTGGCCTGCCGGAGGCGAGCTGGCAGGGCGCGGTTGAACGCAGTGTTAAAACAGGTTTAGTTGAAAACAATATGGCGGCCTTGAAGGCCGGACAGGAGGCTTGAAATGTCAGTTCGTGAAAGTTCTTTTTACAATCATGTCGATGAAACGTTGACCAGAAGTCAGCTTGAAGCCGTTCAGGATGAAAGACTTCGCAACATCGTCCGCCACACGCAGGCGCATAACGCGTATTTTGCCGACCGCTACAAAGAGGCGGGCGTGGATGCCGCGACGTTCAAAGGCTTGGAAGATCTGGAAAAACTGCCGTTGATGAGCAAAAAGGATTTCCGCACGCAGTATCCGGACGGCATGTGCTGTGTTGACCGTAGCAAAATTGTTGAGATGCACATGTCCAGTGGCACAAGCGGCACGCCTGTCGTCATGCTCTACACGCAGCATGATTTGGACCAGTGGGCGGAATGCATGGCCCGCTGTTATGTGATGGCTGGCATGAAGAAGACGGACACGATTCAGATCACGCCTGGATTCGGTTTGTTCAACGGCGGTTTCGGTTGCTATCATGGTGCGCGTGCGGCTGGTTTGTTCATCGTTCCGACGGGCCCCGGCAATACGGAACGTCAGGTTCGTCTGGCCCATGACATGAAGACGAACGGCTTCGTGTGCGTTGTTTCCTATGCGACACGCATTATGGAAGTCCGCGAGAAGATGGGTATCGAACTGCCGAATCTGCGAGTCGCGATCTGCGGCGCTGAATCGTTCACGCCTGAAATGAAGACGCGTCTGCGTGAAGGTCTCGGTGTCGATCCGTATGATATCTACGGCATGACGGAAACGGGCGGTATCGGCACGTTGGGACAGGACTGCCAGTACCACAACGGCATCCATGTCTGGGAAGACCACTATATTGTTGAAATCATTGATCCCGTGACGCTTAAGCATGTTCCCGACGGCGAAATCGGCGAATTGGTCGTGACGGCGCTGACGCGCGAAGCGATTCCGGTCATCCGTTTCCGCACAGGCGATTTGACGCGCGTCGTCTCGAAGGATTGCTGCGAATGCGGCCGTACGCATGTCCGTCTCGACACGATCAAAGGTCGTATTGACGACATGCTCATCATCAAAGGCGTCAACTTCTTCCCCGCGCAGGTCGAACAGGCCCTTCTGAAGATCAAAGGTGTTCTGCCGAAC
>JAFZAB010000209.1 GCA_017548425.1 Victivallales bacterium
GGCGATGAGATACAGCAAGTGAAATTAGCGGAAAAGCCTGACTTCTATACACTTAATGCCAGTCTTAACAACGGCTTGAAACGCCCATGGGTGTTGTTATACCGTTCAGGCGAGCAATGTCCTGTATTGATGGTATTTGATTCATCTCCTTTGCAAATGACTGCGCGGGTGGAAGATGGAAGCGTGACGGGAATCCGTTTCACATGTGGTCGCGACAGCGGTTTTCTATTGTGCGGATGGCCGTTTGGGAGCCGTTCCATCGATACATCGAACTGGATTCATGGTTTGCCTGAACAGGTCATTGTCAGGCTGGATTTGATGGCGAAAATGGCATTGAGTTATCCGTCTGCCTGTGGTGAAATCTATAAAGTTGATCGTGGTGCAAAACAAGTTCGGATTGTGCAAAGAACACATCATCACTGGCAGCGAAATTCATGGGACATTCCAAAATTTGAATATGGTGTCATGCCGCCGTTGATGGCGTTTGCGGATGAAGAAGGCATTTTGGTTTCGCGTGGCTTGGCCGATAATGACGCTCCCGCAGAAGGCGTTCTGGTCAATCTTCAGACGCCAACGCGTTTCGGCCCGATGAAAGCTGTTCTCGGCCGTCCGACGTTGACGTATTCCATTGATTTGCCGAATCTTGAGGCTGATATCATGACGCCTGGCTATGTGTCGGACGACGCATGGCTCAAGGAGGCGAATGATGCGTTCGCAGGCGGCGTAAAATGGTCGTGGGGCGGCGGCGCGAAATATGAAATCATGCGTTATGACGCGCCGAACGGTTATCGTGGCGGTGACAACATGAATCCGTTCGGTTGGCATTTTGGACTGTCAACAAGCTTGCAGGGCTATTTCATGCTGAATTCCGAAAATCGTGCCAAACTGCGTGAACGCGTAAACCACCGCTATGTGGAAGCGTTGGAACAGTATCAGTACAAAGCATTTGCACGACATCGGACGGAGCCGTTTTCTGGTCTGAGATATCCTGTCATGTTCCGTAGCATTTATCCGTTGGGCGTCAATTACGCGGAAGGCGAAGGGACGAAATTCAACTATGGTGATTGCAACGAGGCGAGCGTGGTGGAGACATGGGTTGGCGAACTTCTGGCGGAACGTTTCGGCATGAAATCGTTGATTCAGGCCAACTGGCCGTTCTATAAATATAATGGTGTGCATCAGAAGGTAATGGATGATTGGGCCTACCATGCGGGATCCTGCCGTGAAAACGGCGCGGGAGCATGGATTGACATGCTGAATGGCGAATACTCAGGCATGATCAGCCATGCGCGACTGGCCGCCATGATGGGCGATGAAGCGGAAGAGGACGACGCCATATACCGCGCGGCGAAACGGATGGTTCCGACGTTGATTCGTCTGCGCTATCACAAATATCTTGGTGAACCAGATGATTTGACGGATGCGAAACGGACGATTTCATTGGTGACAGGCTTCGGTGAATATGGCGTGAAGACATATCCTAAGCCATTGCAGGTGAACAACAATGTGGCGGCGGCGATGGATTTGTTCGACTTCTCGCAAGGGGCACCCGGCAGTCTGTATCGTCTGTACATGAAATATGCTTTGCCTGAAGTCCAGTCATACATGGAATTGGCAGCGATTCCAGCCTTGATTGGAAAGGATGGTTTCCAGTCGAATGAACGCTATCTACAAGCGATAGCGTATTTTATGACGCCAGCCATGAAACTTCAGGAATGGACGGATGATGTCATTGAACATAAACGGAAATTCTGGACGAGCGACTGGCCGGGCATGACGGCGGCATATCCGCTCTCGCTGGCGATGTGGCGGAAAACATCTGGACCAATGGTGACCGTCTGCCACGAAGCGAATGTGAAAGAAATGATGTTCGACACAAATTCTCGCCGTTTATCCATGACCGTGGAGGCGACGGAGCAGACGGAGATGGAGCTAACAGCCCCGAAGTCGTTGAAAGTCAATGGAAAGCATGTCGGTGTCTTGGAGGAAACGGTACGGCTGCCATTGAAAAAAGGCGACAATCAAGTCGAGGCGTTGTATTAGCCTTTTCAAGTTATTGCGTTACATTAGAGAAAGATGAGACATTGACATCTCTTCAGTTAACAATTGAATATACAAAACATAGTCATGGTTCACAGAAGTAACTGATGTTTCATTTTCGGCTTCAAAAAGCCGAAAAAATGCCCGAAGGGCGAAACAATGGTAACCGCTTGCAAGCGACCTTAAGGTCGTGTAGCTGGCGGTAGAACAAAAAGGAGCAATTATGGGATTCTACGCTGATTTCTGGAAAAAGTATGTGGATTTCGCTGGCAAGGAAGGTCGCAAGAATTTCTGGCTGACGGTATTGGTCAATTTCATCATCAGTGCTATTCTTGGTGCCGTTCTTCCTGCCGTGTCTGGAATTTTCGGTCTGGCAATTTTGATTCCCAGCCTTGCAATGGGCGTTCGCCGTCTGCGCGACGGAGGTTTCACGCCATGGCTGATTTTGCTAGCTTTGATTCCATTCCTTGGTTGGTTGGCTCTGTTGGTTTTGTACTGCATGCCGAGCAAGTAATAGGAGTGCTTCATGAAAGCAGGAATCATCGGCTGCGGAAACATTTGCGCATCTTATCTGAAGAACGGACGGGCATTTGAACATCTGCAGATCACAAAATGCACGGACCGCCATCCGGAACGCGCCCAAGCAAAAGCAGAAGAGTTTGGTATTGAAGCTGTTCCATTGGACGCCATCTTCACGGATCCGGACATCGATATCATCTTGAATCTGACAACGCCTTTGTCTCATACGGACATTGAGTTGCGTGCGTTGGAAAACGGAAAGCACGTCTATTCGGAAAAGCCGTTTGGGCTGGATCTTGCGTCCGGCCTGAAGGTCATGGAGACGGCGAAACGGAAAGGCCTCCATGTCGGTTGCGCTCCGGATACGTTCATGGGTGGCGGTCATCAGTTTGGACGCATGTTGTTGGACGACGGGATGATAGGAAAGGTCGTCGCGGGCAATGCGTTCATGCTGAACCATGGCCATGAGCATTGGCATCCCGCGCCAGGATTCTATTATCAGAAAGGCGGCGGGCCGTTGTTTGACATGGGGCCGTACTACATCACGGCGCTCGTCAATCTGCTTGGGCCGGTCAAACGCGTCGTCGGCATGTCCACGCGTTCGACGGATACGCGCATCGGCCGCGGCGTGAACGCGGGGAAGCGGTTTCCAGTCGATGTCGATACGCATATCACGGCAATTTTGGAATTTGCGTGCGGTGCCGTCATTAATTTGACGACGAGTTTCGATGTCTGGCAACACAGCGATTTGTATTACATTGAACTTTACGGAACGCAAGGCGCGTTGCATTTCCCTGATCCGAACAAGTTTACAGGTGATGTCAGCCTCTGCCAGGCAGGCATCACGAACGGATGGGTCATCAAGGAGAACAGGATTTTCATCTACAACGACAATATGCGTTGCATTGGTTTGGCGGACATGGCGACAGGCATTGAGACAGGACGGCCGTACCGTTGTTCTGGCGAACTGGCCTGCCATGTGCTGGATGTGATGTGTGGCATCACCCGCGCGGCAGAAGAGCATGTTTGTGTCGAGATGACAACGACTTGCGAGCGGCCAGCCGCGATGGGCCAAAATCTGCGGTATGGGCAGTTGGATTGAAATTGCAGAAGGATAAATATCTTATGGAAAAGAAGATATTGGTGTTTCGCGGTGGATGGGATGGGCATGATCCTGTGCAGACTTCCGACCGTGTCGTGGCTCAATTGAAGGCGCTTGGCATCGAATCGGACATTTTCGACAATCAAGAATGCCTTCTGCAGGAAGGACTTGTGGATAAATATGCAGCCATTATTCCAGTATGGACCATGGGCAAGCTGGAGGCCGAGCCCGGCAAGGCGCTGCTGGAGGCTGTTCGCGGCGGTGTCGGCATCGGCGGCTGGCATGGCGGCATGTGCGATGCGTTCCGAGACAACACGGAATATCAGTTCATGTGCGGCGGCCAGTGGGTCGCGCATCCCGGAAACGCTATTGACTACATGGTGAATTTCAAATCGGACGATCCGATTGTGAAAGGTGTTGCGAACTTTGACATGCACAGTGAACAGTACTATATGCATGTGGATCCGGGCAACGAAGTGCTTGCTACAACGACATTTGACGGCCATGTCTGCCCATGGATCGACGGGACGGTCATGCCCGTCATCTGGAAACGCCACTATGGCAAAGGACGTGTTTTCTACTGCTCGCTTGGCCACAATGAAGCGGATTTCATCCGCCGGCCGCAGATTGCGGAGATCATCGCGCGCGGCGTCGCTTGGGCGGCCTACTCGGAAGGCTGATGGGACGATAAAAATCACTGCCCCGCACAAAAAAATTGACAACCCAACAAAGAGGCCGACGGAAAAGCATCCGTCGGCCTCTTTGCTTTGTTATGAAAAATCCATGTTGTAAAAAACATGATATCCTATTTGTTCATAACATGTTGTGAGCAAAACAGGTAAACAAGTCGATTGAATGCGCTTTATGACTTCTTATGACTTTTTAGAACAATATAACTCATTTAATATAAATATATTATATATTTGTAATTTGTAATATTAATGTCATATTATAGGCCATGTGGATAATCATTGTCTTGAAGGAGCGGATCCCATGGCCGAACATTTTGACAACCATGACATATTGAGCCAAAACACCACGCAGGACAACGTCATCAAGATGTTGTTCACGCATAAGCAGATCGTAGCCATAATGTTACGAGAATGTTTGCCGGAATTCAACGGAGTTCCATTGAATTTCATCACAGAGAAATGCCTGGATGGATTGGAGGATGCAGATTATCTGATTGGTGACAAGACACATGGCAATGCCGGCATTGACATGGATATCTGCATCCATGCCCGTCTTCCGAAGGATTTGGATTCGCAAGTGGGTGTCATAATCAATATAGAAGTTCAACAAAATTTCCATCCTGGATATGATATTATCAAAAGAGGTATATATTATGGTTGTAGTTTAATCGCGATGGAAAAAGAGACCGTGTTCGCTGACAGCGACTACGATAATCTGAAGAAGGTTTATTCAATATGGATATGCCTTGATGTGCCTTTGGATAAAGCGAATACAATCATTCGATACGGAATGGCGGAGTTGTGTCCGACTGATGTGACACATGGTGTCCATCGGATAGGCGCGCCATATGATCTTTTAGAAGTGATGATGGTTTGCCTGAATGATAAATACGAAAATGGCGGAGAGGTGGTCATTGATATGTTGAGGACGTTGTTTTCGCAGAGATTGTCCAAAGAAGAGAAACAGAAGTTATTGAAAGAGAAATATTCAATCACATTTACTCAGGAGAAGCAGATGAAATTCAATTACTATGAATACGTCAAGGAAACCAATCTGAAGATAGGGGAAGAAAAAGGAAGAGTGGAAGGAAGAGAGGAGGGATTTCAGCTAGGCGCAATTCAGACCAGAAAAACGGTTGTCACAAACATGTTACATCAAGGCATGAGTGAAAAGGATATTCAGGCTACGCTTGGTCTTAACGCCAACCAAGTCAGAGAGCTGATTCGTGAAGTCCAGTCAAATGTTCAGGGGGAAGCAACAGGACATTTGTGAAACGATTATATGGTAAGGGAGACGTGTGTTTAGTAGGTGACAATATCAGGAGAAGCAGATGAAGTTCAACTACTATGAATACGTCAAGGAAACCAATCTGAAAATAGGGGAAGAAAAAGGCTTTCAGTTGGGCGAGATTCAGACCAGAAAAACGGTTGTCACGAACATGTTGCTTCAAGGCAAGAGCGAAAAGGATATTCAGGCTACGCTTGGTCTTAACGCCAGTCAAGTCAGAGAACTGATTCGTGACGTTCAGTCAAATGCACAAGCATAAGCATGGACATCTACATTATATCATGATGATTTAAGAAATAATCATAATTGATTTTTTAATTACATATTCATAATATATTTACTTTAAATATATTAGAATATTTTACAAATTATTATTATCATAATGATAGTATGCCTATCATCTCAACATTTCTAAATTGTTGCTAACCTACACCAATCATTTCCGCTTATAATTGACGCGCAGCCACGTGATGGAGCCGCCCCAGCCTTGCGTCGTGTCCGTGTTGCTGATGCGGATGTACATTTTCGCGCCCTGCAGGCCATGGTCGGCCGCCTTCACGGTCAAAACGGTCTGGTTGCCGCCGTTCTTCAGATGCTCCACCGTTCCGTTCTTCGAATAGTCGGCGATCATCTTCCAATGCTTCATGTCGGCGGAAACTTCCACATAATAGTTCTGCAGGATGGCCATGTCAACGACGTAGTCGGTAGTTCCTTTCGTATCAAAGACATACACAACCTGACCCATCCGATCACAGAAACGCAGACTGTCGTTGGCGCCAGCGGTGTTTTTCAGCAGGAAGTCACTGTCGAGATTTGCATTATTCGTCTTGACGGTGCGGCTGATCGACTTGACGCCATCTTTTTCCGCCACGACAAAAGCACCATCGTCAAACGTTCCCGTCGCAGGACGAAGAACTACATTATCTACATCGCGTTCAATGAGTTCCGCTTCCACATCTGGAACGGATTCCACAGGCTTGTCGCTCCATGAAACCGTGACGGCCGTTGGCTTTGCGTTGCCCGCCATTTCCAAAAGCACGGACGACGAACCGCCGTTCCACGTCATCTTAACGGCAACTGGCTGCCCATCGCAAAGTGCCGTCACTTCAGCGGGATACATGCCTTTTGGAACCAAAATTCGCGTCGCTATCGTGCTGTCGGACGCCGCCGTGTAGGTGAACTGCGTCCAGACATCGTCCTCCGCCAGACTTCCTTCAACGATTTCACCGCCGCTGAAGGCCAGATGCGGGATTTTCATGTCAAATCCGGAAATATCAAACAGCAGGCGGCTGTTCACCGCCTTCACCAGCGGATTGACAACAATGGGAAGACGGCCGTCATACAAATCAATATACCGTCCAGGAAGCGCTTCGTTCTCACGCAGAGCATGCGCCGCCACAACTCTGCCACGTCGCGCCGTCATCAGATTCGTCTTCACGAATTGAAGCCCCGCCGCTTTCGCGGCGCGCGCCGTCAAATCGCGCAACAAATCGCAACCATCCTCCGTACTGTAATATGTACTCGGCAAGCCAACGGCCATCAGACGGCCCTTCCC
>JAFZAB010000210.1 GCA_017548425.1 Victivallales bacterium
TTCAGTCCGAATTTGGACGAAAACTTGAGAAACGCGAACAATGGGCGGAAAACGCAAGGTCTTAATCGCCTTTCGGCTTCAGTCCGAATTTGGACCACGCCCTTGTGGCTGAAAACACGTCCTCCAAAGCAAAAGCCCGTCTTAATCGCCTTTCGGCTTCAGTCCGAATTTGGACTTGCGCGAGAAGATCGCGGGAATCGACAAGGACATCAAGGTCTTAATCGCCTTTCGGCTTCAGTCCGAATTTGGACGAGATCGAAAGCCTAGGCAAGTCCATCACGGAAATGCAGAAGTCTTAATCGCCTTTCGGCTTCAGTCCGAATTTGGACGTATTCTACAAGATTGTAAATAGAATGCCGGAGCGAGGTCTTAATCGCCTTTCGGCTTCAGTCCGAATTTGGACCTGCGTGAAAATAACCTTTATATCTTTGGAGCTGGCAAGTCTTAATCGCCTTTCGGCTTCAGTCCGAATTTGGACGTGCGGACGTTGACACCATAGGCATATACGCAGGACAATAGTCTTAATCGCCTTTCGGCTTCAGTCCGAATTTGGACCGCCGATATGGATGGACATATCGCACAGCAAAAATGAAGGGTCTTAATCGCCTTTCGGCTTCAGTCCGAATTTGGACAACCAATA
The DNA here is from genome assembly GCA_017548425.1 of Victivallales bacterium. GTDB lineage: Bacteria > Verrucomicrobiota > Lentisphaeria > Oligosphaerales > Oligosphaeraceae > UBA1407. Next base: position 641 of record JAFZAB010000210.1, read on the forward strand.
TAGTACGATTATACCATCATGATGAACTGTCTTAATCGCCTTTCGGCTTCAGTCCGAATTTGGACCTACGAGGAATGGCTGCAAGTCGGCATGGCGTTACACGCGGGTCTTAATCGCCTTTCGGCTTCAGTCCGAATTTGGACAAGACGTTCGACGTGTCCGACAGAAACTTGGAGATGATTAGGTCTTAATCGCCTTTCGGCTTCAGTCCGAATTTGGACTTACTGGAAAATTAAGGCGGAGGCCCTGCAAGACTAATTATTGTCTTAATCGCCTTTCGGCTTCAGTCCGAATTTGGACGTAATTTTAAGTGGATTCAAGTTGCCAGTAAAGGCACAGGTCTTAATCGCCTTTCGGCTTCAGTCCGAATTTGGACGTTCCGGCAAGAATGCATCTTTGAAAGTGACGGATCCCACGGTCTTAATCGCCTTTCGGCTTCAGTCCGAATTTGGACGCCTCTGTTCAAATATGAAATTGTCGCGCTTGATAGCGAAGTCTTAATCGCCTTTCGGCTTCAGTCCGAATTTGGACACATCGAGAAGCTGAAAAACCGCTACGACACAGAAAAGTCTTAATCGCCTTTCGGCTTCAGTCCGAATTTGGACTTCCGCAAATGATGCGGAATATAGAAAGGCCTTGAAAAAGTCTTAATCGCCTTTCGGCTTCAGTCCGAATTTGGACCTGCAAGATGTACAAGGAGCATGCCGTCATCGACGGGATCGTCTTAATCGCCTTTCGGCTTCAGTCCGAATTTGGACATCACGAAGGAGGGCATGGGCCAGCTCCTGAAGAACATGTCTTAATCGCCTTTCGGCTTCTGTCCGAAGTTGGGCACTCCATGCCCATGATAGAGACGAACGCGAAACTGGCGAAGTCTTAATCGCCTTGCGGCTGCAGTTTGAATTTGGACAAGGCATGACTGACGGCGAACTGAACGACCTGCTGTGGTTGTCTTAATCACCTTTCGGCTACTAGATGTTTAGGGATACGACGGCTCCGGCGACGGCTCTGGCGATGGCTATGGCTAGTCTTAATCGCCTTTCGGCTTTAGCTTGAACTTGGACGAAATTTTGAAAATACAGCATCTCCCAAAACACATTCATTTAATGCCACCAAACACGGCATCCATGGCAAATCATGCCATGGATGCCGTGCAAAGATATTCGACGATATTTGATTCAGTTGTCAAAGAGCTCTACAGCTATCACACATGAATAAGGAAACCACACAGCACAGTCTGTAGATATATCCTATTACATCTATTTGCTTCATAACGCATTCGTGCGGTATGTCAACCACCAGCGTCATTCGTCCAGCAGTGTTTCCACTTATTTATCATATAGCATAAAATGTTGACAATGCTCTTTCCTTTATCTTATCGTATTAATTTCTATAACTGAAAAGACTGACCAATGCAGCCTGGAAAATCTTGTAATCCTTGGAAAGGTTCGGTTTTTTCTGCGTCTTGTTCTTGTCGTGCGCAGAGTTCAGATTGCCATGTGCGATCATATTGCGGATATGCGTCAAGTTAATAACATGGTCAACAACTGCTTTGTCTAATGAATGGAATAAACCGCCAGTGCTTTGTTTCATGGATTTTTTCAACATTTCAAGATTGCTTCTGGTCATTTCCCAGTCTGGATATTGGCCAGGCTGGAAATATTCACAAGCGAAAATGCTCAATGCGACGTCCAGTGCTATGACAGCCTGCCCCCACAGTCCACGTTCCGCATACATGTCCGCCAGAACCAAAAGTCGTTCGGATGGATAAGCGTATTGCCGCAACCGTTCCACCCATTGAAACATTTCACTTGCGACAGCCTCCAGCCAATTTGGAGGTTGAGGAAGTCTTCCGACTTCCGTGATGCCGTTGCGCAATTGCTTGACTGTCTGCCCTAGCGGATAGTCGCCTCCAAGCTTGTCGTCACGATCCCAAACCAGCGGCATCAGGTAGTTGGCCTGCATACAGTTGCCGAAATTCTCCATCGCCTCTTTCAGATGGCAGCATTCGGCAGGAATTCTGGGGACAAGCATTGTAGAATCAAATTTATCAAAGAACAGCGACATCGCCTCAGCTGTCTTCTGACCGTTCCACAATGCATCCAATTCACGGATAAAACCTTTTGAGTTGTTTCCTATCTCCGCATAGAGAAGACGCATGCTGTCCAGACCGTGCTCCACCATCTCCTTGTAACGGATGGCAGATGTCAGAAACATTGGCATCCATCGCAGACCATGGGTCACGTCCAGAATATATTTCTGTTCAGTCCCCAGGCATTTCTCCACGTATTCACCATAAATGTCCGCCGCCGTCTGAGATGTCAATTCAGCCTCTGTGGCAACAAACGAGACACGTTGCACACGCCAACGTGCCTCAAGCAGATTTCTCAAATCCTGTGCCAATTCACTTTTTACGTTAAAAGGACATTCTCTTTCACAATCATCAAACAATTGGAAAAAAACTTTCTCCTCGGCTGGAGACGGATCGTCCAGAAGTTCTGCCCAAGCGGAAGTCTTTGTACCTATAATGATCACCTTGTCAATTGAATAAAGGCCACTTTTTAGAATGGCATTTGTCGAGCAACTAGTTGTTACCGTTGGGCCATTTTCAAAGGAATAGGCAACTTTTTCATAGCCCTTCAACTGCTGTTTTTCGACTTTTCCTTTGCCGATCATTGAAATCAAGGTGGTCATAATCAATTCTTTTGCTACAAGTCTATTGGAAGATATTGAAGTCTAAAATGATGTATCTTCAAAGAGAATCCACATGGCTTGGATGCAGTTTTTATACTCTCATAATTCTGCATTCATTTCTAGTATCCGGATTGTCTGGCTTTTGTTTATAAGGAACCTTGCACGGCAGATTGCCATTCAGCAAGTCAAGAAGAGCCTGATTGCCTCTTGCATTCTGCGGCGCAAGAACTTGCGGCGTATAATAAAGCACAGGCAAATACCCTTCTTGCAAACGAACAGGACGTAGATGCAGAGCACTCGCCTGCCGCGACCGCCCGCCTCCTCCTAAAGGCGTTGAATCATTGGATTTGAAACCATGCTGGCGGACATGGCCGAGAGCGGCTTCCAGATATATCATGGCCTCCTTCCAATTGCCTGTTAAAATCGGCTGCCCATTCATTCCTGAAATGCGCCAACTGTAAACGCCTTTTCTTTCTAACTCGCGCATTGCTAATTTTATCTGATTCATGCCAAGCCGTTGTTGCGGAGCAAATGAACCAAGCCCGCGTGTCTGTCGCAAGCCCAGTCCTCCAAACGTGACAAAAGCATTCCAAGCCTCAAGAAACTGCCTTTCCTCTTCAGGCTTCATTGGCAGTCGTGAAAGGACTTCCACCGTGAAAGCCGTGCCTTCCTTTAGCCAGCCACTTGGTTCATAGCGTGGTCCATTCTTGTCAAATTTGTTTTTTCCAGAAGCATTTGCGAAGTGGAAAAGATAGTACAAAGGCGCATTTTGCCTTGGCAGCTCTTCCGTTTTTCCATGCAAAGGCGTTATATCCTTTATACGAACAACAATCTTACTGGCTGCTGCGTTTCCATGGACACCGCCTAACAGCTCCTTTTCCTGTTCAGGCGTTCCGCCAAGCACACGGAACCACCAGCGAAGCTGTCCACGAATGGTTGGAGCGCGCAATTCCGCGACTTTCTGATCAGCTCCCGCGCAAAAGCAGGGAGTGATCAATGTCAGTTTTTCTTCAATCTGAATCATGGCATTTTGTCTCCATAAGTGGTTTTATTAAGCTTCCGCACTTCATCCGCAATTCTCGGCCATGGCGGTTCGCCTTTTTTCTGTTTAGCATTCTTGATTTCATCCCAAACCGCCTTTTTTGAAACTTTCAGAGCACGGACAATGGCTTTCTTTTCCTCTTCATCAAGAGCACCTTTCCCTGTCTGCCAGAACATGCCGAGACGATTCCGGAATTTGTTCTCATCCCATTCATTGGCAATGATATAATCCCATTTTTCTTCAGGACTCATTGTCTTGATTTTCTCTTCATACTCTTTTTTGGCCTTTGCCCTTTCCATTTCTTCCTGTTTTGCCTTTTCGCGTGCAAGACGTTCACGTTCCAACTTTTCTTCCGCAAGGCGTTTCTGTTCAGCCTTTTCCTTTTCAATCTTCAGGAGTTTCTGAGATTCAGCCTCATCATATTCAAACCAGCCATATCCAGCTGCAGTCTTAGCGCCAAGGCCCAAAACAGTCATGGCTTGGATCAGCCATTTTTGGGCATCCGCCATAATGGTGTCATTGCAATTTTTTAACGGCAGCAGGCGAAAGATAAATTTCGTACCAGCCTTCACAACAGGGAAAGGCAACGGAATCGGATTCTCATCATCAAACGCCTTATTTCTTCCGCCTTGATAGTATTCAGGATGATGACTTGTAGCTATATCGACTGATATTGCCGCATTTTCAAACGGGACAGCCGCCATAAAACAAACAGCTCCTGAACAACCTTGGGCATTTTTCTGTCCAATGCTATTCAAGATCAAGCGGTCCAAGTCCTTATGATTGGTCGGAAAGCCAAAGACACGAGCAACCTGCAATGCCTTTTCCAAACTTTTATCCTCTTCCCATTCAGCCCAAGCCGCATGACTGGCAACGCCTTTCACGGCACTGCCTGGAATGTACGGATAATTCCGAATTGAATCAAGGCATAGCCCCGCATTCTCCAAGACACCGCCTGACTGATTGACAATCAAATTGCCACCTAACATGGCAATAAACTCTTTTGCCAAAGGATGTCTGAATGTCGGTGCATTCTTCTTGACAAACTTGTGATGACAGTTTACAAACGCATCAATTTCATTCTTTCGCTCATCTTGAGCATTTTTCGTCACATTGACGAATTTCTCCAGACGCAAAGAAGGAGATTCGCATTTTTCAAACTTATCACCAAGCAAATTGGCAATGGCATCAGTTGCCGTTCTCATCGCCGTCCTCCTTCTTTACATAACGTCTCAGATAATTGAGATAAGCCAGAATTTCCGTTGTCACCGCCCTTAGTTGAGCAGAATCCTGTCCACAAAGCCATTTGCTGAAACCTTCAAGGTCTGTGGCGTTCGCTTTTGCGACATTCGGCAGACTGGCGTAATGTTCGATGCAGGCATCCAATACATCCTTATAGCCTTTTTCCTTGTCAATAGCGAACGCCAACGCGCCAAGCAAGCCATTTTGCTGGATCATGGCTGGCACTTTCTTGACAACATCACCATCGTTGATGCCTTTGAACTTTTTATTGTGTGCCGCTTTCAACGCGTTCTTTGCACGAATCTGATCAAGATTTTTCATGGTTGTTTCCTCCCTTTCCGTTACTTAAGATTGACAGAGCACCAGCCGAGACCAGTCGTGGCGTCAGCGCCGACTTGAATAAGATTGTTGACAGACGCCAGCTTGTCTTCCAGTTTCTTGAAGCAACCGTCAGCATTTTCATAAAGGACTGTGAAGAAGAGCGTTTCAGCGGGAACGTTCTCTTGATTGAAAAGCGCGCCACCTTCCGCCGTGCCGCTTTCATCATCGATTTTCACATGCTGAGCGATTTCACAGGTATTTTCAACAAAATACTTGAACATTTCATCAGAAACGATGGCCAGATGTGTCGAGAGTTCGCCATGCCAGAGCTCATCTTTGCACAAATCCTTCAGTTCATCGACAATACCTTGCGGAACATCATCTTTCACTTCCAGACTGTATTCCTCCAATATAGCTGATCCTTCCAATTGAAGAGCTGAAGAGGCATAGCACATATCTTCTTCAAAATCAAACGAATCAAGTTTCTTTCCCAAATCACGGTACAGACGTCCAAGAGCCAGCGGACAGGTCACCCACGCGAAGCCGCCTTTCGCAGAACGGACAGGAAACGCCACAACTTTGCTTTCGCCGATCAGCAGCTTGCCAGCCTTCGCCTTTTCAGTGTCCGCACCGAACAGCAATTCCACATCGCTGTCCTTTCCACGTTTGTTGCCCTCCAGTTCCCCATTCCACAAATCCGCCAGAACACCTTTCAGACTCGTGCCCGGAATGACGGGATAGCCCGTATGGGATTCACGAATGATCGGCAAATCGACAATACCGACAGAAGCACCTGCACCGACATGCAACGGCGTACGCGTAAACAGAACAAAATTCTTCGAATTCATTGTTATTTCTCCTTTGTAACCAGTTAATTGTAAATTATTAATTACTAATTCTTCTTAATTGTTAATTGTTAATTCTTAATTGAAAAGATGAACAAACACCAATGCCAAAACCTTTTTCACCATAGATGCTGGACAGCCGCTTGCCGTCCAAAGCCTTCCACAGAGTCTTCACATCTTCTACGGAATTACATTCAAACACATAGCTTGAGCCTGCGGGAACCGCCAACAGTGTCTTCTTCGGAACGCCTGCCGATGATTTATCACCACCCTGCAAATCCCATCCGGAAAATGCAATCGGTTTGCCGATACGGGCAGCGACAAGACATGCCTTGATTTCCGGACAGCTCTCCTGGCAACGTTTTCGCCATGCATCACGAGACTCGCCAGACTTTCGTTCTGGTTTGTTGTCCAATGGCTTGAGCATGACTTTGCCATTCTCCGCATCAATCCAGCTGGGTAGCCAACCAGCCGTTGAAACCAATGGCGACAGCAACGTCCAGCGGACTTTCAGGGAACCAGCTTGTGGTTCCACATGCGGCAACATCAAGCAACCTTCCAAGCCATTCAGTCTTGCTACGCCCTGTTGGCCGCCGATAACCGTATCCATTGGATAACTCAGTTTTTCAAAGACATCAATCTTACGCTCCTCCAGCGTCCGATTCTTCGCACGGATATCACAGGAAGCGGAGAAAGCCATAGTTACATCAGATTCAAACCTCAGATATTCAGCCTGATAGAGTTTGCTGTTAACCGTCGTGCCCGTCTCTGGATTGATTTCGATGCCTATATTTCGTTCCGCTGTATAAAGCTTTTCACTCTTTGGCTTGTCAATGGTTTCTCCAGCCAGATAGGTGGCGTAATCTTTAGCCGACAGCCATTGCGGCGGCTTTTGCTTTCCCAGAACAGGGGCTTGGAAAGCATATTTCAATGGCTTCGGCATATCCGTGCCATCGGCAGAAACGAGTTTCATTGGTTGCAGATTGCCGTCATTGTCAACAGACAAATCCAGCGGGCATGGGAAGAAGACGGTTTTATTCCCTTTTTCTTCTTTCATCGGGAAAGGACCGATTGTCTGCAAAGCACCGAAGCGGAAGGAACTGTCAGCATGTTTGTCATATTGGTTTTGTGTATGCAAATCACCTTCCCACGCCTGCATTTCACGCCATTGGCGGTGGAACATGTTGATGACGGCATTCCACAATTGATCAGGGCGTGGCCAGTTGGCGCCCTGCCCCGCATCGGAGGCCTCCATGGGCCGTGCATCATGCATAAACAGCAAGTCACGAGGCGTTAATGTAAAATCATGATTGCTCATTCGTCTTCTCCTGGTCCTCTGGTGATGAACGTCTCCGTCAAAAACGGCTTGATGAAATCGGCAGGTGTTTCCTTTTTGGCATCTTTTTCAAGGGCATCGTCAAAACAGTCGTCCAGCCATGCGTCGCATTGCTTTTCAAGCACTGCCTTGTCATCATCGGCCAGATTGCGCCCCTGTTGCCTAATAACCACTTCAAGTTCTTGCGCCACAATCTGTTTCAATGCATCTTTACTCAGACTGTCTTGATCCAATTTGTGCAATTGATATGGCTCCAGAAGTTTTGACAATGCATATGGGAAGCGGCTTGAAAGACCATCGTTTTCTCGTGGCGAACCATCATCTTTCAGTTTCAATGTCGTCAGCAACGACATCAACGGCAATGCCGCGCTATCCCATTTGCAACCCCACTGGATAATTTCGCCCGAACGCTTATAGACGGAGAAGGCGATTCCATCACGGCCATAGTCATTTTTTGCACAATACTCTGCGTTCTGCGCTTCCTTTACAAGCATTTGCAATGGAGCATTCTGATGTCCGATAGCAAGCCCAACGGATACCGTACATGCCGTTCCTGGCAGAATCAGAGGATAATCCGCTCCTGCATTGGCGAAACCATCTTGTTGAATTGCAACATCCTGCAAGAATGAACCCTCTGGATATTTGCCGCAAAACACGTCTTTCAACGCGACGGCGCAAGCGATGGCACGATCGGACGGCAGAATGGCAAGCACATCGTCACCGCCCGCGTAAATCAGTTCACCGCTGAAATTTTCCACGATGACTTGTGCAAGCCATATGGCGAAATTGGAAAGGGCTTCGCTCAACTGTTGATGATAGGATGGCGTCAGCAAACGGTGCATCTTCTCAATCTCTTCCTTATGTTGCAAACTAGTCAAATACTTTCTTGCTCTGTTGGAAATCTGATCAATGAATTTCGGTGTCTTCTCACCGGAGACCCATTTGCCCATTTCATCGCCATCCATCGCCAATACAGCGACATATTTGCCGCCATATTGGTTTTTCTTTACAATTTCCGGGATGGAATCAAAACCAATTCCGATGCCATATTCTTTTTCGTTTAGTCCAAGCAATCTACGGAGATAACCGATTTTCGGTTCGCACCACAACCGTTTGATGAGATTCATCGCACCATATCGGTGGCTGGCCGCAGTGAAAATCCTGTTCTCATTATCCGCTAGATACTTCCAGAATGCCTCGCTGCCGATGACCTCCTCCTTGCCGGAGAGGGAGTCTTTGACTGCACCTTCGCCATTTTTATCTTCCCAAGCCATGAAATCACGTGTGTTGCGCCGCGCCGCCAGTTTGGCGTCAACCAATGCGTAATGCGCCTCCCACAAGATGCCTGGATTGTTCAGCTTCGTCTTTTCAATATCGGAATAAAAGCGGCTGTCACGATCTTCCTGCGGCAACCATTCCTGACTCAGCGTCAGCATGTCGTTCAACCGTTTCCATGGCGTTATGTCATCCGCTTTTCTACCTTTATTTATTGGCAGTTGTTTAAACTGCTTCAGACATTCATCGCCATCCAGCCACGGCTGGACGGCCCACGACATCTGCGGGAAGGCATCTATCTGCCTGTCAAATCGTTCTTTCCACGATGACGTATTCTCTGAATCTTGACCACGTTTGGCGTTCTCAGCCTCAATCCACTTCCAGACAGTGGCACCGATGGTTTTCAATTCAAGACGAATGGCCTCTTCAGCTTTTTTCGCCAATTCCTCCGCACGATTTTCAGGCACCAGGGCGAGAAAACGGTTTGGCAGCGTCGGAGTCATAAGCCATTGGGCAAGATGATCTTTCTTGTCCTTCTTCATGCGCTCCCACGTCGTGTCCGAGCCTTTGTCGCCGTTCTTCCATAAATCCTTATAGTATTGTTCGCGGTGCAACGCGTCGAAAATGCCGTTTCCCCGAAGATTGGGGAAGATGATCGCGTCGGGGCCGATTTCGTCACTGATAGCCTTCATGGCATGTGCGATTAGCCATGAGAGCAAATAAGATCCGCTCCATAAGTCACGTGTACTACGAGCTTGAGCGATAAAGTCTTGGACAGGACCTAGTTGGAACATGAGCATAGCTGGATGGAGTCTGCCGTCATAATAGCAGCCCGCCAAAGCGGAAGCAGCGGTGTTGTGGTTCCAGATGGTATGATCCGGAATGCGCGTATCCGCTGGGAAGAGAGCGATTTCGGAATATTTGCCATTCTCTGTTGTCGTGGCGTATTCACGCCAACGACGCCAAACATGGAAGAAAGCTGCTTTCGGTTCATCCGTCTTGACACCGCCTAAAGCGCTGGCCAGGACTGTACTGTATTGCTCTACAGACTTTAGCTCGCCTGTTTCATAGTGTGTCGAACACAAAGGATGAACGAAGGCTCCACCATCTTCCGACTGAGCTTCACCTGTGAATGTCGCCGCGCATTTTATTTTCGGGAACACGAAACGGTCTGCCGCAGCGGCAAAATGATCAGCCAAATTCATGACATGCTCAACATCCTTCAAATCCTCCGCAGTCAATCCAACAGAATTGAAATGGCTTTTTGCCATCATTTCATGCCCTGCGATATCCAGACATTTTTCAGGCGGGTCATGTAGGAACGCCGCCAACTTCGCTTTCCAGAAATCCATGCTCTGCTCCTTTTTGTTTTTCAGTTTTTATGCTTATTTAAATGAGAATCACCATTTACCATACATCTTGAGGGCGGACAGTTTTATGTCCACCATCACTCACTCTTGCCTTTTTCAGGCGACGGGAATTAAGATACACTATCTTTTTTCAATGCCATGCAGTCAGTAGAACATGTGGGAAATTCTACCGTTCTTCTACTGTTAAGCCATCAAGAACAATCAAGTTTGCTGGAATGGACAGACGATATGAGTCAAGTCTCTTCTTGCCAATGAAATACTGCGGACGTTGTTCCCCCAACGTCTGCTTCAATTTCGACATCGTCTTACTGATATTGCTTCTGTTGCACTCACATGCATTTCGCAGAGTGCGACAGACCCTTTTATCGTTTTCATAAAAATCATGCTGGCTTTTGACATATTCACAAAGCTTGTCCAACGTCTTCAGCGGTACATCTTCTTTCGATGCACGCGCCACAGACCAGTAAACCCAAAATACAGTGGGAGACTTGTCTCCGGAAATGACTGTCTCTGAACCAATTGTTACATTGCCTGTAGTCAAATCAAATCGAAGTTCACGATCTCCCATGCCCGCGATATAGTCCGCCTCATGTACAAGATTTGAATATTCGCCCGGTGCCTTTCCAAACTGCTGCGGAAACAGTTTCCGTAAATGGACACAGGGAATTTCAATCAAATCAATATGCGCCTCATCAGATGATATCATCTTCCCATCTGGAAGCTTATGTTCAACAGACTTCTTTGGTTTGAACAAAAACGCAGGCTCAAGCCTCCCATCAAATGGTTCATTGACAAGAACATGGAACAGTTTATCCTGCTCCCGAGCAAACAATGAAAAACAGAATCCCATCATGGTGGACATCGTCTTGCGCCCTCCCGCCAACGATGCCAACACGGTAATGTCCGGATTGTCCGTATAGCCACGCAATATCCTGCACAATTGATTCGCCATGGACAAATGGTCGTTCGGCGTGTTGATGTCCGCAAGATTGCTTTTCTTATCGAACGTCGGAATTAATTGAATGGAATCCGCGCAATCACCAAAACGCAATTCATCATCTGCCGCATGGAGTTCCTCCCTTAATTTCTCCCATGCACCGCTTTCCAAGATTTGTGATACAAGTCGCTCTCGACCGATTGTTGTCGTCAATACCACGACTTCATCAATCATAAACTTTGGAAAGTTTTGATAGATGGCTTGTACGGTTTCTGTAATCACAGCGGGACTTGTCCCGCAAACGGCAATCAAAACACAATGGACTGTTCTGGCTGTCAATTGAAGCCTCCTTGTATTCAAAATTAGAGTTTTCAATCAATTACATTCTAATATGCCACATTTCAATTGACTGTCAACCAAAGTATTTCAGATCGCCTACAGATACAACTAAATACTATGTCACTTTTTTTCACACTCTTCAGATTTTTGATGCAGAGTGTGACAAAGAAGAGGCTGTTGCAAATTCTTAAAAAGCGAACAACAGCTCCTTTCTCACATTATGTCCTTTCAGGGCTGATTGATAGAAGTTTTGCAAGTTTTTTTTCAAATACTTCCAAGCAGTTTTTGCAACATGTCAACGGTCTGCCGGTAATCCACCTTTTGGCAGCCGTCATACCAATGGACATATTGGCCAGTCAGATAGGCTGGTATGAGGGATTCATATTCCTTCAACGCATGCTTCGCTTCGGCAAGATGCGACTTCATGGTTTCATCGTCACCCTTTTGGAAGGCACATAACGCCAATTGGCATTCATGTTCGCAGTGGCAAAAATAGCGGTACAATCCAGACGGATAAATCAATTGAGCATACAGAAAACTCGCTTCCTCTTGAGAAAGAGATGATTGTATCTCCTTTGCTTGACGATTAATCTTCGCCATTCTCTCTTCCTGTCGTTCAAGCCGTTGGAGATGATCCTGCATATCACTGACATCGGGAAACATATCCGACAACGATTCGAAAAACATATTCGTTTTTGCCGTCTTGACCGTTTCGCCTCTGTCGCCTTTGATGATTTTCTGAAGCGATTGATTGCAACGATGGATCATCAGACCGTCGTTGCAAATCGCCACATCACGTGCATTCTTTTCAAAGGCTCCGAAATAATCGCGATAGCATTGGCAAATCTCATCTTGATTAGATGAAAAATGTCTCTCAACCCATTCATGTAGATAGTTTTCCGGCGAAAAATCCGATGGAGAAACGGTAATTTTCGCCGTTCCATTCATCCCGTAGATGAATTCGCGGACATTGGATGAATTGAAGATAGCATAGCACAACTTACGTTGTGACATGGCGTTGTATAACACATTGTGAAAATCACGCACACCAATGGCCTGCGCGAGATGTGTCCCGCAGATGATCGCATGATGGCAATAGACACCATAGTTCGCCGACGGATCGTTGGGTGCCTCGAAGAAATCGTCTTGCAAGCGCCATCCTGCGCAGTTGTCGGAAAAAACCGTGATGATGTCAGGCGAAATCTTCAACAGGCCGCGACGGTTGAAGATGGAGCCTTCCCCCCATAACGTCGTTGAAAACACGGCATTTTGATCATTCGTCAACCGCAGAACCAGTTCCTTCTGCTCATGGATGGCCTTGGCGATGACGGCGGCACGTTCTTCGTCGCTATCAGGCGCTTTTCCCGCCTCCCAGAATGGTCGGTCGCCACGTCCGCGCAAGCCTAACTGCCAGATGACTTCCGGATATTTTGACCAACGGCGGATGGAATCACACCAAACCTCCCGTAGTGCGTCGGGATCGGAAAAGTATGAGAACTCCTTCTGCAAGCCTTTGGCACGCCAGTAGTTGTCGAATCCAAACGCGCTGACGCCAAGCGGCTCCACATGGTGCATCGTGAGGATGAAGCCGCGTCGGGAAAACTCTTCCAGCAACATTTCCTCCTCAGGATTGCGGATATCGACGAAGCTGGCGGGAATCGCCAGATTGTATCCCATGCGAATCAACGTCTCCGCCACCCGTCGGGCCGTATTCCGCGAAATCACCGTATGGTAGTATTTGTATTCAGTATGCCGCGGACCGCCGATCTCCCATCCCGTCAGAAGGTCTTCGTCATTGATGAACACGCCACGATAACGGATGGCAGGACTGCCCGCCTGCCGTTCGATATTTTCCCAACGGAAAGATTCAAGCCGTCTGACGGGTATCTGCGTCCAAAGATAGCATGGATCGACATGCAGGAAATCCGCGCTGAACGCATAAATCCCGTAGATGCAGCCACGCATGTCCGAACCGTCAATATATAAGATATTTCCAGATTCGGAATGCAAATGGTAGTTCTCAACCGCCTCATTTGGAAAATCTTCAGGAAGAATGCGCACGACAATTCCGTCATGCGTCGGCAAATTCTGGACTAGTGGCGGCGTCACCGCGCCGCCAGTCGCTTTTTGAATATCATGCGCCAAATCCTGCGCCGCCAATTGCAACGGCTCCAAAGCATCCGCAAATATGCAAATTTGAAGCGATGATGTCAGTTCAAAAGCATTCATAGCAATATAAAATTTCCCCGCGCGAAGCGCTTTCAGACCACCGGAACAGACAGACCATGGGCTTCAAGCTTCCGCATGACGTTGTTTGCGCTTGCGCGAAGCGTGACGAACCGCCGAGCAGACGGAGGCCTGCCAATCCTCCTTCCTCAAGAGTCTCCTTCTTCCCGCAAAATCTTCAGAATGATGGCCGACGTCTGCGAGGCATTCTGTCTATTCCGTGTATTCAGTGGACTGCCTAAAATTAGTGTTCATTCGTGTGCATTCGTGGTTGATAATCAATGATTTGGTTGCGGCTTGGCCGCTCCAAGTGATCTGTGGTTTCCTTTACATAAAAAAATGAGTCATGCATCAAAATCGAAAATCAGTCTTCCGAATAGAGCTGGATGCCACTCACGAACAGTTCATCGGCCGGAATGTCCAACGTGACGGAACCGTTGGAGCATTTCGGTGTCTCCTCACGCTGTTGGCGAACCCACTTTCCGCCAGGCAATGGATTATCCTTCAGGCACTTCGAGAAGATGGTAACCGTCACTGGCTTTGCAGAACAATTGCGAATTACCCAACGTCCGAGACCGCGAATCACCACGATGTCATCAGAATCGCAGGAGAAGAGCAGTTCACCGTCATGGGAAACCTTGCGGACATGGTCGGCGATAAAATCACCGTCTTTCATCCATGCCCAGATGCCGTCACGCTGAATCTCCTCGATGGCGAACTCGCCAAGTGCCGTCTTGAATGTGAGATTTTCCGCAGGAGCGTCATCCTTGTTCGCAGTGGGTCCCCAAGGGCTATACCTGCCTTTGTTTTCCTTCACAGTGGGCGGATTCCAGAAGACCACGCCATTGTCCCACTGCGAAACAGCAATCTTCTTCGGGCGGTCGTGGCGTCGCATCAGCGTGCCTTCGACATGGCGGACGACGCGTTGACAGGCCGTTTCCGTATAAATGTTCAAATCCTGCCCTTTATCCTCTCCCCACTGCGGCCAGTAGGAACTGATGACGCCTCCCTGCATGATCCACATCTTCCTGAACCATGGGCTCCAATGGGAGTTAAAGGTGTTGTTGACGATACAATCTCCATATACCATCTCCCATAGCGGAAGATGGTCAGGCGAGTTGCCGTTGGCTCCGGTGGAAAAGTCGATGTACGGCAGTATATATTCGCCACGCCCTTCCGTCATAATGGGGCCCGCAATGATTTTTCTGATATTGCGATACTGATGGAGTTTGCCCAGCTGGTAGCAGTTGGCCTCCTCCCAGTAGGGACTGGCGGGATTGTTGTCTTTTGCGAAGCCCTGCCCCAAGCAGTCCAGATAGATGCCATGATGGTCGCTTGGCGAACTCAAACCGACGACGGTGGGCAGCTCACGCTCAAAGGAACGACCAAGATTTGTGATGATCTGTCTGATATTGGCGTAAATCCAATTGGGGTAGTTGACACCGTCCCATTCAGCCTGATAACGTTTTTGCGTCTCAGGCGTGAAGTTGAACACAGCCCATTGGACGGTGTTCAGATGCGGCAGGATAGTCAGGTCGTTGCGTTCGCATTCCGCCTTGAACGTCTCAAAGTCGCCCATGTAGTCCGGCAACGGTAAATAATTTGGGAAATTTGAGTCGAATTGGCTTCCGCTCCACATGGGAAGCCACCATCCTGGATTGATGCCATACAGCTTCTCATGTCGTAGGCATATTTCCAAGAGCCGTTTATTGTATGGTTCGTAGATGGCATCCGGATTAAGCGTCTTGTCGCCAATGTAATGCCATGGTTCATGGGCCTTGTCCTGCTTGAACGCCTTGCCGGCGGGAAGACTGTCCATACGGACAAGTCCATCGGTCAGCAACCGTTCCATGGACGGACGTTCCGTCAGCTTGTCTGAGAATTTCTTACGCGCCCAGTGTTGCGCACGCGCCCATTTCCCGTAGCGATGAGCCATGTCATTGTAGTCGCCGTCCGGCAGAAGGCATACCACAAGCGAATAGTCGGGCTCCCAGAATTTATCAGGCCGCAACGCGATGTAGTGGCTGATCTTGTAATCCAGAAAATCCCCATCGGCTTCAAAAACATGGTCTTTCACCTGCGCGGTCGTATCATCGGTATAGAAGAGCATGGCGTCCTTTCCAAGGCGGAATCCGGACATTTGCATGTTCATGAATCCGGGATACATCACCTCCATCTTTTTAAGTCCCTTGAGCGGAGTGGCATACGTGTTATGACCAGTATTCTGGACGACAATCAGATAGTCTTCAGGCGAGATGATCCGGAAACGAATTTCTTGAGGATAACGGAAATCGTCCAGACGGAATTTCGTGTTGTTCTCCACAAAGGAAGAAAAAGCAAGACCGTCGCCATCATCATTTGGGCGGACGGAACAGATGACCGTGGGAAGTTCCTTCCCCTGCCAACGGAATGTCATTTCTCCGCCGCCATAAGTGACCATGGGAGGCTCGGAATACGCGAGAGAATCAATGCTGCCCCCCTTGTAGGAGAGCGTCCATGCAGCTCCTTCGGAAGAGTTTTCCAGCATGCTGACGCCATGATTCTTGAAATCCACCAGTTTGCCTTGACGGTTGAATTGCGCCGTCAATCCGCCGCACTCCATGCGGTAGTCATCCGCCAATGCAACGGAAGCAATCACAGAAGCGCATAAAAAAGTCTTGGATAGTAAATGTCTTAGCATACCAGTAAAAGTGATCATGTTACAATGAATTGTACGACTATTTTTCGTTTTCCTGTTTTTTTGACAAAGATTTTGCCATGCGCTTTTCTATCGTGCGAAGCGTGACGAACCGCCGAGCAGACGGACCATGCTTGGGCTTCAAGCTTCCGCATGACGTTGTCAGCACTTGCGCGAAGCGTGACGAACCGCCGAGCAGACGAACCATGCTTGGGCTTCAAGCTTCCGCATGACGTTGTTTGCGCTTGCGCGAAGCGTGACGAACCGCCGAGCAGACGGAGGCCGTTCAGATTCTCCCTTGATCAAAATAACATATTGTCAACAAACTCCCCAGAACGATGGCCGACGTCTGCGAGGCATTCTGTCTATTCCGTGTATTCAGTGGACTCATCATGAACATTCGTGTCCATTCGTGTCCATTCGTGGTTACTGACGTTCTTCCAGATACTCCGCGATTTCCCGCAGCATGTCGTCATGCAGGAGGCCGTTGGAGGCGAAGACGCGCCCCGCCGTTTCGTCAATCGGACGGCCGTCGAAGCCTGTCACTTTCCCGCCGGCCTCCTGCACGATCAGTCGCCCCGCCTCATAGTCCCACGGCTTGATGTAAAATTCCCAATACAAATCAACACAGCCGTCCGCCACATGGCACAAATCAATCGCCGCGCTGCCGCTGCGGCGGAAGCCCTGCAGTTTGCGGATCATCCGCGCCGCCAAATCCACGTTGTCCGGCTTCACATGCGACCGCACACAGCCGAAGCCTGTTGCCCCAATGGCATTCACAAAATCCGACACGGCAGATACATGGATAGGCTTTCCGTTCTTCTTCGCGCCCTCTCCACGAACCGCCGTATAGATGTCCTTTAGATACGGCAGATAAACGACGGCTCCCGTCGTCACGCCATTCTCCCGCAGCCCAATGGAAATACAGTAGAACGGATAGCCGTGCAGATAGCTTGTCGTGCCGTCGATGGGATCGACGATGAACACGCGTTCATAGCTGTTCAAATCGCCGTAAGCTCCTTCCTCGCCGTAGAATGCGATGTCCGGAAACGCCTTTTTCAGATGTTCGCGAAGGAACGTTTCCGACTCGCGATCCGCCACGGTGACGATGTCCGTCTCCGAAGACTTGTGGAACACTTCACGACTCGTCAGTTGTTCACGCCGCGCCTTGATCATCTCACCGGCCTGCGCCGCGATGTCGGATATTTTGGTAATGTCAATGCTCATGTTTTTACTCGATATATTGGATGCGGGAATCACCGCGGACATCCTCCGTGATGACTTCACGCGATGAGAAGCAAATGATGCATGTATTTGGACGGCACTTGGATAGGAACTCAGCCGTAATCATGCCAGCCGTCGGAAACGGCTTTTCATGGGTCAACGGCACTTGGATGGAAATGACATCCGCCACCGCCAGCGAATCCAACGGCAGAAACGTCTCCAAACCAGCACCCGTCAGTTCGCAACCACCCATCCCATTGCCCCACAAGTTGAAGAAACTTTCGCCAAGCTCCGTCGCCTCGTCCAGATTGCGCGGCGGATCGCACAGCAACGTCTTCACGCCTTTTTTCTCCGCCAGTTCGCGAAGCCGCGTGCCCAATTGGCCGACGCCAACCAATCCGATGGTTTTCGCCATCGCCAATTTTTCCGCCAAGATGTCTTCAGCCGTCTTTTCCATTTCCAATGCACACCTGATAAATCAAAAAACACGCATTTTAATATGATTGACCTCTGAAAAAATACAATTTTCATTGACCATTACAGGTGAAAACACAATAAAACGGCTATATTTTTGTCATATCGTTTCACAATATATTTTAACCAAAGGATCCTCCATGAAATTCGCCGAATACCGTGATCGCGTCTATGGCTGCTGGCTTGGGAAATGCGTCTGCGGCTCCATCGGAGCCCCGCTTGAAGGCTGCAAACAGCTCTTCGACTACAAATTCGATCCAGAATTCTGGAAAATCAGTCTCCCGAACGACGATCTTGAATTGCAAGTCCTCTGGCTGAACGTCATCGAAAAACTCGGCCTTGATGTCGATGCCGACGATTTTGCGGAGGCGTTCGTCGCCAATGTCCCCTACAACCCAGGCGAATATGCCTACTTCAAACGCAATTTCCGCCGCGGCATCCATCCGCCGACCTCCGGTTCATACAATAATTACTACTACCATCAAGGCATGGGCTGCTGCATCCGCGCCGAAATCTGGGCCTGCCTATGCGCAGGAGATCCGCAACTCGCCGCGCGCGTCTGCCAATTGGACGGACAAATCGACCATTCCGCAGAATCCATTTATTCCGAGATGTTTATAGCGGCGTTGGAAGCCGCCGCATTCGTCGAACAGGATTTGGAAAAACTTCTCGACATCGCCGTCAGTGTCATTCCCGCAGACTCAAAACTCGCGCGTCTTGTCGCGGATACGCGCCGTTGGTGCCGTATGTTCGACGACATACGCTACATCCGTGATGAAATCCTCCGTCAGTACGGCCATCCAGACTGCACGAACATGTTCGAAAACATCGGCATCACGATCATGTCATTGCTGGGCAGCAATTTGAACCTTGAAAAAGCCACAATGTTCGCCCTGAACAGCGGCTTCGACACGGACTGCACATGCGGCATCGCGGGCGCCATCGTCGGCATCATCAAAGGCGCGAAACGGCTACAGCGTGAATTCGGCGTGAAAGACACAGGCTACACGTCCAATTTCGAACTTCACCGTCCGTCCGACCGTATCGAACAATTGGCGGATGACATCGCCCGCCTGTCGTCGGAAGTCGAACGCCAATGGAAACGCAAGCTTGTCTTGGAGGATGTCCCACAGGAAATCGCGAACTTCCGGCTGCCCGTCCGCAAGAGAATCTGCACATTCGCCGTGAAATACGACGGCGAACCCGTCATTCTGCCGGGCGGCGTCGCTCATTGCGAACTAACCATCCGCAACCATACGGAACAAACGCTTTCCGGACCGCTGGCCATGACCGCGCCCGAAACATTATCAATAGATGCTCCTACGCATCTGTCCATCGGTGCCCATTGCCAGAAAACCGTCAATGTCATCGTCCGTCATAAAACGCCGCAGTCTATTGCGGACAAACAGCTTATCCATGCAACATTTGCCGATTGCGACTACGCGTTCGGTTTCGCCGCCGCCGTCCCATGGAAGGTCTATGGCCCCTATTGGGAGAATTTCTACACGATTCCGCAGATGGAATTGAACAGCGGCTGGTATGGCCGTTTCATTCAGCAAGGCAAGTTCCCAAATATATCCTCCGCTGTCCGCAACTACCATCTCAATCTCCGCGCAGGATTGGACACCGTCGGTCTTGACGAAGACGCCCTCGCCAAAGGCCCCTACGGCCGAGAAGATACGGTCATTTACGCCACAAACGACTTGATTCCAGTTGACAGCGCATTTGGCTACCAAGGCCCCGCCGTCTTCTATCTCGCCATGGAATTCACGACGCCTGTTGACCTTCCCGTCACGTTCTCCGTCGGCCACAGCTGCCCGTTCGTCCTCTGGATCGACGGTGTCGAAAAAGTCCGTTCGGAAGACGAAACATGGCTCACGCCGGAAAACATCAATCTAGATCGCGTCAATCTTCCCGCCGGAAAGCACCGCGCCGTCTTCAAAGTCGTCCGCCAAGGAAAGCAAGTCGATATCTGCCTCATCGTGCGCGCTCCATCCCGTCAAGGCGAACGCGGCGATACGCATGCGACGCAACTGACGTATCTTAATCTGTAACTTATTATCATTATTCAGAACCACTTGGCCTCAAAGAGGCCGAATCCGAGTAACCCCAGGCAAAGCCTGGGGGCTAAATGCACTATCAAACACAGCCTCGAAGAGGCTGAATATAAAAACATCTATCTTCTTAGTTTTCAAAGGATTCCACCATGAAAATCGGTTGCAATTATTGGGCCTCCAACGCCGGAACACACATGTGGGACAATTGGGACGAAGCCGTCGTCCGCCGCGATTTCGCCCTCATGCGGGAGGCCGGCATGCAACTCGTCCGCGTCTTTCCGCTGTGGTCCTCCTTCCAGCCGTTGACGCTCCTTCGCCGCTGGGGCGGCATGCGCGCCGAACTGCTCATGAACGGCAAGCCGCTGCCGGACACGCCATGCGGTCTGGCAGGTATCGATGAAACGATGCTCCAACGTTTTCGAACGATGTGCGACATCGCGCAGGAAAACGGCATCGAACTGATCGTCGGTCTCGTGACCGGCTGGATGAGCGGCGTCCTCTACGTACCGCAGGCCTTCGAAGGGCTGAACATCATGAGCGATCCGCTCGCCATCAAATGGGAAGTCCGTATGGTCCGTTGTCTCGTCCGCGAACTGAAGGACAAACCTGCCATCAAGGCGTGGGAGCTTGGCAACGAATGCAACTGCATGGCCGTCCTCAAATCGCCCGATGAAGCATGGAACTGGACGAACGCCATCACCTCCGCCATCCGTCTTGAAGACACCACGCGGCCCGTCGGTTCGGGCATGCACGGTATCATGCCCGCCGTCGATGAAGAATTCGTCGCCGCAACGAATTGGAGCATTGAGACGCAGGGCGAGCTCTGCGATTTTCTCACGAGCCATCCCTACCCGCATACGACCTCCAAATCGTCCGCCCGTCTGGACCGCCATGATTCTATCCGCCTCGCCCTGCAGGCCGCCATCGAAACACGCCTCTACGGCGACATCGGCCACCGTCCCGCCTGCGTGGAAGAGCTTGGAACATTCTCCTCAAGTTACTGCAACGACGAGACAAAGGCCCTTTTCGTCCGCAGTTCCATGTA
This sequence comes from Victivallales bacterium, assembly GCA_017548425.1. Lineage (GTDB taxonomy): Bacteria > Verrucomicrobiota > Lentisphaeria > Oligosphaerales > Oligosphaeraceae > UBA1407. Next base: position 21,745 of record JAFZAB010000210.1, read on the forward strand.
TCAGGCATGGGCCCACGGCTCCACCGCCTATCTCTGGTGGTGCGCCTTCGAACATTCCGTTCTCGACTTCCCTCCCTACACATGGAGCACATGGGAGCGCGAACTCGGCATGTATGACGAAAATTATCATCTGCGCCCTGTCGGAAACGCCCTCCGCGCCTTCAAGGAGATGCAGGAACATCTTCCGTTCAAGGAACTTCCGATGTTCCGTCGCAACGCCATCTGCGTCCTCACACGTGAACAGGACTTCAAGAGTTTCATGGAGAACGGCTGGGCCGCGTTCGTGCTCGCGAAACAGGCCGGATTCGACATCGAATTCCAATTCATCGACGAACCATTGCGCGACAGCCAACTGTATCTCGTCCCCGGCATCATCGGCACCAACTGGAGCCGCAGTTTCGAATACAAGGCGTTGATTGACAAGGCGAAACAAGGCGCGACCGTCTATTTTTCATTGGACGGCGGCGACCTCTCGCCTTTCGCCGAAGCCTTCGGCGCGACCGTCGTCACACGCGAAACACGCACGACCGCCGCCGCATTCGATTTCGATGGCATCCATTTCCAACTGTCCGCCCCCTATCGGTTGATCATCCAACCAAACGATGCGGAAGTCCTTGGCACCGAATCAGATGGAAATCCAATTCTGCTCCGCCACGCCGTCGGCAACGGCGAAATCTATCTGATGACGGTTCCAGTGGAGCGCCATACCGCCGTCACGCCAGGGGCTTACAATCCCCCCGCCCCCGCCTGGCATCGCATCTACAAGAGGATTGCCGCCAGCGTCATCGCCCGGCGGATCGCCCAAAGCGGCAATCCGCTTGTGACGCTGACGGAGCATTTTTTCAGCGACGGCCATGCCATCGTCATCGCCGTCAACAACAGTTCATCGGAAGTACCTGCGTCTCTGTCGCTTGCCGATGGCTGGACCGTCAAATGGCAGGACAAACCCACCATCTCGCCGCAGGACGGCGCCGTCTTTGAACTCGTCCGTTCATAAAAAACAGCTGTCATTAATTTATAAACACATCAAAAAAATCCATGTTCGTGACTTGACGATAAAAAAGTGAGATATATGTTTTTCCCGTGCATGTCAATCCGACATGCGTAAAACCAATCAACAATAGGAGAAAATCATGAAGAAATTCGCTCTGCTCGCCGCCGCCACCGCTCTCGTTCTGGCCCTCACCAGCTGCGGTTCCATCCGCACGCCCAGCGGCGCCAACAACGGCAAAATCTGGTACAACACCTTCTTCGGCGTCTCCATCGAGAGCGCTGTCTATGGCGACGGCATCATCGTCAACCAGAAGTAATGAAACCATTGTGTTGTCAAGCCTCCTAGAGTCTTGATTTCACGCAGTTTCCACAAAAAAAAAGGCGGCCACCCATTGAAAGGGCGGCCGCCTTTTTTCATCTCAATCAACCAATCATATTACAGTCCGACGAAGATGGATTCCGCGGCTGCGGGATAGTTCGCGCAGGCCTTGCGGGCGTCTTCGCTGATTGGAACCTTCCATGCGTCGAAGACCGACGCGATGTTCGCGTTCGTGAAGCGGGAGAAGCGGATGACCCACTGGTCACGCTTCTGGTCGTCGTTCTTCGGACGTTCGTCCTGTGACAGCGTACGGTATTCCTTGAACATCTTCTCGAAGGGCTCCCAGCCGTATGCAACTTGCAGGCGGACAAACATTTCCAACGCAAGGAACGGATCGCTCTTCCACTGCTGATACGTCTGGCCTTTTTCCTTCCAGCGCTTCACCATATCTTCGCCCTGCTTGATGGTCATGCGACCTTGACGCGGCGCAATACCGCACATCTTCTCCATGACGTACAGCGTGAAGAAGTTGACCGTCACTTCGCCCGTGCCGTCAAACGTCCAGTCGTAATTCTGGTGGTTGTGGCCGATTTCATGGAAGAAGCCCCAGTCGCCTTTCGTGCGAAGGAACTCAGCGTCGAGCAGCTGCTTGGCCGTATGAGACGGAAGCATGATCGGATAGCCGGCGTGCATATAGCCTGCGCAGAGCTGATCGTCCATGCAGAAGCGTTCAGGAGACTTGCGGACGAGCGGGATATCCGTCAACGTCGCGTCAAGATCCGCCACGGTGGCCCACACTTTCATCAATTCGTTCGGATCCTTGTCTTTGATTTCCAGCAGATCTTCTTTCTTGACGGAGAGGATCACCTTGTCGCTTTCGATTTCACCGCGCGGCGCGGGGCATTCCGCCAACATACGGCGCCAATCATCCAAGCTGTCGCGGCCGACAACAAACCAAACCGCCGAGCAGGCGTTGTCGAACGTCACTTCGATCTTGCCGTCCATCGTGGAGCCAGCGGGCGTCTTCGGAGCGGCCTTTTCCTGCGGGACGATGATGTAAACAAGTCCGCCGAAGGGGCTTGTAACCGTCGTGGTTCTCTGCACCAACGGAATTTCCATATCGACTTTCGGCATGCGTTCCCAATGGTCGTGGCATGTGTTGTTACAGGTCGTCGTACCAATTCTCAGGCGGAGGCCCTGCTGGCCTTCCGGAATCGTCACCGTCAACGGCTCACCGGCGACGGCGAACACGCCAGTGCTGTGCCAACGCGGAACGGACAAATCAATCGTCACGATCTTCTCAACGCGCGGGCTGTCTTTCGGCGGCATGCCCGGATAGGTGCGGGCGCCCGCATGAGCCTTGTATTCACCAAGCGGATTGGCCTGCCAGTTCTTCGTGAACTCAACGGCGGCGAGACGTTTGGCCAAATCAGCGGAACGCCACGGTCTTTCAAGAGTCGGTGCGCCACGGCTGCCTCTGGCAATCAACGCATTGTATTCTTTCGTGATGTCCGAACCATCATCTTCCATCACGGCGCGGGCCGTTGTCAACGTCGTGTTCACCTGCTTCAGCATTGTATCCATGTTTTTGGCGAAAGCCAAAGCCTTGGCGACATTCAATTCCGGAGGCAGTTCATCCTCAACGGGATAGCCATCACCTTTCGGGCGGTTCACAAAGCTGGCATCCGTCAGAAGACCAGCGGGACCGAACAGTCTGTTGAAGAAATTGTCCTTCTGAAGGCTCTTGCCCGTGATCTGCTGCCAGCCCCAACCGATACCGGCCGTGAGCACGCCACCGCCGTCCAGAATGAACTGACGCAAGACTTCCAAATCTTCCGCTTTCTGCATGCTGTCCGGATAAACCACGACCACTTGGCAGCTCTTGATTTCATCGATGCTGTTCAAAGCCTTGGTCTCAAAGCCAGACAGCGAAAGGATTCCACTTTTTGCGGCGTCAAAGCTGTAAACACCGATCTGGCCGGCACCTAACCACTTCAACGCATTGCGCACGAACAGTTCCGTGTCTTTCAGTTTCAGCGAATCCGACGAATAGAACGAATTATGGCCGACGGCCACGATACGTCCACGACCATAACGCGCGGCCGACGCGACAGGCAGCTTCACGCCGTTCGTTTCGCCCGCCACCAGCGGAATCGCCTCTTCCTTCACGCACAGGATGGAACCGGGCAGCGTTCCCTTCTGCGCATCAATCGACTTCACGCCCGCCAGAATCTCTGCGCGGTCATCCGCCGCCAGAATACCGGCCACCAGGCACATCATCAACATGACTTTCTTCATACGTGTCTCCTTGTTTTGCGTTTTTCCATCAGACAAATAATTTGTCAATCTTACAACATAATCCACAAAACGACAAATCCCAACTCGCACGCTGTTTTCTTGTCTTTTTTTTACTACATATTATAATAAGTGTTTGACAAATGATACTTTTTACCTTTTTACGGAGACCTCCCATGAAAAAGATCCATTACGATCCCATCGGCATCTGCGCATCCGCCATCGACGTCGTCCTCAACGACGACGACACCGTCGAATCCGTCGTCTTCACAGGCGGCTGCCCGGGCAACCATCTCGGCATCGCGGCGCTTGTCAAAGGCATGAAACGCGAAGACGTTGTCAAACGCCTCAGCGGCATTCTTTGCGGCAACAAGGCGTCCTCCTGCCCGGATCAACTTGCCAAAGCCCTCGCCACAGTCCGTTAATCCGTCCCTTTCGTCTCTTTCGTCTCTTTTTTAAACCATGAAAATCTGCCATGTGATCACGCGGATGATTGTCGGCGGCGCGCAGGAAAACACGCTTCTGACATGCCAAGGCCATCTTGAAAAAGGCCATGACGTCACGCTCGTAACGGGACCGTCGCCTGGCCCGGAAGGCGAACTCCTCAAACAAGGCGTTCCCGATGGGCTGCGCGTCGTCGTGTTTCCGGAGCTTGTCCGCCAGATTAGCCCGTCCAACGATTTGAAGGCCAAGAAGAAGCTTATCGAATTCTTCAAACAGGAGAAATTCGACATCGTCCACACGCATGCTTCCAAGGCGGGCATCATCGGCCGCGTCGCCGCCAAGGCGGCGGGCGTTCCGTTCATCGTCCACACGGTCCATGGGCTCCCGTTCCATAAATACCAAAATTTCGTATCCAACGTGATTTACATTCTCATGGAACGGTATGCGGCAAAGAAGTGCGACCGGATTTTCGCCGTTGCCAAAGCGATGGTTGACCAATGCGTCAAAGCGCATGTCGCGCCGGAGAACAAGTTCAAAGTCGTCTATTCCGGCATGCATCTGGAAGCGTTCATGAACGCCCAGCCGGAAGACGAATTACGCCAAAGCCTCGGCATTCCGGAAGGCGCGCCAGTCGTCGGAAAAGTCGCACGGCTCTTCGAACTGAAAGGTCATGACGACCTGTTGAAAGCCGCGCCGCAACTCGTCGCCGCCAATCCTGAAATCCGTTTTCTCATTGTCGGCGATGGCATCCTCCGCCCGAAATTCGAAGCGCAAATCGCCCAAATGGGTCTGCAGAAGAATTTCATCTTCACGGGGCTTGTCCCGCCGTCGGAAGTCTGCCGCTATATTGCGTTGATGGATATACTTGTGCATCTCTCCTTGCGTGAGGGCTTGCCGCGCAGCGTCGTGCAAGGCATGGCCGCAGGCAAGCCCGTCATCGCGTATCCGCTCGACGGCACGCCGGAAGTCATCTCCAGCGGCACAACGGGTTATCTTATCGAACCGCATGACACGGAGAATCTCATCCAGAACATCAACGTTCTGATTCGCAACGCGCAACGACGTTACGACGTCGGTCAGAAAGCACGCGAACGCGTCGCCAATCTCTTCGATTGGCACCGCATGGCGGACATTCTTGAGAAAGAGTACATCCATGGCCTCCGCCTCAAAGGTGTTCTGCCACCTGAAGAAAATCATACTGTGAAAATCAAATAACCATAACGACAACAACCAATTGCAACCATGACCACTCGTCCCAACACTTACTCTCCCGCTGAAATCGAACCCAAATGGCAGGCCTTCTGGAAAGAAAACAAAACCTTCAAGGCCGTTGACTGCGACAAGACGCGGGAAAAACTCTACGTTCTCGACATGTTCCCCTATCCGTCTGGCGCCGGCCTGCATGTCGGCCATCCAGAAGGTTATACGGCGACGGATATCTGGTGCCGTTTCAAACGCATGAACGGCTACAACGTCCTCCACACGATGGGATGGGACGCCTTCGGCCTGCCCGCCGAACAGTACGCCATCAAGACGGGAACGCATCCCGCCGTCACCACCGCCAAA
>JAFZAB010000211.1 GCA_017548425.1 Victivallales bacterium
ATTAATCATTAATCATTAATCATTAGGAAGATCCATGCCAGCCGAAAACGGAATCAGTCAATTGTTGAGCGCGGAGGACATGACGCGTTTGTCGCGTCTGTCCCTGGGCTCCCGTTTTACGGTTGAAGGGACCATGACAGGAGCGCATCGCAGCCAATTGAAAGGCATATCCGTCGAGTTCGCGGACTATCGTCAATACGTGGCCGGCGATGATCCTAAGCATCTGGATTGGAAGGTTTACGGAAAGAATGAACGACTCTATCTGCGCCAGTACGAAGAGGAGACGAGCCTGCGCGTCCACCTGCTGGTCGATGCGTCCCGTTCGATGACCTACGCGTCCGACGAGAAGGCGGACACGAAGTACCGCTACGCCAGCCGTCTGGCGGCGGCGTTGGCGTACATCACCGTCCATCATCAGGACAGCGTCGGGCTGGCGTTGTTCGATTCTCGATGCCGCGCGTTGCTTCCCGCGAAAAGCGGCCCCGAACAATTGCGGACCATCTGCAATACATTGATTTCACACAAGCCGACGGATCAGACGGATTTGGCCGTGACATTGCACAGCCTCGCGGAGCAAAGCCGCCGCCGCGGATTGGTCGTGATTTTCTCCGATTTGTTCGACGACATCGAAAAAATCCGTCCTGCGCTGTCGCATTTCCGCCGCAAGAAGCATGACGTGATCGTCTATCAGATTCTGGACAGGCGTGAAATTGATTTTGCGTTCCGCGACGCGACGGCGTTCGTGGATTTGGAGACCGGCGAGCGGATCGTCACGAATCCGAAGGATGTCCGCGCAAGCTACCAACAGGCCATCGAGCAGTTTCTCGGACAGTGCCGCGAAGCCTGCGCGGGGCTCGGCGTGGAGCATGTCTTGGCGTTGACGGACCAGCCGCCCGTCGATATCATCATCCGCCATCTGCGGCAACGCGCGTTGGCTGGAAGATAATAGCTTAAGTTATTGGAAAACAAAATAGAAGAAGATTATGAAATTAGATCTGGATCATCTCGCACAGTTCATTCAGGGCGCGGAAGCCATTGTCCGCAAAGATGACTGCATCGTCCCGCATCGCTTCACGGCGGCCGAAATGCACGCCTTCGACGGAAATGCGGACTTCCGTCGGAAGTCCTACGCGGCTTCCTGTGTGCGGCTTGCGTTTTCGACGGACGCGACTGGCTTTTCCATGGCCTACCATGTCGTCAAAGGCTCTTCGCGGACATTCTATTATTTCGACGTCTATGTGAACGGCGTCATGGTGCAGCATTCCGGCCATGAATCGTATGTGGAATGCCCTGACAATGAACTGCATGTGACGTTGGACGGCAAGCCAAACACGGTTGTCGTCTATTTCCCGTGCCTGTCCGAAATCGACATCAAATCGTTTGATTTGGAAGGCGGCCATGTCATCGCGCCCGCGATCCGCCTGCGGACGCTTTTCTGCTACGGCGATTCCATCACGCAGGGCTATGATGCTCGCCATCCGTCACTTGCGTATGCGAATCAGTTGGCGGACGCCATTGGCGCGGTGGTCTTCAACAAGGCCATCGGCGGCGATGTCTTCAATCCTGCATTGGTCACGGCGACAGGGCCGCACAAGCCGGACATCATCACTGTCGCCTATGGGACGAACGATTGGTCGCACAAGAACACAAAAGAGACGTTTTTCGCGCAGATGAACGGCTTCTACGCCAATCTGCACAACCTGTATCCGGACGTTCCCGTGTTCGTGATTCTGCCGATCTGGCGGCGCGACCAGGACCGTGTGACGGATATCGGCACGTTTGACGAATTGCGCGGCTATCTGACGGAAGCCGTCAAGCCATACGCGAATTTCCACCTCCTGGACGGATATCAATATGTTCCGCATCTGGAAGAAGCGTTCAGTGACAAATATCTGCATCCAAACGATTTCGGATTTGAATTCTATGCGAAGAATCTCATCGCGGAGATAAAGGACGCCATGAAGCGATGAGCGGTTCCGTTACACATCTGCCGTTTCCCGTGCGCCGCATCATGTTCGTGTGCCACGGCAATATCTGCCGTTCGCCGATGGCGGAAATGGTCATGGCCTATCTGCTGCATCAGGCTGGGAGAGATGATATTACGACTGCTTCCGCCGCCACGAGCACGGAGGAGATCGGCAACGGCGTCCATCCGGGCACAGTTCGTCTGCTGAACCGTCACAACATTCCGTTGCGGCGGCATGAAGCCGTCCAGCTGACGCGTCGCGACGCGGAAAAATACGATTTGTTCATCGGCATGGATGAGATGAATCTGCGCAATATGCGGAGGATTCTTGGCGATGCGGCCGAAGGGCGGATTTTCAATCTGCTCGATTTCTCCGACAAACCACGCGCCATTTCGGATCCATGGTACACGGGTGATTTCGAGACGACGTTTTCAGACATCATGGAAGGCTGCAAGGCACTGCTGGCCGTCATCTGTAAACCACAAATCGTTGATTAGGAACCACGAATGAACACGAATGAACACGAATGCCTCGCCGCCGGGCCGATGAAATTGCTAAGAATTCCATGAAGAAACAAAACGTTGATTGCGAATGATGCAAACGGCTCCGGCGGCTCGGCGGTTGTCATCCGCTTCGCGGGAAGATTGGTTCGTAAAAAGTGATAATTGAAGGGTAAACGATCAGGATGAAGTTTGATAAAAAGGATTTGATTGGATTGGCGGCTGCCTGGGCGGCATTCGTCATCTTCACGATTGTAGTGCTCACGGTGGATGTGCAACCCATTGGGCCGCAAGAATCTAAAGTGGGATTGGCTGGATTGAACAGCGGTCTGCAGACTTATGGATTCCATGAAGGATGGTACATTTTGTCGGAACTGTTTGGATACGTGGCGCTTGCGGTGGCGGGCGGATTTGCGCTGCTAGGCGCATGGCAGCTTTTCAAAGGACGCAGTTTGCGTGCGGTTGACAAAGGCGTCTGGCTGATGGGCGGATTCTATGTGCTCGTCGTATTCTATTATGTGTTTTTCGACAAAGTCATCGTGAACTACCGTCCCGTCGTTTTCGAGGAAGGTCTGGAAGCGTCGTATCCGTCGTCGCACACGATGCTTGCGATATGCGTCCTGTTCACGGCGGTCCATCAGTTGCATGATCGTTTGAAGAAATGGCCGCGGCTTCGTCTCATCGCGACGATCATCTGCTGGGTAATCATGGTTGAGACGGTCATCTGCCGTCTGCTTTCCGGCGTCCATTGGCTGACGGACATCATCGGCGGCATTCTTTTGTCAGCCGCATTGATTACGTTGTATTTCGTTGCGGAAAAGTGGCTTGGAACCACGAATGGACACGAATAATTGATTCACGCCTCGTGTCATGCCCAAAATTTTGATGTGAGGCATATGGCCGTCATCTTTACTTTTTAGTAAAATCTAGTCAAATATCTTTACTTTTTGGCCTGTTTATGCTAAAATAAGTAAAGATATAGATGAGGCCTAAACATGATTTCATATAAGAAACTTGAAGACAAACTCAAAGAACGCGGGATTACGCGATCCGACTTGACGATGTTGCTCGGCATTTCCTCTCGGACGATTGCGAAAATCGGACGTGGCGAGAAGTTGTCACGGATTGTCATGGAAAAACTATGCGGATTCTTCTCCTGCACGGTGGAGGAGCTTTGTCGTGAGATTTCAAATAATCCTATTCTGCAAACGCTTAGGGATGAAAAGGATGCAAAAATATCCGGAGGACTCTACCACGAATTGCAGGTAAGGATGACCTATAATTCAAACCATATTGAAGGCAGTCGTCTGACGGAAGATCAGACTCGTCTGATTTTTGAAACAAACACGCTTGATGTATCCGGCAGCATGCCAGTTGATGACATTTTGGAAACCGTCCATCATTTCCGCGCAATCGACTATGTGATCGATTGCGCGGACGATGTATTGTCTGAGGAAATCATCAAAAAGCTGCATTTCATTCTGAAACATGATACGAAGGATTCGACGCTTGACTGGTTTGCGGTCGGTGATTACAAAAAACGTCCAAATGTCGTGGGAGGACATGAAACGACGCCGCCACGGAACGTTCCTTCACGCATGAAAGCGTTATTGGAGAATTACAATGCCAAAAGCAATGTCACGATTCATGACATCATCGCCTTCCATGCTGCATTTGAGCAAATACATCCTTTTCAGGATGGCAACGGCAGAGTCGGACGATTGATCGCGCTGAAGGAATGTTTGCGGCACAGCATCGTTCCATTTCTCATAGAAGACTGCAAGAAAGCGTTTTACTATCGTGGACTGTATCAGTGGAACACCGAGCGGGGCTGGCTGACCGACACCTGTTTGGATGGTCAGGACACGTTCAAACGTCTGCTTGCAATATTTGAATGACTATGTAGCGGCGGCTGAAGTCAAAACAAACATTGATATTGTGTCAATATATCATTACGCCAACGTGATGAACTTCCTGTCCCATTTCAACGCTGTGCCATAGGGTGCGCTCAGGTCGTTTAGCAGATTGAAAATCTCCTCCGCTTCGACGGGCGGGGCGATGATCGGCAGGCCGTTCATGTCATCCTTGCGGTCGAAATTCAAATAAATCGGAAGTAGGGCGAAAGAGGTCATTTTGCCGTTTTCGAACGTAAGTTTCGGCAGGACGGTCTGGTAGTTTTTCTTGTTGCAATGCAGGCCGACCGTGTTGCCGCGCGAACGTGCCCACAAGGCCTCTTGCGCCGTTGCAAATATATCGACATCATACTTTTCCATGAAATCGGCTGGCAGATGCTCCACTTTCAGGCCTTGATAGATGAAATCGCCGAGCGAGTAGAAAATTGGAAAACCATTGTAGATTTCAATCGGACGCAGGCGGTGGGAGCCACCGCCGAAAATCGCCGCGCAACCGGCGTCGATGCAGGCATGGGCGAATTCCGTCAGATAGGCGGGCGGATTCTCTTCGCGCGTGTTGTCGTTGTCGTGGCAATGGATGAGCATGAAAGCGTAATCGCAAGTGATTCGGGCTTCGGCGATAGCGGCGGTGATGCGCTTCAAATCAGCGGTGTTGCATGACGTGGCGGGGGTGTCGTTGTTTGTCGTAAACATCGTTTTTCCAAGAACGAACACGCCTTCCTTGTCGGGAGTCTTATAGCCGGTCGCGATGGATTGTTCGCGATCGTAGTTGACATGCGTCTTTTCCGCAACGCGTTTTAAATCCTGCAAGTCTTTTTCATCGATATGGAAGATCTCTTCGTGGCGGAGGTAGTTCACACCTGGGCGGGCGGGCGTTGTTTTCGTGGCGCGGCCTGCCTTGGAGGCGGTTTCGAAGGAGGCATCGACGGCGAAAACGGCGATTTTCTTGCCATTGGCTTCCAGAATGGCGGGTTTGGCGGCTTCTTCAAGGGAACGGCCTGTGCCGGAATGCGCAAGTCCTTTGCTATCAAGCGTATCGATGGTTGACAGCAAGCCGTTGTAGGAATAGTCGAACGCGTGGTTGTTGGCGTTTCCAAAATAGTTGAAGCCATAGCGGAGCAAATCATCCAGACAGGCACGGCGTGTGTTCAGCCAAGTGCCTCCGCTGTAGGCACCTGCGTAGTATTCGAAATCGGAGAGATTCGTCTCCAGATTCGTGAGTTTCACGTCGCAGAAATTGATGAAATCCGCGACGGTGCGCAGACCGTCGTCGTATTCTTTGGGAAGATCCGAGACGAAAAGCGAATCGCCTGTGCCGGTAACGGTCAGTTTTTCATTGTTTGACATGGTTGGTTCCCATTGTATATAAGGTTAATAATGGTTCATTGCAGGCAGATGATGATGGTTTCGATGGCGAGGGCGGTCTGGCGGACGGTCGCTTCGGGCGAGTCGTCGGGCAGATGCCATGCGCCGTCGCCTTTCTGCTGTGTGAGCAGGGCGGACAGGATGTCGTGCTGCCAATTGTCTTGTATTGGCGTGGTGGCGCGATCCCATGCGAAGAGGGCGCGGGTGGCCCAGTAGATTTTTTCGATGGATTCGTCCTTCCAGTTCATGAGGCGTGTCTCCTGCCTCATGTGGGAAAGCGATTCCACGTCTTTGGGAGCCGTCGCCAGTTTCGTCGCAAACATCTGCCAAGACTCAAGCCCTTTGTAGAACGAGTCTTGCAGATTGATATCATCTGTTTCATTTCTTGTCAGAACGAAGGAATCCAGCAACCATAGACGGGCGGCGAGAGGGCAGTCGGTCATAGACGGCGGCGGGAGGCCGCCGTCTTGCTTCGCACGGAGCAGGGCGCGGAGATCGATGGCTCGCCGCCAATCGTCCATCGGGCGGAGATTCTTCTTCAGAAAGGCCAACGCCAACGGAATGGCGGCGGCCGGTTCCGTGACTTTTGCGTTTTGGAGAGCGCAAGCCGCCAGCGATGTGATGGCGGGGTCATGCCGCCATGATCCATCCGGAAGTTGTTCGTGGACAAGATATTGCGTCCCCCTGAACACAGACATGGCTCCTTCCAGTTGCAGGGAGGCGCCGACAGAGTCGGCGCGCAACGCCATGCAACATATTATATAGAGAAGGGACAGACGGGACAAAAGTGACATAAGGGACTGACCACAAAAAATTACTGTTTCACGTTGGCGGACCAGTTGACGAGACGGTAGAGGAGCTCCTTGTCGTCGCTTGTCATATCGCTGTCTTTGTCTCCGCGCATGATGCCGAGGCCGATGCCGCAGGCCACGTAACGGCCACGGCCGTATTTGCCAATGATCACGACGGCGTTGTCCTTTTCATCGACGGCGATGACGGTTCCGTTCTTGCCGGGCTTCATGACAGAGAAATCGACAAATGTCGTCTCCGTAGGCCCTTGCGGAATGCTCTTGGCGAGAGCGTGTTTGCCGCTGGCCTTCCAAATATTGCCGCGGACGGGTTCGGCCTCGACATCCTTCACGATGGTCGGAGCGAGATTGAAATAGCCGCGCATGCCGACAAGAGCGTGCGTCGTGATGACGGCGCCACCTTTGTCCATGAATTTCTGGAAGAGCTTGGCGTTTTCCTCTGATTTGAACAACTTCGTGTTTTGGCGCGGTTGCGGCAAGACGATGACTTGGCAGGGCTGTAACGACTTGGGTTCCAAATTGTAAAGTGGCGCGGCATCGAAACGGCCGTCGCTTTGCAGAGCATTGAGAATGGCATCCGCGCCGTATGCACGGTCTTGCCAGACGGCGACGCGCAGCTTCCCGTTGTTCGCGAATTGCGGCGGCGCGGCCATCAGGATGCGGAGCTTCGTTTCATCTTCATTGAGAACCACGAATGATTGGCTGCGCGTGAGAATGGTCTTTTCATCGGTGATTTCGAGGCGGTAGCGGCCGGGCTCAGGAGGCGTGAACTGGCAGACGAAATGGTTGCGGACACGGTCGAAGCGGATAGGCGGCTGTTCCTTCAGAAGATAACCGTCTTTCATGAGACGCGGCTGAAGATTTTTCGTGAAGACGGTTTTGGGCGGAAATTCCGCCGTGATGCGGATCGGTTCGCCAATGGGATAGGCGTCCGTCGCTTTGAATTGCTTTCCGGGTGTGAAGGCGTAGGACGCATAGACGGAATGATGCGGGAGGAGCGTGCCGGCGGGGGCGCTGGTGACGTTTTCCTTCAACTGCGGGAGGAAACGCGTCGCGAAACGCGAGTCATGCTGGAAGCAGATGAAACCGTCCGCCCCGAATCGTCTGGCGGCATTGATCTGCTCAGCGGTCTTGGCGGGATCGGAATGTTCGTATGTGCCAATACCGGCGTAAACAGGCATTCTGGCAGCAGTTGTGGCCGTTTGGGCCGCCACGAGGCGTTCCAGGAAGCCTGTGTCGTCGCGTGTGTAGTCCATGGGGCAGACGAAATCCAGCCAGCCGTTTTTGACCCACAAGGCGGCGGATTGCGCGATGGATTCGGGTGTGCCTTCCCAATCCGTATAGACGGCGGCGGAAATCTTGATGTCCGGACGGAGGGCCTTCGCCTCTTTGTGGACGGCTTCCACGAGGAGGTTGATGTTGCCGCGGCGCCATTCATTGAATTTCAGACGGAGCTTTCCGCCCGGATGGCAGGACTTCGGCCAGCCTTCGGCCTTCTTGCCGAGGAACTTTTCAAATGCGTCGCGGGCGGAATCGGAGAAGTCGCCTGCGGAGCTTGGATCAGGATAACGGATGTAGTCGAGATGGATGCCATCCACAGGATATTTGCGGACGATTTCCAAAAACGCATCCAGTTCCATCTGACGGTTTTCCGCAAGATGCGGGGCGAGAAACTTGGAGTCTTTGCCGTGGATGGTGACTTGCGTCCGTTTGGCCTTCTGCATTTCCTCCACAAGAGCGGACGGCGTATGGCTGCCCATGTTCCAGCAGACTTTCCAGACGTGCATTTCGACGCCGTATTTGCGGCAGGCTTCCAGGCAGAGTTTGATCTGGTCGCCGCGGGTGGCGACGCTTGGATGACGCGGCAGAACATCGCTTTCATAATCCGCGACATAGCCCCACAGCATGTTCGGGAAGACGGCATTGAAACCGTTGTCCGCCAAATACTTGATGGTCTTGTCCCAGCCCCAGTCGCGGATGCCGTAAGCGGAATGGATCCAGACGCCGCGCAGTTCGTTTGGGCGCGGGGGGAAGGAGAGGGAAAAGGCGAATTTCAACGCTTGATCCGCCTCTTGGGCTTTCTGGAGGGCGTCATTGTACTTTTTCTGCTCAAGGAGAGCCTTGGCCTCATTATAGGTTGCGAGAGCCTTGGCGGCGGCTTCGCGGGCCTTTTCCGTGCCGTCGTCCATGACCATGCGATAGAGTTCATTGAAATTTTTGGCGTTGCCATAGACGCCCGCCTTGTCGATGGCGGTCTGGACGGCCTTTTCCCAAACGGCGGGAATGATGCTGCCGATGACGGCTAAAAAGAAACGCGAACCGTCGTTGGGCGATTGGTTGAGATAGATATGGGCGAAAGCCGCACCGTGTGGACCAAGCGTTACAGCGTTGTAACCCAAATCTTTACCGTTTTTGTCTATCCAACGGCCGATGACTTTGACTTGTGAACCGGACTTGGGGACTGGATGAGTGATATTCCATGAACCTTGGGCCATGGTGTCCGGCAGGCCGGGCAGGAGCTTTGTGTCGAATTTGATGGCGGTTGGCGAGCCAAGTTTCGAGCCCGGAACATATTCTGGCGTTTGGAGATCAAGCAATTCCGCTAGACGGCCGTCGCTCGAATAGAATGTCATGATCTGCCCGCCGTTTTTCACGAACGTCTCGATGGCGAGATAGTCATTGTCCAACAGCGCGCCGTTGTAGGGGAAGACGGCTAATTTGACGCCTTCAAGCTTCTTGACCGTGATCTCGTTGTCCGGAATGATGACTGTTTGGATGCCGAGAGCGGCGAGGGTGGAGCGGATGCGATCGGCATGGCTTGCCATTTCACCGGCTCCGGGGCTGTCCTGCCGGACGGTGCCTTTGATGATGGCGACTTGCTGCGCGACGGCGATAACGGAGAGTCCGATCATAAGCGTGAGGAGTTTTTTCATGAGATCCTTTTGTTTTTTTTGATTTTTTTTATTATGCCCGATTTTCTTTACCAATAATATAGAAGTCCATGGATGATAAGCAAGTGCGGAAGGCGGAAGTCATACAAAGTCATAATGTCGATTAGGAATCTGTATGATTATGATAGAGTGTGAATTTTAAAACTTGCTTTTATCTTGTTATGTGATAATTTAAATATCCAAAACAATATTTCAACCAAATTGATTAATGAAACACAAAAAGGAGCTCAGGATGAAGACAGAAGGTCGTTTTACGTTGATTGAGATGCTGATGGTGATCGCGGTGATCGGAATCTTGGCAGCGATGCTGCTGCCGGCCATCAGCAAGGCGCATCAGATGGGACTGCAGGTTCAATGCCTCAACAATGAGAAGCAGATTGGGGCGGCGATGCAGATGTATGTGCAGGACAATAAATTATATTGCCTGCCAGGCTACAGCAAGAATGTCTATGAACATGGCGGGACGAATTGGACGCGCTACATTTACAAATACTTGCAGGAAACGCAATGCCTTGCCTGTCCCACCAGCCCGGACGGACCGCCGCAGGAGACGACGGAGGGATTCCACTTGTACGACGGAAATTATGGATGGAACTTCGACGGGATGAACGGAACGCGCGGCACGCTGTACGCCCATGTGACGAATCCAAGCAAGGGATATTTGTTTTTCGACAGCGGCGACCAATGCGTGACGGTCGGCCTGAACACATGGGACAACATGATGGAGGAATTGGATTTGGATTGGGACAGCCGTCTGGAAGGGCCGAACCGCCATCAGAACCGCCTGTTGGTCTTCTACGTCGATGGCCATGCCGAACAGAGGGGCTTGCAGTCGTTTCTGGCTTGCCCGAACAAAAGCAATGAATATCCGTGGTATGTCGAATGGGAGGAAGGCGTACTGAAGGAAGGGCCGATTCCGTACCCAAACCGACATTAATAATGCATAATTCATAATGCATAATGCATAATTATTTGTAATTCGCAATTATGAATTATGCATTATGAATTATGCATTAATCTCTGCGTCTTCCTCCGCCGATGACGCCTGCTCTGAGGAGATAGTAGAGCAACGTGGCGAGGGAGGAGACGGCGCCTGCAACGTATGTCATGAAGGCGGCGTTGAGGACGGAACCCGCATGTTCGCGTTCAGAAGGTTGCAGAATGCCGGCCGTGACAAGCGCCTTTTTCGCGCGGGCGGAGGCATCCCATTCGACAGGTAGCGTGACGACAGAAAACGCGACGGCCGCTGTGAAGAGGATCAGCCCCGCTTTGACGAGAAACGGCTGCTGCATGGCGGCGCCGCCGAGAATCAGCACGTAGGAGAATTTACTGCCGAGATTGGCGGGCAGGACGAGCAGTGTGCGCAATCCCATCGGGGCGTAGTGGTTGGCCTTCTGCAGAGCGTGCCCCGCTTCGTGGCAGGCGACGCCCAACGCGGAAAGCGAATCACTGGCATAGACGGCGTCGGAAAGTCGTAACGTGTTGACGGATGGATCGTAGTGGTCGGACAAAAAGCCATTGACGTGTTCGATTTTGACATCGTTTACGCCGGAAGCTCTGAGCATTTTGTCGGCCGCCTGGGCGCCTGTCAGGCCTGAAGACGACGCGACTTTCGAGTATTTGTTGAACGTCGATTTGACAAAGAACGACGCGAGCATGGAGAGGAGCAGGGCGGGCACGGAGAACAGGAGGTAGAGGGGATCCATATGCATGGTTGCTATTCCTTATATAAATAAATGGTTGGTATTTCAATAATATATCATCGTTTTACGGAAAAGGATGCGGCGCACGTTGATTTTTCATAAATCACCTATAGAATAATGTGTTTTTCACGTTGATTCAACCTATTCACAAATGGAGAAAAATCATGGCAGAAGCATTGAAATCCCTTTCGGTTTTGACGATCGGCAACAGTTTTACGGACAGCTTGGCGTCTTATTTCCAACCAGTTGTGGAATCGGCTGGCTGCGAACTGTATTTTGAGCGCGCGAATCACGGCGGCTGCGAACTGCACCGCCATTGGAACTACATCGAGAACGAAGAGCGGGACCGCGTGTTCCGCATGTACCAAAACTATACGCACACGATGAAGGAAATCCTGCAGTCGCGTCCATGGGACATCGTGACGATGCAGCAGGCCTCCCACGCCAGCTGGCGGCCAGAGACGTTCGAGCCGTTTGGCACGAACATCTACAACTATGTGCGCACGAATGCGCCGTCGGCAGAAATCTGCATCCAGCAGACGTGGTCTTACCGCAAGGATGATCCGCGCATCATGCCTGGCGGTGAATGGGGCATCGATCAGACGGAAATGTACAATCGTCTGACAGCGAACTACCGCAAGCTGGCCGCCGACCACGGCAATCTGCGCATCATTCCGACTGGTTTCGCCGTCCAGTTGGCGCGTCAGAACCAGCCGCAAGCGTTCGTCAACTATCCGCCAGAACTGTTGCAGCAGATTGTGTGGCCGGATCTGCCTGCGCAAGCGTGGTCGTTGGTCGGCACGATGCGTTGGGCGAAGAACAAGGAGACGGGCAAGATGGTCATCCATCGCGACACGATCCATCTGAACGAACGCGGTAAATACATGCAGGCGTGCGTCTGGTTCGCATTCCTTTATCACAGAAAGACTTCCGAAGTGACGTTCGTTCCGGACTGCATCGGTGACGAAGACGCGCTATTCCTGCGTGAAATGGCCCAGAAGGCAGTGGATGAATTCCCGCAATTGTAACCGATAGGTATTCTGGATGTTCTGGAAGTTCTGGATGTTCTGGAGATAGTTTACAAATTGCGATTTAAGAAAAGAATAGGAGAAATTAACATGGTAAAACATGTCATATTATGGAAATTGAAAGATGAATTGTCGGCTGAGGAGAAAGTGAAGGTGAAGGCCGGCATCAAGGCTGGGCTGGAAGGGCTGAAAGGCGTCGTTCCTGGGCTGGAGGCGATTGTCGTCCGCACGGAAGGATTGGCGAGTTCGAATGCGGATGTCATGCTGGATTCAACGTTTACGGATGAAGCGGCGTTGAAAGGATATGCCGTGCATCCCGCGCATGTGGAAGTCGCGAACACGAAGGTGAGGCCGTTTACGCAAACGAGACTGTGCCTCGACTTTAATGATTAATGATTAATGATTAATGAGAGTTTTATGGATGATGGCATGAAGAGATGGAAGTTGTTGATGGCGGCTGTGTTGATGGTTTGCGGGATGCTTCGCGCGGAAGATCGCAGGCTGTCGCTGGAGACATATCGTGACAAGATGGAAGGCGGTTGGCTCGGGCAGGTCATCGGCGTCTGCTGGGGCGGCCCGACGGAATTTCGCTTCAATCGCCAAATCATTCCAGATGAACATGTTCCGAAATGGAAGCCCGAACTCATCAATCAAGCCTTCGGGCAAGATGACCTCTATGTGGAAATGACGTTCATCCGCTCCATGGAAGAACATGGCATTGATGTGTCCATCCGTCAGGCGGGCATTGATTTCGCGAACAGCCGTTATGGCTTGTGGTGCGCGAACAAGGCAGGTCGCGACAATTTGCGTTTTGGCATTGCGCCGCCTGATTCGTCCCATCCGAAATTCAACACATGCCCGAATGAC
>JAFZAB010000212.1 GCA_017548425.1 Victivallales bacterium
ATATATGTAGGTGTCTTTGTCATTCTTTTCAAAGAACGTACGAAGCATATACATATTTAGTGTTTTTCCGAAGCGACGAGGACGCGTGAACAATGAAACCATCGGTCGTTCATCCAGGAAGTCTTTGATGAACATGGTCTTGTCAATGTAGTAGTATTCTGTGGATGCAAGACGATAGTCTGAAATTCCGATGGGCAAAGGTAATTTTTCCACTGGATGACTTTTAGCGTATATTCCGTTACGGAAACGCTGGTCGGCAGGTTTGGGAGTGTCAGCGGGAATAAGCCAGGCTTTGCCGTCCTTACGGGCGTTGGTGATTTTTCCTTGTTTACACAATTCAGAAACTCGTCGGGATGTCAATCCCCAACGCTCTGCGGCTTCTTTTGTTTTGATCGTGCCTGCCATGATTAACCTCCTGAAAGTATGTATTTATAGAGATATTATAACACTCTTTCGGAATAATGTCAAATGATAATCGGAATAATGTCAAAGAAAATACGGAACAATACCTTCTAATGTTCTTTTGTGGCATTTTGTTGACGAATCCAATGCGGGATGAAGCAGGCAGGACACATTTAGTTTTTTGTCTGTGACGTTGCGCTTCTGGAGGCATTATTGTACGGTTCATGTATCATTTGATCCTTGCGGAATAGCGACTGCTTTTAGTGGCGCACCCCGCGCGCTATGACAGGAGGCGTGTTCTCCCGCAGGCTGCGCGCCGCTCCGGGCGCTTGACGGCGGTTAAGCATGGTTTCGCACTCCGTGCGATGTCGCTAACGCGACGGAATCCTGCTGCCGTACGGCGACAGCCTTCGCCGAATCATGTAGTCTTTAATCATATTTAGTGTGGTCAATACAGTAGTTTGGGTAACAACTTCTTGTGAATAAAAAATCTGGGCTACGATTTGTAGATTGAAAAATCATAGATGGATAGTATTGTATGTGATTGGAGGCTAGAAGAGAACAAAGATTGTTAAACGGGCTGTAACAAAGTATAAAATGTTTTCAAGGCAAACCGATGAAACATCTGCTCCGAAAAATCTTCTTCTGGGACGCACCTGAACAGGGCGCGTTTTTCGGGCTGACGTTGCTGCTGTTTCTTGTATGGTGCTGCTTCAGTCTGATCTGCGCGGGGCTTGTGATCCATAGCCGAATCTTCTGGTTTGTTGCAGATTCGCCCTGCAATTTTATCATCATGGGCTTGCTTTTGCTTTTGTTTCTGTATGTGTTGTTTATTGTCCTCAAAGTATTTGTGAATATGGTCAGGCGAACGCCGTGCTTCTGGAAGCGGCTACTGAAGATGCTGGCGGCGGTCGTGGTGCTGACGCCTTTCTGCGCCTTATTTGCTTTCTGCCTGTTGCCTCACACGCCCACGATGGTGGCTTTGGCATTTCAGACGGCGTTCTGTCTGGCGTTTTTCGGGTTGGGCTATCTTTTCCGTCCCATTGTCCATCCCGCGAAACTGCTCCCCTGTCTTTTGGGCTGGACAGGTGCGTTTCTTGTTTTTTCAACCCTTCTATGTCAGGCAAATCCTTTGATTGATAAGACCGATGTAGGGTTTAACTGGTCGGGGCATTATTTCCCGTATGTTATGCCGTTCTGGCGGTGGTTCAACCTGTTTGGAAATGGCTGCTTCTGGTTTACGCTCGCGGGCTTCCTGATGTTGGCCATCGCCTATTATCTCACCTGGAACATCTTGGCGAAAATGTCTGGCAGTTCGATGCGCCGTTTTTGCAGTCGCGGCATCCGTGTCCAATGGATCATCATGGTGGGAATCTATGCACTGACGCTATGCTTTGCCCTGTGGAGCAACGCCCAATACCATGCAGCCGTGAAGGATTTGGAGGTGCATTTCGGCCATCCGATGACAGGCGTTGAACTCGGTCATGTCTATTATGACGGACGGACGCCTGACGCTGATTACTGGAAACGGCTGGAAGCCGCCATGGACCGTTATCATCAGGAACATGAGAAAACAGTGGAAACAATAGACGATGAATATGGCTTCACGACATATAACGACAATGAACTCACTTATCGACCTGACACTATTCTTCCGAAGGATCTTTATGATAAGTGCAAGGCGGGATTTCTGAATAGTTTAAGTTCATCGGAACTTCTGGAGTTTTTTGTCTCTCCGATGCCGCCTGGCGAAAGGGACTATTCGGCTAAGTGGCTTATAGGAATGACATCGTCTGAACTTTTTAAATGCAGGGAATTGGCGCGCATGGAGCATCGCCGCTGCCTGTATGCCATTGATTCTGGCGATTTCAAGACGGCCGCCGAAACCGTTGCTCATCTCGACATTCTGTGTGATTTCCTCAACAAGGAATGTAGTGATAGTGGATATTTAGTTGGGATGGTCGTCGGCGGGATTCGGAACGAAATGCTGGCCAAACTGCTGGATTCGGGGCTTCCTCCTGACAAATGGCTGGAGGAGCAATCGAATCAGTTGCTTCAGTTGGAGGAAAGGTTCGAGGAACATGAGAAGATGATTCTCTATTCAGAGGCGGTTATCGGATTGGATGCGTTGCAATTTGTGGTCGGCGAGCATTTGAAGGGGCAGGAGGAGAGTGAAAATTGTGGTTATTGGATTTATTACAAGTCGATTCGTTTCTTTTTTCCACAGGAATGGTGGCTGATGGCCAAGAGCGCGAGGGATTATGCCAGGGCGATGAAAGCCACGACATTCGACCAGTTTCCCAAAAAGGCGACGGGCAGCATTATGGTGGATATGTTTTGTTCTTCATTGAACAGGGGTGGCGAGAAGAAGCGTTATTACATCGCGTCCTGCCGTATCCTGCGTGGACTCATCGCGGCGGAATTGCAGAAGCGGCGAACGGGAACTTATCCAGATTCTCTGGACGTTCTTCCGCTTGATCCGTTTAGCGGTCAGCCACTGAAATACCGAAAAGGCGTCTGCCAGGTTTCATGCTACTTCTTCGAAAGGCAGACGGATGAGAAAACAGAATCCGAGATTCAGGACGATGATGACATTGAAATCCCGCCACATTGGGAGCGCAAAACGAAACAGGAGAATGTGAATGCCGTGCAAATCTGGAGCGTGGGATTAGACGGCATCGATGACGGCGGACTGAACTTCAGCAAAGAAGGCGATTCGAACGAAGAAAGAAAAGACGATATCCGGTTTATCATCCAAATTCGGTGAGGGGGAGATGTCTAGGATATCTGGTATATCTGGGATATCTGAAAGGGCAAAAGAGTATGGAGGCTTGCATAAAAAGCATGGCATATTGTTCAAGAGAATCACGGATTGGCAGTGGGTGTCCAATCGCGGAAACGGGAGCCGTTTTCCTCCGCTAAGGCAATGATGCGGTTGGCGGTCGCCCCGATGCGCCATTCGCGGCCGACTTCTAGCCAATAAAATCCATTCTGGCGACGGAGATACTTCGCATCCAGAGGACGCTCCAGACGTTCCGCCGTAGTGGTGTCGTCGCAGGCGCGTGAAGCGGCTGCGAGAAAAACGGCCAGAACGGTGTCAGGAGCCTGTTGAGGATTCATGCAATTATTATCTCCCGCGAAGGTGTCGGACGGTTCCACGAATTTTTGCCAATCCAGCAGTTCCTTCGCCTTGCCCCAAAGGGCGAGAGCCGTCCCGCGGTCTTCCGCCCATGGTTCATACCATAGGAGCGACCATGCGTCAAGTCCTGAATAGCCACGTGGATAGAATAGTTTTGTTTTGGTGTGATACACCAGATTGAGAACGCCGCCGCCCATCAACGGATTGCAATAATGTTCCAAGGCCCACTTTTCCCAATGTCTGGCCTCCGTCGTCCAATCTCCGTGCCCGAGAGCGGCAAAGAGTTTCATGGCGTAATGTGGGTGGTTGTTGCAGGGGAAAAACAGCAGTCCAGGCTCACAAGTTACGCCGCCGGAATCAGCTGCGCGCATTTGTTCTACGGTGACATCAATAAGTTTCTGCACATCGTAATGGATGGTTTTTGTTTCATCCCAGACAAAATCAAAGCCATCCGTCCAATATTTTGTGTCATGCGTAAATCCTTCGTATAGCGCCAACAATTGCAGAAGATGCCCTGTGTACATGACGTTTTCACGATAACACGGATCCGGAGCCCATGGCTTCTTGCCCCAATAACTTTTTGATTGGGAGTAGGCCCAGACTTCCTTTTTGAGGTAACGTTTGATGGCATTGTCCAGAATTCGGGCCACGACGGCTTGTTGCTCGGCATTGCCGCGGATTCCGAGAGCGGCCGCGGAATATCCGGCAAATGCGATGTTGTAGCGCGTCGAAAATAAACCGAACTGACGTCCGCCGATGTTCCACCATTCTTTTTCCTCTTCAGGCGTCAACGGTCCCATAATATGGTCCAGCCATCGCAAGGCGGCCTGTTCGTCTTCGGTAAGAGGCTTTACTTTCTTTGCCTTGGCAACGTGTGTGGCGGATTTCCGAATGGGAAGCTCGCATACAATAAAGGACCTACGTAATGTCACCCAACATAGGAGAGCGACTACTGCAACTATGATGAACCATTTGATTTTTTTCATGGTATTCCTTTTATATGGATTTGGTTTTCTTTGTTGAACAAATAAAAATATAGCAAAATATTCAAAAATCAATTTAACATTCATTGATATATCGAATAAAGGGCTTGTTGTAAAAACTCATGTCTCATGTCTCACGTCTCATGCCCAAGGTTGACGCGAGACGCGAGACGTGAGACGCGAGACGCGAGAGGAGAGGCAAGAGACTCTGAGACAGTTTTTAATGCAGATTTGATTTTTGAATGTTGACGTTTCTTCCTTTATGGATAAATTAGTATCATACAGGAGTAATTGAACATGAAATGTCGTCCAGGTTGCGGGGCGTGCTGCATCGCCCCATCGATATCGTCAGCGATTCCAGGAATGCCAAATGGCAAACCTGCCGGAGTTCCATGTATCCAGTTGGATCATGAATACCGTTGCAAAATATTCGGTTCGCCTGACCGTCCGAAAGTATGCAGTTCTTTACGCCCGTTGCCGGAGATGTGCGGTTCTTGTAGGGAGGAGGCCATGGCGATTTTGACAGAATGGGAAAAACTTACAGCCCCGACGGATTAATTCATAATGCATAATTCATAATTATTTTTTGAGGTATTGATAATGATTAAAAATCCAATAGTAGTTATGACCATGTGCGGTAGCATGCTGATTGGGCAGGTTGCTCCAACTGCTTCCGAAGCCGCGAAAAGCGCCACTGACAAAGCCGCCGACAATCCGTTGGTTATTACCGTGGAATGCAGTCGGAAATCGCATCTAGTCCATATCAATGAGCCATTTGAATTCATCATCACAGCCAACAAGCCGAAGAAACTGAAAGTGGTCGTTTCGATGGACGGAGAAGCGGTGTTGAAACGACTTACTGTCACGCCTCCTGCAAGAGTCCAGGCTGTGTTGCCGCATCCGGGTTTTGTCCGCTGCGCCGTTTCATCGTTTGAAAAGGACAGCCAGCCTGTCTTGTGCGGTGTCGGCGTGGATCCGGACCAGTTGCGTCCATTGCTTCCCGAACCGCCTGATTTCGATGAATTCTGGAACAATACGAAAGCGGAACTTGCCGCCATCCCAGCGGATTTCAAAATGCAGAAATACGCATCGGACAATTCTTTTGAGTATTATCAGATCAGTTGCGACAATCTGAACAATCAGAAAGCATACGCGTTTTTGTCGCTGCCTGTAGATAAGACCAAAAAATTGCCGTTGCTGGTGACATTTCCAGGCGGGGAGGCTTATCAAAACGAAGAAGCTTTTGTCAATTTATGTGTAAAAAATAGTTTTGGTGTTGAATGCGCCAGATTGGTTTATCATCTGCCACCGTATCCGCCGGAGAAAAATCTGGCCGATGCCAAGGCAAGGCATAGTCAGTTTCTGAAAGAAATCGGCCTTGGAAGATATATCTTTTTCGGTGTTGAAGACAGAAATAAATTTTATACGCGTACGGCTGTGACAGGCTGTCTGCGACTGCTGGATGAAGTGTTGAAGCAGCCTGGACTGGATGCCGAACGTGTTGTCTATCATGGTGCGAGCCATGGCGGTGCCTTTGGCTTGTATTTGGTGGCGTTTTCCGATAAATTCAAGGCCGCGTTCTGCGGCGTTCCGAATTTCGGTGATCGTGGCGGTTTTCTGGCGGGACGCCATACGCCTGATTCCAGTAGAACCAGTCCGATATTCCGCAGCCATCTGGATACGCTGCTTTATTTTGATACGGCGTTCGCGGCCAGACGGATTGAAATACCTGTCATGATTGGTGTTGGTTTCATTGATCCGTTTTGCACGCCATCTTCCGTCTATACAATTTACAATGAACTCAAAGGGCCAAAAATCCTATTGCCGAAAATCAAAAACGGTCATGGCGATGCACCGCCGGAATATGGGCCGATGACGTATCTGTGGCTTGCCAAACAGATTGTGGAATGATGAATGGCTTGTTATTGTATCGTTTAGCAATTGATGTTTAATGTGTAATCTTGTTTGTCACAATGTGATAACGGAACCTATTGAAAGGAAACAAATATGCTGAAGACTCTCACACGTGATGGTGATGATGCCGTACTTGTCATTGATCACACCATACTTGAGCAGATCAATGCAGACGTCAATACGACGTTTGATATAACGACGAACGGTAAGTCGTTGATACTGACTCCTGTGACGGATGCGGAGCGTTTGTCGGCTGTACGCGACTCTGTTGAACGTATTGGAAAAAGGTACGCCAAGACATTCGAGGAGTTGTCCAAATGACACAACCAATATTTCTTACTTTGCCGGAAGTGAATGAGATTCATGTCTATCAGTTGGAGCACTTTGGCGGGAGTTCCGGCGTTCGCGATATCAATTTGCTCAAGTCGGCGGTCGCCATGCCGGAAATGT
This sequence comes from Victivallales bacterium, assembly GCA_017548425.1. Classification (GTDB taxonomy): domain Bacteria; phylum Verrucomicrobiota; class Lentisphaeria; order Oligosphaerales; family Oligosphaeraceae; genus UBA1407. Next base: position 6,889 of record JAFZAB010000212.1, read on the forward strand.
CATTCGGAGGCGTCATGCTCCATAAGGACATTTACGAAATGGCCGCCGCCTATCTGTTCCATATTGCGGAAAATCATCCATTTATCGACGGAAACAAACGGACTGGTGCGATGACGTCGGTCGTTTTTCTGGACATCAACGGAATTGATTTCAATTCAAGCGATGAAGACTTCACCCAAATGGTTCTTGCGGTCGCATCTGGCAACATGCAAAAGGGCGAAATAGCGGCATTTTTCAGAAGCCATTGTTCTGAAAGGCAGATTTGAAAAAATGCAAGGAGAGGAAATTTCAAAACCGCCAAATGTCTTTGTTAAGGAAACCACAGATCACACAGATTACACTGATTTTTCACAGATAGCCTTGCCGCCGAGGCCGACGAAATGCATAAAATTCTGATTATAAATAAAATATAAAACGAACAGAATTCATCGGCCTCCGGCGCCAAGGCTGAATATGAAAATCACAAATGATGGTTAAGGTCAATTAGATCAAGCCAAATAAACACTTATTTTTGAATTACCTCAAGTACATTTATTGCAGTTTGAAGCCCGTGCCCACGAATTGCGCGATGTCGCGGCCCGTGTCGTCCGTCACATCGACGTTGACAACGCATGAATTGCGACCGTTTTTTCTACATACGGCTTTCGCCGTCAGGCGGTCGCCTTTCGGGGCGGACAGGTAGTTGATACTGATCTGCTGGGCGACTGTTCCCATGTGCAATTGGTTTGATAGCGCGGCGAAGGCGAAATCCGCAAGCGTGAAAATCGCGCCGCCCATGACGCCGCCGAGCGCGTTGCGGTGGTTGTGAGTCAGAATGACGCTGGTTAACGCATGGTTGTCGTCCAATTCCTCCAGAACGATGCCGTTTGCGGAGGCAAAGCCGTCGTCCTTGAAATATTCTCTCGCTTCGTCGAGTGTCTTGAAAGTTCCCATGAACTGTATCTTTTTATGCTCCGTGAATGCGTTTGCCTGTGTGCTGTTGCTTTACTTCTTCAGAGATTTACCGACGGAGAACGCCGTGGCGACGACTTCGCCCATCAACCGATAGACATGCTGGCAGGTGTCGAAGCAAATAGGCTTCATTTTCGCTGCATCCGGCATTCCGTCTGTCAAGGCACTTTCTTCGACGGCGCAGTTGACGATGCGGCCGACCACATCGCAATTGTCTGTGTTCATGGAAAGCAGTTCGCATTCCAAAACCAGCGGTAGTTCCGCCATCACGGGAGCATCGACAAATTCGCTTTTCACGGCGGTGAGGCCGCTTTTCGCCACTTTGCCGGCATCTTGATTGCCGCTGACGATGCCGAGAAAATCGCAGGCGGCGACGGTGTCGGCCGTTCCGAAGGCGACGGTGAACGCCTTCCGCGATGCGATGTTCGCCCATGTCTTGTGCCTTGGATCCATGCAGATGGTGATCTGGTCTTCCATCGTGATTCCGCCCCATGCGGCGTTCATCATATTCGGTGTTCCGTCTTCATTGTATGTGCCGATCATCAGCACGGGCATAGGGAACATCCAATTCTTCACGCCTAAATTCTTTTTCATTTCAATGGTCTCCTTAAGATATGATTTTTAATAAGTTGTAAATAGATTGGGTATTGCATAGCGCAAAACGCAGTATCTGTGTGTCATTTTAATATATTGGGTATGTGCTGTGTTTGCCAATTATACATGACGGACAACTGTCTTTTGCAGTTATAACAAGAGCGATTGAGTTTGCGGCGTGAAAGATTGTTTATGTATTCCTGAAGCAGATTTGCAAAGACTGCATAGGCGGGTACATTATTTTTTAATGATGGTTGTTTAACATCCTATTAATCAAAAAAAAGGGTATGAGCATGAATATCAAATTGATGGCCTTGAGCTGCATGATGGCTTCCTGTTTCTGCGCCATCGGAGATTATTATGTCGATAGCGTCAATGGCGATGACAATCTGGACGGACGTTCACCGGCCACACCATGGCGGACAATCGGCAAGGTGAACCAGACCACATTCCAGCCGGGCGACCGTGTGCTGTTCAAACGCGGCGGCCTTTGGCGGGAAACGTTGTATCTGCGTAGTGGTTCGGAAGAGAAGCCGTTGATTTACAGTCATTACGGCGATGGTCCGTTGCCGCTCATCCAGCCGTCGGTTTCCGCCAGCGATCCGGCGGATTGGAAAGAGGCGTCACCTGGAATCTGGACGTTGGATGATAAGATTGCTGAACGTACGACAGTCGATGTCGGAAACATCGTTTTCGACCATGGCGCGGCCACGTGCGGATGGAAGCGGTGGAAGGCGGAAGATCTCAAGAAGGACGGCGAATACGTTTATCTCAAAGCGCCGCATAACATCCTGCTGAAATATCCGGAAAATCCCGCCAAACGCCATAAGTCCGTGGAGCTTGTCCTGCGGCGGTTCGGTGCCATCCATGACAACGCCCATGATGTGATTGTCGATGGACTGGCCATCCGCTATGCGGGCTGCCACGGCTTCGGTGGTTCCAACGCGAAACGATACACGATTCGCAACTGTGAGATTTCATATGTAGGCGGTGCTCATCAGTTTACGACACAGGATGGACGCAACGTCCGTTTCGGTAACGGCATCGAATTTTGGAACAGTGCGAGCGACTGTATCGTTGAAAACAACCGTATCTGGGAAATCTACGATGCGGCGTTGACGAACCAAGGCCGTGCGCCCAATCAAAATTCCCCAAGCGTCGAACGGAACATCACCTACCGCAACAACACCGTCTGGAATGCGGAATACTCCTTCGAATATTGGAACAATCCGGATTATTCCATTACGGAAAACATTCTGGTTGAGAACAATACATTTGTCGATGCAGGCTACGGATGGGCCCATGCGCAACGGCCGGATCCCAACGGCGCGCATATCATGACTTACAACAACATCGCGCAGACCAAAAATTTCGTCTTCCGCAACAACATCTTTTATAATAGCACGGAAGTCTGCCTGCGCGTTTTCACGGAATGGAAGCCTGACAGACCTGTGTTTGAAAACAACCTATGGGAAAATGGCGATAAGACTTTTATCAGAAGTGAAATCCAGTCGAAGAAAGGCTTGCTTAACAAAGCCGCGTTCAATGTTTTTCTGAAGCAATGGAATCCAAACTGCAACGAAATAACAGGTGTGCCGCGCTTCGTTGATGCGTCTCGCCGCGATTATCGCCTGACTCTGGATTCCGTTGGCTATGGGAAGAACATCGGCGCAAATTCGGTAGTGGCTCCGTAGTTGTATTAAATTTGCTTAAGATTGTAGGACTGGTATTGGCAAGTTTTTTATACATGCATAGTTGGAAGTGCTGGCTTGAAACAGTTCAGCATTAGACAAGTTTTAACTTTTTGAAGAGACGGAGGCGTAGAAAATCTATTAATGAGCATACTGTATAGATGATAAGTGCTGAAACAATGATCGTGAATGGAAACAACCATGCGGGTTGGTCGATCGTCCATTTGAATTTGTCAATGAGGAAATGCGAACTGATTGCCTTGTGTTCATGAATAAGATAAACTCCAAATGCCGTAGGACTGGCGAAACGGATGATAGGCACTAGGCATGAGACGTTTAAATTCATGAATAATTCCAGAAGGGCGATGGCCGACAGAAGAATGGTTGGACTGTTGTAACAGACATATCTTTGACAAATTTTCCCGATGCTGATGTTATGCGATACTGCGATACGCCCGCCAAAGAAAAGCAAGAAGGTAACGGATATGCATAAAGTATATGCAATCAGTAAGGCCATCGGAGTTTTGGTTAATCGTTGAAATAATAATCTTCGGGAAATGCATGAAGGGAATAAATCATTTAGTCCGTAAATACGGATGAAACCGCCTAGCATATAGAGGTAGGCGAGCCAGATGGCTGAGTAGCCCAGTTTTACGGGGGAAGAAAGGTGCTGGAGGATAGGCAGCATGGCCATGAGGGAGAATATGATGAAGAAAGTCCAGAGGAATTTCCGTATATTCGATTTGTCTTGATGTGTAAGTAAAAAGTTCATTTCTGGAATGACAAAGTACATGATGGCATAGGATGTCAAATACCAATATCCACCTGTACTGAATGGGAACATTGAATTTAGGATATCTCCTTTCCCAATGGAACCGGGCATAATGAACTTGAAGACGAGTGTCAGTCCCAAGGAATAGAACAATGCTTGGAGCCAAAGGCGAAAGAGTCTCTTGGGAATGAAAGGCGTCTTGCAACCAACAACACCTGAAATCATTGCAAAACAATCAACTGCACAATAGGCCGCGATATTCAGAAAAGTAGCGATCCAGTAAATGCTTCTGTTTGATTCCGATGCTTTCAATACACCGCCTTGCCCTAGCAGATGAAGCATGCATACCATGTACATGGCAAGCATGCGCAATAGATCGATACCGTAGATATGTTCATGCTGTGATGGACTTGCGCTGTTTTTCCCGTGAAGAGCGTTAGACTGTATCATTGATATTCTCTTGTAATGGTCGTTTTTGTGAATTAATATAATCTAAAATTGGTATGAGTCCATCACATCTTCAGTATTTTATGGAGATTACCACATGTTCAATTTGATATTGAGATAAAGAAAAATCCTGTTGTTTTTATGGGGGAAAATTATTGTGAAAAGACGGCATCCACTTCATGGTGATTGAGAGATTATGAAGCCACTTCCAATGATGTGGCAGAAACTCAATCCAAGCCGAAGGAAAAACAGAGAACTATTTTTCTTGAGTTTTTTATATTTTACTTTATTAATTTGGGAATATATTATTGTAGGTTTTATTCGCCGTTCTCTTCAGGCTGGAGTTTGAAGAGTGATTGAGCAAGCGAGTATTGTGCAACGAAATAAAGGACTTCATCACATGGCAGAAAAAGCAAAGAAAGAAGCGGCCAAAATCGTCCGCATGGGGTTCATCGGCTACGGTATCCAGGGGCGCACAGTGCTGGTGCCGCAGTTCATCAAGCAGGAAGAGGTCGTCGTGAAAGCGGTTTGCGACTGCGACAAGACCCGTCGTGAAGCCGCCGCGGAGTTCGTCAACAACTACTATAAAGAAAACAAAAAGGCGAAACTGGCCAAATGCAAGGCCGTCGCTGACTTCCGTGACATCATCGCCGACAAAGACATCGACGCCGTCTGCATCGCGGTTCCCGACCATTGGCATGCCTACATTTCCTGCGCGGCCATGAAGGCCGGCAAGGATGTCTATTGCGAAAAGCCGTTGACGTATTCAGTCGAAGAGTCGGTTCTCGTTATGAAGGCGCAGAAGAAGTTTAAGCGGATTTTCCAGACTGGCGCGATGCAGCGTTCATGGCGCGAGTTCAGGACGGCCTGCATGATCGTCCGCAACGGCTTTATCGGCAAGATCAAATACGTTGATTGCAACTACGGCAATGCCTCCGCGCAGAACAACACGGACATCGCGAACTTCCCCGCGAATCTCGGCGGTCCCTCCCATCCGCATCGTTTCTTCGCGCAGTGGAGTGGCGGTGAACGGAAGATTCAAGACATCGCAACGGAATCCGCCCCGAATCCGGATGTCGATTGGGATATGTGGCTCGGCCCGGCCCCGTGGTCGCCGTATTCCGACCAGTGCGCGCCGCGCGGCATCAA
>JAFZAB010000213.1 GCA_017548425.1 Victivallales bacterium
AATATAATATATATTATATTCAATGACATTTAAGCGGGTGCGCGCGTGTGATCGCGCGCGTGTGCATTTTTAATTTTTTTCCTTTGCGCGGTTTGGCTTGCGTCTCGGTCATGATGTGGATTGTCTCTCCGCTGACAACAACCAGCCAGCGGAGTCATGCAGGGCGTGACCGAATGGGGGCATGACGCATTGAAATATGAAGCCCATGGCTTGCCTCTCGGTCATGCTCTGGCTTGCCTCTCGGTTTTGATCTGGCTTGCCTCTCCGCTGACCTCTTCAGCAAATCAACCAGCCAGCGGGGTCATGCAGGGCGTGACGGAATGGGGGCATGACGCATTGAACGATGAAGCCCATGACGGCCTCTCGGTCATGATCTGGCTTGCGTCTCGGTCATGCTCTCCGCTGACATCGATGAAGCCCATGACGGCCTCTCGGTCATGATCTGGCTTGCCTCTCCGCTGACATCAACCAGCCAGCGGAGTCATGCAGGGCGTGACGGAATGGGGGCATGACGCATTGAATGATGAAGCCCATGACGGCCTCTCGGTCTGTCGTTTTTTCTCGGTTGAGTATAATATTATATAACGTGTTGATTTTCAATTGATTATGTGTGAAAAACTCAATTTATATAATATAATATGTTTAATACCAATATGTTAGGCTATAAAACGTAACAAAAATATCTTGTTACAAGGTGTTACGTTTTTGTTACGTTTTTATCTGTATGTTATTGAATGTTACAGTAAGTGATATTTGAGTATAAAACTACAAAACATTGACAAATAAAAAGCCCAATTTTTGGGGAAAATTGGGCTTTATATGGTGCGCGCAACTGGACTCGAACCAGTGACCTCCACCGTGTGAAGATGGCGTTCTAACCAACTGAACTATGCGCGCTCAATGACAATGCCCTTAATGTAGGGCGGGATTTTCAAAAATCAAATGCATTTCGCGGTTTTCAATGTTTTTTCATGGACTTTTGCTGTCAAGAGGATGTTTTTCTGCGTGACTTGTGCTATACTATTGAAAATTCCTACCCTCAATATGAAAGGAGATGCATGATGCCATTGACCAGACGAGAATTCCTGTCTTTCCTGACGACCACGACTGTTGTCGCTGGTTTGATGAAGCCTATGAAGCTTTTCGCGAAGGAGCCTGAGGACTATGACCAGAATCTGTCCGTCTTCTTTGCGGATGTTCATATCAACGGCGACACGATTGGCCAGAAACACCAGATAGGGAAATTCGAGGCATGGGTCGCGGAAATTCTCAAAATGAATCCGTTGCCTGCTAGAGCGTTCATTTTCGGCGACTTGGCATGGTTGTTCGGACGGGCGGCGGATTACGCCACGTCATACCCCTATATCAAACAGTTGGAGGACGCCGGTATCAAAGTGACCATCGGCATGGGCAACCATGATAAACGTGGCCCGTTCCTTGCGCAATATCCTCAGTATGAAAAGACTACGAAAATTCCAGGGCAGATTGTGTCCGTTGTGCCGTTGCCCGGAGCGGATTTCATCATGCTGGACTCATTGCAGGAAGGAAAGGACAAAGCGAATCCCGTCGGCGGCATGTTGAGCAAGGAGCAACAGGACTGGTTGGCGGAAAGCCTTCCGAAGTGGGAGCGTCCATTCTTCCTAGGGGCGCATCATGCGGGGCGTGAATTGAAAATCGGAACGCAAGGCCTGAACAACTTTTTGTTCTCTTGTCCAAAACACGCGGGATTTATCCATGGCCATGAACATCGCTGGATTCAGACATGGACGCGGATCGACTATAAGCATACGAAAATCCATCGTACGCTCGGCCTGCCTTCAACGGGGCATTGGGGCGACATCGGCTATGTCCTGTTCCGCGAACTGCCAGACCGCTTTGTGGCAACCTGCGTCCAGAAGGATTTCTACTTCCCGTCGCCGCGTAAACCGGAGGCACGTCCCGCCGTGTGGGACGCTATCGCGCAGGAACACAACGGGCAGTATTGCACGTTCATGAAGCCGTGAGGCAGAATGTCTATCATCTTGCGGGACAGGATGTTGCCATCTTGTCCCGTAGGCATGCATCATCATAAAAGCCGTTTCAAAGCGGCCATGATTTGCTCCGCAAGCCATTGGTGCCCAAGAGGATTTGGATGGCAACCGTCGATGGTGTGTTTCCGCCAGTCAAAGCCTTTGGTCTGATGCAGATCTAAGACGGGTAGTCCTGCCGCATGGGCGGCGTGGTTGATTTCATCCACATAGTCTTGCAGGACATGGCCATTGAAATTTTTCTCAGACGTGTCATGTTGGGATGATGTGTTCCAAGTGGCTCCGCCGAAATAGTTTCCAGTACCATGATGTGGGTAGGGGGCGACAAGAAGTGACAACCTGCCTTTGCGTTCTGTTTTGCAATAATCGCAAATGGCTCGAATGGCATTGGCAAAATATTCGACTGATGTCTGTTCTTCTTTAGTTTTCAATGATTTGGGAGGATAAATGGGGTGATCCGCCCAGAAGTAGTCGTTCGTGCCGCCGAAAATGATGGCGACATCGGCGTCTTTTATGAGTGGCAACCTATGGACGTAGTCTTTATGATCTGTTCTGTTCAGGCCGGCCTCTGCCACCAACGTTCCCGTGATGCCGAAATTGAGTTCGTTGCAGTCGAATTGACGGCAGACAAGCGTGGTGAAACGGTCGGCCTTGTCGTCGAGTGCGTAGCCCAGCGTGATACTGTCACCAAGAAAAGCCATGTCCATGATTGAAATCTCCGATTGACGTGAGTCTTGTTTGGAGAGAAGTATAGCCGCGGAATGCGAAAAATAAAGCGGTAGGCGGTCTCTTTTCTATTATTTAATAAGGAAAAGAGCCCTGTTTTCTGGCTTGAATGGCAAAGGGAGTTATATTAGGGAAGAATCCATGAGGATTCACGGGATTAACAAAAGGAGGAAGAAAAGATTATGAAGAAGACAATTGCAATGATGATGTTGGCCATGTTGGCCGTCCTGTCCCTCTGCGGCTGCGGAAAACGGCAGATCAGCGAAGCAGAATTGGACAAGTTGATAGACCGTGTCTCCAAAGAGGAGAACGTGTCTCCCGCTTTGCTGAAGGCGGTGGTCTGGAAGGAGTCGAAGTTCGATAATCGCCGTGTCGGAAAGAAAGGCGAAATCGGTCTGATGCAGCTGATGGACGGCGCGGTGACGGATTGGGCCAAGGCGAAGAAACGAGACATTCCAAAGAAGGATGCGTTGTTTGATCCAGAGTTGAATTTGGAGATTGGCGCATGGTATCTTGCGTGGTCGAGCCGTCTGTGGCCTGGCCGGGAAGATCGCGAAGTATTGCAGTTGGCCGCATACAACGCGGGTTGCGGCAATGTCGAGCGGCTGTGGTTGCCGAAGGATCCGTCGAAGCCATTGACGATTGACATGATCACGTTTTCGAGCACTCGTGAGTACATCAGGCTGATTCAGAAGAAGAAGCTTGAATTTGAACAGCAGAAGAAAAAGGACTAAGTTGTTTCGTGGAGAAGCTATCGGATGAGACATTGCTGACGTTGTTGGAGGACACGGATTCTCGCAGTTCTCTGGCGGCCATGCAGTTCATGCTGAAGCGCGGTGATTTGGATGCGTTCGTAGCGGCGCATCAAGATGAAGAGAACCCGCGGTTGCGTCGTCGCATACAGCAACTGCACAATGTGGCGCGTCTGCGTCATCAACAGGCGGCGTTCATTGAGGCGTTGGATGAGAAATCCATGACGTTTTGGCAGGCCGTGCGGCGGTTGTCGTTGATTTACGATCAACGCTATAGCGAAATGGCTTTGGATCAGAAGATAGAAGAATTTCTGAATGCGTCGCGGATGCGTCAGCCATCGAGCGACGCCTTGGCGCGGTTGCTTAACAAGAAGAATTTCGAGCCGCCGCGCTACAACGAGATGTTCGAATTGGAGACGTTTTTCCTGCCGGAGGCTTTGTTCAGCGGTTGCGGACAGACGTTGCTTTTGTGTGCGTTGGCCAAGCAGGTTTGCCAGATGAACAACTGGGGTGGGACGATTGTCCTGTATTCGGGCAAGTTCATGCTGCAGACGCCGGACGGGAAGATTCTCATGCCGGAAGATAAATGGGAGGTGTTGAAAGATCGAGACGCCACCCGTTTCCATATCTGCACGGATCAAGAGTTGATTCATACGTATCTGGCTCAAATTGCGGCTGCTTGCGTGGTTGATGACCAGCCGTATGATTTATGTGTTTTTTCACGGATGATGACCACGCATTGCGGCGGTCAAGTGTCGGATTTGCCATATCCTCTTGGAACGCTTCGGCAGGAAGGGGATGATGGCTTCCATGTAGGCGGGAAAGGAAAGAAATAACAACAGCGAGGAATCGAAGATGCAAGCGTGGGTAGAGAAATTGGTTGAATTACAGGATATCGATTTGAAGATCGCGAAACTGGAATTGCAGCTTGGCGAATTGCCGAAACGGCAGGCCGAGGCTGAACTTCAGTACAAAGCGGAAGCGGATGCATTGACCGCCGCGTCGGATGAACTGAAACAGGCAGAAGTCGCTGCGAAAGGCATTGAAACGCAGATCACTACCGCACGTGAGAAGAAGCGTGACTTCCAGGCCAAGACAATTACCATCAAAAACAATGACGAATATCGCGCAGCCATCCTGCAGATTGAAATGATGGACAAAGCCATCGCCGATTTGGAGGAAAAGCAGATTGAGGCGATGATTCTCATCGACCAGCTTCGCGCCAATAAAGCACAGAAAGAGAAGGACTTGGAGGCCGGAAAGGCCCGTGCGAAAATCGTCTTGGCGGATTTGGAATCACGCAAGGCGAATTTCGACAAACTGATTGCCGCGCAGGCGGCCAAGCGGCCTGCCATCGTGACGGAATTGGAAGCGATCAGCAAGGCGGATGCGGAAGCAGGAGCGCCGCGGACGGATTATCTGGCGTGCTACAATCGTCTTCGCGCATCAAAATCCCATCCGAAGACAGTCGGTTGCGTCGCCATTTTGGAGGATGTGGCTTGTGGCCGTTGCCATATGAGCGTGACGGCGCAGCTGAAGAACGAGACACGCAAAGGAAAGATGGTGTTCTGCCCGTCATGCGGCGCCATCCTCTATTCCGAAGACTGACATGAATTGAAAACGTCATACGGAAACAACTGGCAGTAAACGATTAGCAGACACGAGGCGGATATGAACTTCTACACGGACAACAACGATCTGGTCTATCACTTCAAAAAGTTTGACTTTTCGGAGATCACGCCCCTGTGCGAAGGCGAAAACAAACGCACGGCGGCGGAGATGGTTCCGCAATATGAGGCTGGGCTTCTGACCGTCGGCGAAATGGCGGGCGAGAAGATTGCGCCGCGCGCCATGGATGTCGATGTGGAATGCGCGCATTGCAAAGACGGCGTCGTGACGATGGCGAAAGGAACCATAGAAAATTTGAAGGATATCCAGTCGGCTGGATTGTGCGGTGTCACGCTCGCAAAGCGTTATGGCGGACTGAATTATCCAGTCACGGTGTATTCGATGATGACGGAAATCATCTCCCGCGCGGATGCGTCGTTGCAGAATCTGTTCGGTTTGCAGAGCATCGCGCAGACGATTCAGAAATTCGGTTCGGAAGAGCAGAAGCAGGAATATCTTCCGAAATTCGCGTCCGGC
>JAFZAB010000214.1 GCA_017548425.1 Victivallales bacterium
GAAGGCGGTGTTGTTTTCTAGGTATTTAGGACTTTATCAGCCTATCACAACAATGTCGTGAATTTGCTGAACGGCAGCAAATGAATCCGTCCTTCCGCCACATCAAAGACATCGGTCTGGTCTTCCGTGACAATGAAACCTTCCGTCAGACCAAATTCCTTCATTGCCTCCCGCAACCCGTTGAACTCCCGTTCCATGTCATCCTGTGTCACAGAAACGCAAGCCTGAACGAGCATGCTCACAGCATGGCGATCGCTGACGACAAAATCACATTCCCCTTTTCCATTGTAATAATAGATATTTCTGAAATGCCTGCGAAGAGCAAGGAACACCATGTTTTCAAAGCGCATTCCATCATTTGGAATACGTCTGGAGGAAATGGCATATTCAAGCCCTGTATCGATGCAATAGACCTTTCGTGGATTCAATAGTTGTTTCTTCACCGAATCGCTGAACACCGGGATGAAAAAGAACATGAAAGCCTTTTCAAGCCAGTCGCACCATTGAGAAACAGTGGAGGCACACGAGACGGACAAAGACTCAAGCATCTTGGAAGCGGTAAAACGGCAACCGATGTTTTCTATCAGATATGCCACTAGCTTCTTCAGGGATTCAACTTCCCGGATGCCGTTGTGTACGATGACGTCACGATAGACAATATCGTCATACAATTCCCAGAAAATGCTTTCATCCATCACTTGCAGGAAGCGCGGAAAACCGCCCTGCCGCATATACGCCTGTGTGCTTTCCAGTCCAGGCAATTGTTTTGTAAAGGTCAGATATTCTTGGTAATCAAAAGGATATAATTCACGAGAAATATGCCGCCCCGTCAATTTCGTTCCCAATTCCCCTTCCAGCAAAGAAGCATTGGAACCGGTCAGACAGATTCTGTAGCCTTCGTCCAGCTTCTGACGGACATAATGTTCCCAGCCTTTGAACTGATCGACTTCATCAAAAAACAGATTACGAGTGCCAGCCTCCTCTATCAATGAATCAAGTCGTCCTGCGTCACGAAGCTCCAAGGATGTCAACTGAGGCGATTCAAAGTTCAGAAAGAACCAATCTTCGCCTAGATCGCGCATCCGCTGTGTCAGAAACGTGCTCTTGCCGCAACGTCGTACGCCTGTTATGTCCAAGGCATGAGACGACAGCAACGCCTCGTTGAATGCCAGCATTCGTTTCTGGCCGATATCCCGTTGCTTTTCATACTGTCGTTGCCTGGCAACGACAGCGCCCAGCTCTTCCTTTGTTATCATCCCGCCTGCTCCTGTATTTTGGTGAATGCCATTCATCTATTTTAGTGAATGCCATTCGTCTATTTTGGAGAATGCCATTCACTATATCATCTTTTTGGCGATTTACCAGTTATTAAAATCTTTTTCAGGAAAAGCTTTTAACCTAAAAAAAGCAGTTAAAAATCCTTGCCAGCCTCGAAGAGGCGTCATCCAAGAAACCCCAGGCGAAGCCTGGGGGATAGACCTTCCTCTGGCCAGCAGCCTCGAAGAGGCTGAATGTGAACAAGATGCATAGGCCGCCATTCACCTTCGGCCTCTTCGAGGCCGTATTTCTACGCCACATCCTCCCCCAGGCTTCGCCTGGGGTTTCTCACATTCTGCCCCTCCGGGGCTGGTCGGCACCAGTTCCGGACAAGATTGCCGGACAAGACGCATTCACCCGTCGGGTGATTTGATCTTTCATTGCATGTCGTTTATGAATAGCATCTTATGATTATTTTTATATGTTAACTGCTTAATTTAGGTTTAATGCTTCTAACTCACACTATTCATTCAGCATTCAGCATTCAGCATTCGCTTCTATCCTCTCTTGCAGTTCCATGATGATTTCATCGACGATGTACAAATCAGAAAAACCATAGAGGAACGTCGATGGATCATGCAACCGTTCATTGGTCTTGGATGTATAGAAAATGTCCAAGGCACGTTCGCCAGAGATATCAAGCCGTTTTGACAGCAACGTGACGATCCGCCCGATTTTGTTCCACATCAACAAATCGCTAAGCATAAGACTCAAATCTCCTGACTGCCTGCAAATTCAACACACGTATCCACAATACGTTGGTTGCGGATGCATATCTGGTTGTTCGGACGATGCATCGCAAGGTTGCGCAATGCGATTTCCAATGGCATCATGCCAGCCATGTAGGCTTCCACCGTATCGATGACACGATCATCGGCAACACCGCCCTCCACCAAATCAAACGCCATTCCATTGTTCATGCCCAAACGATTTTCAACAATGAACTGAAGCCATTGCTCGTCATATTCAAGGAAAGTCTTGCAGGAAAATTCACGTCGGACTCTTTCCATATCAAGTTCATAACTGTTCACAATGCCGTGAACATTGCTCACACGAGCCATACGATCCGCCCATGCGACAGCTTGTTGTCGGATATCCGTCACATAGAATCCCAGCCCGAAATCCAGTCCTTTTCGTCCGACATGGACAAGCGGATGTTCAACAACCATTGTGCTACCGTGATACACTCTCATGATGCCGTCCTTTTCTGACGTGTCCGCAAGGCGGTCAGAATATCTTCCGTCACAATCCGACGGCTCTGCGTGTGCAAGGTCTCATAGCATGGGTAGATCAGTTCGGCAAAAAGATTGGCATCCTTCATCTGGCGATACATCTCCGCCGCCGTGCAACCGGTTTCCCGTGCGGTGGCTTCCACGCAAGACGCTGCGAAGATATTCCGAAGCTCCTCCTCCGTCGGCGCGGGAAAGCCATTATCCGAAATCAACCCTTTCATGTCATGTTGTCTATCCATATTCCATTCAAGCAAAAATACCTTCTTTCACCACTTCATTGCAAAGAATATATCCTTTAAACATGGATTTGCCATAATTTTCCCCCAAAACAGCTCCTCCTCTGATCAGTAGCACTTCTAGAGCATCTAAAGCACCTAGAACCTACTATTCATTCAGCATTCAGCATTCAGCATTAGCTTCTAGCTTCTTCATTCACCAATATCGTCCCGCCGATGACGAAGCCCGGAATCAGCAGGATGGATATATATGGTATCATCAACAGCAGGAAAACCATCATACCGAAGCCATGCAGGACAGCCCGGTGCCCTGCGAAACGCTGTTGCAACAACGCGATGGACCATCCTTTGTTGAAGCCTGACTCCGCACAATAACTGACGCCATAGCGATATCCGACAAGCCAAGCCGCCAAGACATGCGCGAAAAACGGAAACACAAAGCCCAACAGCAGAATCGGAATGTTCAAGATCACCGTTCCAACAGAATAGACGACGCAGCCCAACGTGTTCAAAATGTCCTGCCGCCATGTGACAGGCGGCTCCAATGGCCGTTCATAGATCATATGTTCATAGCGTCGAACCATATACGTAAAGAATACGCCGCCAAACACTTCGAACAGCATGCTGGTTATGGACGCCATGAACAGAAAGAATGCGATGACCGCAACCCAATGCACAATGAAGCCCGCCACGATGGCCAGATTCTCCAGTCCCCAACTGGAAATCATCGCTGTCATCCGATTGACCAACGGTTTGACGTGCGAATTCATGACGTAGTATGAAATACCTGCGAACAAGACCTTTACGCAGATAAATGGAACAATCGCGTAAACCCACAGGCGTGGTCGCTTCCAAAAGCCCATGATGCCTTTGAACACATAGCCGATGCCACGGCTGAAATCACTGCCGACGCTGAACATGGCCCTCCACCGAATTCTTCAGGACGATTCCGGAAAAAATCGCCACCGTCACATCGTCGAGCATTCCCAAAAACGGGAGCGAATCCGGAATCAAATCCACAGGCAGCAACACCCAGACGGCCGCTGCCGTCAACGCCAACACGACACGCGGGAAGACGGCCAACTGTGTCAGCAGGCTGTCGTGACAGTGCAACAGCGCATTTGCCTGAAGGAAGAGTCCTTCCGCATCGCCGCGGATGACGACAAGATCGTATTCATAGACCATCCGCTGAAGCACTTCCCCCGCAATCAGTTGCAAGTCAGAAGGCGACATCTTGTCGTCCGGATCGTATTCCGCCCGAACGAGACTGAGCAGATTCTTTTCGGACATGCGTGTCTGATTCTGCAAATCCGTCATCGTCCGCAAAATGACAGCCGCCAGCATCGAATCAAGGCTCGTGGAAGCACGCAGACGATGGAAGATATTTTCAAAATAGAGGATTTTGTCGTAACGGCAGAACTGCATGGCCATGCCGCCGCCGAGCAGGATCATGCCGGGCAGCAAATAACCCACTGGCCCTTTCGCAATGACGCTCGCAAACGGCACAAGCAACGCACAGACAACGGACGCCACCTTCAGCGGCAAGTTGCGGAAACACAGGAAGAACAGCACGAACGCCAACAGGATGCAAATCCGCCAGTTCGTAAACAAATCCGTCACCCACACGGGAATTCCATTGATAACATCGCCGAACAATCGGTTCGACCATCCTTTCACCATCTCCACCGCATAACCGAAAAGCGACTCTGGTTCGTTTGGAACGCTGGCCTTCGCCGTAATCCTCGCCATAAACAGCGACAGCGGAAAAACTTGTATGACATGCAACAACAGATTCGCCCCCACGGGCTTGCCGAAAAGGCACATCTCCCAGTTGAAGGCAGCGGCGATGACCGCCGCCAACAGCAGCGTCACCAAGCCCTGCTGATAGACAAACGCACCATGCTGATGGAAGAACGGATCATGCGCGAACACAAGAAACGACGCAAGATACAGAAACAGCACGACATAGAACTTCTTGTCGCTGAAGCTCGATATGCCGTTGGCATGGTGGCGCGGCTGGAAGATCCAGTCCAAGCCATGTCTTGCCGTTGTCACCAGTTGCTGCGTCATTTGTTTTTGCTTTCTGTTATTCTGATTATCTAGAAGGCTAGGCATCTAGAATTCTAGAATTCTAGTTTTCCAGATTACTGCCCTGCGCCTTTTTCCAACCGCGTGTTCACCTGCATGATTTCCATTCTCAACGCCTCGTTCGTGGAATGCGTCTCGCCATTCCAATAATAACGATTGATGTTCTTCGATTGCGCCATCACCGTCTCCGCGATGAACTTCCGCAACCGCAGATACTCCACGAGCTCCCGTTTCACTTTTCCAACGGGGCGGTAACGGTCCTCCGTCTCGCGGCAGATCCGCATCGCCTCTTCGCGGCTGGCCACGCCTGGATCGCCGTAATCGTCTGGAAATACGCTCTTTCCCTTTCCGCCTTCCAACATCCAACGCGCCGTCAACAGACACGCCAGCGAATATTTCAGCTGATAGAGATTCTCCAGCGTCTCCTCCGTGCTGTCAGTGGCGTTTGCCTGCCGTTCAATGCTTTCCACAAGCGGTCGGACACGATTGATCCACAATTCGTTTTCACTCAACTTCCGCTGCCAGATATGCTTGTAGCGGCCCTGGCTGAGGCGCGAATGGAGCAATTCCACGTTCAGATACTCTTTCGCGCACAATTTCACACGCATGATGTCCCATTTCACTTCGTCATGGTTTAACGAAGCAAACACGTCGATGTACTTCTCCGCCATGCGTCTCGTTCCCGAACCGACTCGCCCCACGCGGACGGATTCGAAGAAATAATAAAGCAGGCGGTCATGCGTTTCGCCCAACTGGCTACGCCTGTCCAGAAGTTCCGGAATCTTCGGAGCCAGTTCGTCCGCGCATTTGGCGTATTTCTGAGACTCAAACCGTTCCTTTGAAAGAACATACAGGCCGTAATACTCGCTGTTCCGCGGAATTTCCGTCGTATCGATCTCCATCTTCGTATCCAGAGACTCCATCGGAGGCTGGACGGGAAAATACCGCCAGACAATCGTCAGCGAAACCGCCAGAACGGCGATGATCAACGCCCATTGCGCGGGCGAACGGCGTTCTTCCTCCGCCTGCAACTGTTTCAGCACTTCGCGGCGGACGCCTTGCGGCAAAACGCGCACGACGACCGCCTCCTGCGCCGCTGTGTCGTTCGCCAATTCCGTCTTCACAGGCAGGCAGACGCGGCCGTTTTCGCCGCGCATCAACGTCACGCCGAACGACGGCGCCAGCTCCCGCCGCGCCACCGTCAACGCTTCGCTCTGTTCTGCCTTTCTCTTCTTCGACATCTTCCGTCCCACCTACTCCCGCGTGATTTCGTTCTGCCTCTCTCATTCTTCGATTTTGCGAAGCGTCTCTTCGTTACACGACGGCGTAATGTGCTGCGTGCATGCGCGGAACAGCTCGATCGTGTAACGGTCCGCATGGCGTTCGAACGCCGTCTGGCGGATGGACTGCACGATGCCGTTGATGTCCGCGCCGCTGCATTTGCCCGTAGCGGACGCCAAATACATGATAGCGTCTTCATCGACGGGATATTCCACATGCTTGAAGGCGTTGCGGATAATCTGTTCGCGCGCAGGAAGATCCGGCAGACCGACATACGCCTTCACGTCGAAACGGCCCGTCCGCATGAACGCCTCGTCGATCATCCACGGGGCATTCGTCGCGCCAAGCAGAAGGAACGGATTTTTGCCGTCCTTCACGCCGTCCAGTTCCTGCAAAATGACGGAAATGACCTTCTGCGTCGTCTCATGGATGTCGCCCGTCCGTTTGCGGAAAATCGTCTCCAATTCGTCGATGAAAACGACGGACAACGGATTCTTCCGCGCCTCTTCAAACAGCGTGCGGATATTGTTTTCCGACTCGCCGACGTATTTTCCGAAGATGTCCGCCGCCGTGATCGTGTAGAACGGCAGATCCAGTTCGCCCGCCACCGCTTTCGCGATGAACGTCTTGCCCGTTCCGGGCGGGCCGTACAGCAGGATGCCGCCGCCGACCTTCAGACCGTGCTTGCGGGCCTCCTCCGCATGCTGCAACGGCTCGATCATCCGCAGGCGGATCTGCCGTTTCACATTATCCATGCCCGCCACGTCCGCCATGCGGACGGATGGACGCTCCACGCGGCAATCGTTCAGCTTTTTCGATTCGTCGCCCTCCACGCTCATCTTCTCGCCGCCGCTTCGCTTCGCGCATTTTCCTTTGCATTTTTCCGCCAGATCCATCAGCTCGTTCGCGTTGCTCATATAAGCATCGCGCAACCGCCCTGTGCATTGATTCGCAAGAGCTAAGGCGAATTTCGCCGCCTCCGCGACATGATAGAACGCCGACGGGAAATCGTCTTCCATCAACGCCTTTTCCGCCGCTTTCTCATGCTCTATTTTCTTTTCGTAATTGAAATTGCTCATGTTGCGTCAACTCCATGCGCGACAACGAGTTACTTCTCACTGATGATCTTCTTCAGACGCTCCGCGCCCGCGCTGATGTCGTCATGGCTCACAGGCTTGTCCGTCACAGGCGTTTCCGCGACTTTCGGGCCGAGCACCTCCGCCGCGCATTCGTTTTCCAAAGCGGCCATCAGTTCATCATCCTTGTAGCTGATGTCGCCGGCGGCGACTTCCTGCGCCATATGATCTAAGTCCTTGTCAAATGCCTTGTTCATGACCTTGTCGGAATCCAGAATGTCCTCCGCGATCATTTCGACATCGTCGAGGCTTTCCGCCAGCTTGTCGGGATCGATGTCATGATCGGCCGCCATCGTCTTGATGTCGTTCAACGTCGTGTTGACATTGCCTGCCGTGCTGACCTGCAAGGCCTGGCTCTTGAGGAAGACCTTCTGTTTTTCCAGTTTGTTGATGGCGATGTCGTACTTTTTATAGAAAAGCAACGTCCGCTGTGCTTCTGCGCGACGGCCGCTCTTCAACAGTTCGCGGGCCTGATTCCAGACTTTTGTGCGTTCTTCCGTCAGTTTGGCGATCGCCTCGTCGAACTTTTCGATGTCCTGTTCCACCCTGCGTTCATTGCGGCGGCGTTCGCGGCGTTGTTCACGCTCCCGCTCCGATTTTGATTTGAAACAATCAAACAATCCCATGATGGCTCCTTTCTGTATAAAAATTGTCTTGAAAACAAACCTTGCCTCCCCCAGTGGGGGAGGTGCCGCGAAGCGGCGGAGAGGGATTAAGCCTCATCCTTCTCTTTTTCTTTTTCCTTCTTTTCAGGCTTCGGTGCGGAGAAAGACAAATCCACGTCTTTGAATTCGTCTTCGGCGGCCTGCAAGGCCTTGTCGAAGTCTTCGTCTATTTTTTCGGTCTTCTTCAGCGTCGTCTTCTCCAAATCTTCGATGGTCTTCGCCTGCTCCTTCAAGTCATCGATGATGTCCATCTTTTCGTCGCGAATCTCTTCCAAATCATGGTTGTCCGGATGCTGGCGATGCTCCAACTGGAGCGTAAGATTGTGTCGGACAAGCATTTCGGCATTCATTTGCTGTGCCGCCATCTGACGTTGTTCGCTCATGCGTTCACGCTGCTTGAGAATATTCTTCATGCGAACGGCAAGCGTTTCGCGGACGGCACCACTAGCCGCGTCATACTGCGTTTTCAATTCGAGAAACTCCGCTTCCATATCCTTGATGGCTTTCACCTGCCCTTCAAGGCCTTGGTTCAAAGAGCGGATGTTTTCATCGCATTGCGCGATCCGTTTCTTCAGCTTCGTCTCCTCGGAGTCCTTCAAATGCAAAATCTCCAGCAGTCTGATGAGAAAATCCGGCAGTACCATAGTTGTTGCAGTCCTTTATGTTAAATTGTTGGCAATCTTAATCTTCCATCATCTGACGCTACGGTTTCGCAATCGCCAGATATTCCATTGGCAGGCGAGCCCCAGCAGAGCCGGCAGCAGCCATGCGGCTTTTATCCAGTTGTTGTCGCCCATGTTTCCGGTAATCCAAAACGCATTCAAAGCGATGATCAGCAGGATCATCAAGAAGCATAACGCGTTATCCAATAACACTCTAAGAAACGTCAAATCATAACGGCGGCAGTGCATCGCCCATTTGCGCGGCGGCAACGTCATGCCCGGACCATAGATGTAGCCGCGCGAATCGCGGCCATAACCGCCACGTGCGAACAACGTGTCCAGCCAACGCGACAGGAAGCCATGATAGGTCGATGAATCCAGCCGAAGACGTTCGCGCAGAGCGTCTTGCGTGATGAAGCTATTTTTGTCCCAATGGTCGATTTCCGCCGCCATGGCGTCCGCATACGATTCGCGCATGCCGGGCAGGACATGCAGCAGGAATTCCGCCGTCGGCATGTCGATCTCGCCACGCGGCAGACGGAAATCCCACAGGCCGGATTCCAGCGGATGGCAGAGCACAACCGTCGGCCGTGCCAACGCCTGGCAGCCTTGGTCAAAAGGCCGTTCTGAACCGATAATAAAGAAATAATGCAACGTCGGAACGCCTTCCTCACGGCGGAACAGTTCGTATTTCCGTTCAACGTATTCGCGCAGGAGCGTCACATCGCCGCCATCCGCAAGCCGTTCGCTCTCAGGCGAAAGGAACGCGCTGACAACACGGAAACAGCCTTTTTTGCCGACGGGAATCCGATGGACGCGCGCCTTCAAACGAACATCTTTTCGACCGTTTTCCGCAAAATGGAACAACACGTCTTCCGTGATGTCCATCTCCGCGTCGTCGAACGCGGCGGCATCCGCCGCCGGACGATAGAACAACGCCCGCAGCCAAAGCGGAAGACGCATCGACGGCAACGGACACGGCGACTCCTGGAAGCTCGCCTGCTGCGTCGAAAAGAATTCGTCGCAGACGGACTGCCATGTCCTGCCATATTGTTTTTCCGTTTCGTTCATCGTGTGTTTTTTCCTGCGTTAGCCTCTCATCCTACAACTCAATATAAAAAACAATGACAATTTTCTAAAAACACGAAGGCCTCAAAGAGGCCGAATGTGATTTTCCACGGCTATTTTCATCATTTTAAACAAATACAATAAATGTTTTTGAGAAAATCTCAACTTATGTCTATATTAGTATTATGCAAAAACTTCATCGCCTTTCAAAAAGGAGGTCGCCATTATGTTCAAACTTGTCTTCAACATCGTCAAAATCGTCGTATTCGCCTGTCTGTTCTGCGTGACGGCATGGTATTGGCTGACGCCGTCCGCCATGCCGCTCGCCGCCTCCCGCAAGGAAGTGGCGGACGCCGCCGTCAAACGCATGATGGAGGACATCCGCGCGAACCGAGGCGCCGCCAAAACCGCCATCCTGCTGCACTTTGACAACGATCCGACCAATTATGTTTCAGACTCGCTCCGCAATCAGATACTTTCCACAGGCATTCTCGATTTGGAGGAAGTCCCGTTGATCGACCGTATCCGCGCAAAGCTCCATCTCCGCATTCCGACACACGCCACACTGGAAGAAGCCACAAACGCCACCACCCAGGCCGGAACGGATCTCGTCATCTGGGGCCAATTGACCGCCTTCGAAACCACTAATGACGATTCCGCCGTCATCAACGGCCAGTTCCATCTCATCGACGCGCAGACCATGCAACCGTCTTTCACGGGAACCATTTCATCGACGCAAAACGCAACCGTGGCGGAACCGCCTCAAGATGCGCAAGTAACGCCCATTGTTGCGGAACAACCAGCCGCCCCGTCTGTCTCAGCATATGAAGCGACCGTTCCGCTGTACGCGCGGATTCTCGCGTTTCTCTTCATCGCCATTCTCCTTCCCATGATCACCTTCCCGTTCTTCCGCAGCACGGCCGCCAGACGCTCCAACCAAGCCAACGCCGTCGTTCTCGTACTATACGCCGCCATCGGCGGCATTCTCGCCTTCCTCATGATTGGCGGCTCCTTCGCGACGCCCGCCATGACCGCCCTCTTCTTCATCGCCTTCATCGCGAACGTCATCTACGATCTGGCCATGCTCAGCTACGCCACGCGTCTTGAAGAATAACCACGACTCAACTATCGTCCGACCATGCTTCTTCTGAAAAAAGTCACAAGCAATTCCGACATCGAATCTCTGCAAATTCCGTTTGCGGAGCAGAATATCTATCTGCTTGCGCAGGACGCCGC
>JAFZAB010000215.1 GCA_017548425.1 Victivallales bacterium
GGAAGCGCCGTCTGTTCGTCGTCATCGTTGGCGGCAGCGGGCTGCGGCGCGGCGGCGGGAGCGGTGTCCGGCAGGCATTCCAACGTGAACGCCGTCACGCTTCCCATCGTGACCGTCTGGCCGGCCATAAGCGTCACCCGCTCAGCGGCGGAGAGCGCCTTGGAATCGACCATTGTCACGCGGGAGGACAGGTTGTCCATGGCGACGCCTTCATCCGTCAGCATCAGAACTACATGGCGCCCAGACACATCCGGAGACGAAAGCTTCAATTCGTTCGAATGGGAGCGCCCAATGGTGAGGGCCTTGTCTTGTGAAAGCGGGAAACACTTTCCCGCGATTTCGCCTTGCGTGAAACGTATCTGATATTTCATTTCATGAGCCCTCCGAGGCCGCTGGATGAAATCTTAAGCAAAACAGGAATGCCGATGACGATGAAAATCGCGGGCATGATGAAAACGGCAATCGGCAGAATCATGATGGACGGCGCACGGGCGGCCTTGCGTTCCGCGATGTTGAAACGCGCACGCCGCATCTCCTCCGCCTGGACTTTCATCGTTTCGACGATGGACGCACCGATTTCCGTGCCATGGGCCACCGCACCCGCAAACGACGTGAAATCATCGCTTTCGATACGCCGCGCCATGTCTTCCAACGCCTCGATGCGGTTTTTGCCGAGCTCCATCTGCTTCAACATGACGCCGAATTCGATCGCCAACGGATTGCTCTTGTTCTCCGTGTTGACGTAGTAGCGGATGGCGGCGGAGAAATCAAGGCCGGACCGCATGGCCGCGCCAATCAAATCAATCGCGAACGGCAGGCTGTGGATGATCGCCGTGATGCGGTCTTCCGCCAGTTTCGCGACTTTCATCGACGGCGTCATCAGACCGAGAATGCCGCACAGCAGCCCCGCGCCGACGGCGTAGCCGACGCGATTCGTGATCAACAGGACGAGAATCGCGGGAACAATCGTTCCGAAAATCGCCATAAATGCTTCCAACGCATAGACATGTTCAGCTGGTAGCTTGATGCTTGCCTGAACAAGTTGCGTGCGGATTTTCGCTGTACGAACAGGCTGCAGTTCCGCCATCTTCACGCCGACGGAATCCGCCAGCATGGACGTCAGCCAGTAGAAATGTTTGAACAACGGCGGCAGATTCCAACTGTCAAAATCCTCTGGCTTCGACTTCCTCGTCCCCAAGCACATCTGCAGGAACGCATACGGTACGAAAACCGCAAGGAAAACGATGACGTAAATGGCTATATGCGAATTTCCCATGGCGTCACACCTCGATGGTCACGATTTTGTTGATGATATAGAAACCGACGGACACCAACGCGGCGATCGCGGCAATGCCGCACCACCCGAGCTTCGTCGTCAGCATCGGCCCCATCAGATCCGGATCGACTAAATATAATAGGATAAAGGCAAGAACTGGCGCGCAGGACATCGCGATGGCTTCGAAACGGCCCGCCGCCGTCATGTTTTTCAGCCGCTCCTGGAATTCTGTGCGGCTGCGAATCGTATCGACCATTTTTTCGAGAACATCGACCAGCGAACCGCCGGATTTCGTCGTCAGCTTGATGGTCGTGACGAGCAGATGGAGGTCTTCACATGGCATTCTCTGATTAAGACGATCCAACGATTCGGCAAGTTCAAGACCGAGACGGTATTCGCGCAACACGACGGCGAGTTCTTCCTGCATCGGGCCGCCAATACGTTTGGACGTCGCTTCCAACGCCAGCGGGAAGGCCAGACCGGATTTCATGCCGTTGGCCAGTCCCATCGTCAAATCCAGTAGTTTGCTTTCGAATTTCTCCTTGCGCTGCAAGCCTTTCCACAGATAAAACCAATACGGCAGCATGTAGCCAAGAATGCCGACACCAATGGCCACAGGCACATAGATGAATGGATTCAGAACGTTGACGGAGACGAGAATCAGCAGGATGATCGCCGCCATCAGCATGGCGCAGGAAAAACGCATCCGCAGCAACTTGCCCGGATCAATGATTTTCTTGATGATGGCGTTGTGAGTGGCGTTTCCGGAAATTTCGTATTTCTCCTGCGACCGCTTGAACAGCGTCACGATGGCCAGGAACGCGAAAAGCGCCGTCGCGGTGAACACGAGGGCTAATGTAATGAAGTTGTGGTTGTCTAACATTTGTTGCGGCATGATGACGAACCTCACGCTTTGGGAACGAAAACGGACATGTCGAGCTTGAGCCGCCCGCTTTGGCGGAGCTCTTCGACGAAGAAGGGAATGTTGCCTGTCGCGGAATGGTATCCTTGGACCTTTCCGTCATTGTCCATTCCCGTCTGATTGAAGGTGAAAATATCTTGCAGAAGAATCACATCATTCTCACGGCCAGTGACTTCCGAGATCTGGACGATTTTACGCGAACCGTCCGGCAGACGCGTCTGCTGGACAATCAAATCCAACGCGGACGCAATTTGCTCGCGAATCGCTTTCGACGGCAGATCGAAGCCCGCCATCATGACCATGTTTTCAAGACGCGTCAACGCGTCGCGCGGATTGTTGGCGTGCGCAGTCGTCAGCGAACCGTCATGGCCCGTGTTCATGGCCTGCAACATGTCCAGCGCCTCCGCGCCACGGCATTCACCGACGATGATACGGTCAGGCCGCATACGCAACGTGTTGATGACCAAATCTCGAATGGTGATACGTCCTTTGCCTTCAATGTTGGCAGGACGCGCTTCCAACGAGACGAGATTCGGATGGTCCAGTTTCAATTCGGCGGAGTCTTCCACCGTGATGACGCGTTCGCCTTTCGGAATGAACAGCGAAAGCACGTTCAGCAAGGTCGTCTTACCAGAACCTGTACCACCCGAAACAAGAATGTTCTGACGGGAACGGACAGCCTCCTCCAAGAACAACGCCATGTCTCTCGTCATACTACCAAAGTTAATAAGGTCGTCCGTCGTCAGTTTTTTGTCGGAGAACTTACGGATCGTGACGGAGGCGCCCTGCAACGCCAACGGCGGGATGATGGCGTTCACACGCGAGCCGTCGGGCAGACGTGCATCGACCATTGGCGACGCTTCATCGATGTGACGCCCCAACGGCTCGACGATTCGCTGGATGATGGAAAGCAAATGCTGTTCGCTGAAGAAGCGGATGCCGCTTTCGAAAATCTTTCCCTTGCTTTCGACGAAGATGTGGTCCGGACCGTTGATCATGATTTCGGACACACGCGGCGAACGAAGCACAGGCGAAATCGGCCCGTAGCCAATGAGTTCGTCCATAAGTGCTTGCCGGAAAGTGTTCAACGGAATCCGAGACGGAATTTCATGGCGGCGTTCGCGAAGAATCTGATCCATGACGTGATTGACGCGATCCATCGTCTCGTCGTTCTTCACGTCCAGCGTGCCTTGCGCAAGATTCAGTCGTTCAAGAATATCGGTATGGATTTGCTTCGTCAGCTCCATGATGGAATCTTCATAAAGCAACGTCGCATTCTTGAATTCGTCCAGGAAGTTGTTGACTTCTGGAGCGGGAGCCGTCACAACAGGAGCGGGTTCGGGCGGAGGTGGTTGCGGCGCAGGTGCTTCCGCAACTGGCTCCGCCAACGTCGGTTCTATCGGCATGTCATCCGCCGCCGCGTCCGCATTCTGGATGCGAAGCGTATTGTCGCCGATGGTGACGACGTCGTTGTCCTCCAACGCCGTCATCTCCTGAATGGCTTCGCCGTTCACGAACGTGCCGCCGGAACTTCCCGTGTCTTCTATGAAAAGCATGCCGTTGGCCTGCACAAGGCGGGCGTGATGGCGGGAAATGCCCGCCCCCGAAAGGACGATACTGCTTTCGGAATGCCGCCCTACCGTCATTTCAAGATCGCCTTCCGGCAAATCAAAGACAAGAGCCGCCTCCTGCACAGGTGTGTCAACGATGAGTCTTCGCATAGTATTAAGTTGTTTGAATAGCGATTGTTTCGACGTTTCCGTCCGTGACCGTCATTTGCCGAACCAGCGTTTGAACCACGGCTTCTCGGCTTCCTTCGCCTTGATGTCTTCCTTCAGGTCGCCCTTCGCTTCCTTGTAGGTGGGAGCGGTCTCCTGGGAGACGGGAATTTCGATTTCAACGCTGTTCTCCGCGGAGGCGAGTCTCGGGCAGGCCAGAATGAGCAGCCGCGTCTCGCTCTTGTTCTTGCCGTCTTCGGACACGAACCACTTCAGAACAGGCGTGTTACGAAGAACGGGCAGGCCGGATTTCTCGGCGGACTGCGCAATCTTGCGCGATCCGGCGAGAACGACCGTCTTGTTCAGGCCGCAATGGATGGTCTGCTGCGTGGAATCGACGGCGCGCGTGTAGGCGTCGCCAGTCGTTGTCACAAGTGACGTGTTTTCAATGGACAAGTCAAGCTTGACTTTGTTCGCGTCCACGAGGCCACCTTTGACCGTGATGGTCAGGCCGTAGTCGATATCCTGCAAAGCGCCGGAATTCATGCCGGAAACTTTCACGGAAACCGTGCCGCCGGTATGGAGCTTGCCGCCCTTTTCATCATGGTTGAGGAAGGTGACATGGCCCGCTTCGTACGTGCGGGTGATGCCGTTCTGAGCGAGGAAGCCCAACGTCTGCTGCATGTTGCTGCCGAAGGTGATGGTGGAGTTTTCATCCTTGCGGCCGTGAATCAAGTCAAACAGCCAGTTCATGTTGAAATTGGCGGTCGGCGACTCTTTGGAGCCGATGCGTTCCGCGTCCGAATCCGTCACACCGACATAGACGATGTCCACTTGCAACGGCGTTTCGATGACGTTCAGATTGACGATGCCGCGGACGCGCCCCGCCGCTTCGCTCGGAGCGGTGTCGCCAACGGCCAACCATGTCTGCGTGCTCAGAATCTGATTGATTTGAGCGACTTGCTGCTGCGAGCAAAGTTCGCCGGCGATGACGACCGCGTCCGGCGTGATATTCATGGAAATCTGACCAAGCTCAGGCTTTTTGCCTTCTTCCGCGAACACGAAACCGGCCTCCTGAAGCATCTTCTTCAGATTGAGCATCGTCTCGGCGGACGGACGGAATTTCGCAAAATTGTGGACGCCCGGATACAACGGCAGGACTTTCTGGAAAAGCCGCCAGTTTTCGGGATTGCTCACCGTGCCGCGGATGACGATGTAGTCTTGGTTGATGGAAATGTCCAGTTCGGGAACGGCATCCAAATCCGTGCGCAAACGCTTGAGAATATTGTTGATATTGCTCTTCACGGAGATGCGGTATTCACGCGTCAGACCGCCGCCCATGACGATGAGGCTACAGTCGCCCAACGCAACGCCCGTCACGTTGAGCTGCTTCTTGTTCAGTTCTTCGACCATCACTTTGCCCTGCGGCGTAAGACGGTAGTTTTCAATGGCGAACGGCAGGTCAATACGTTTGCTACTGCCAACGGTCAGGCTGAACGTCTCCGCGTCCTGCGCCCAGACGGCGGCCACGGCCAGCAAACATGCGACAAATGTTGTAACGAATTGCTTTTTCATGATTTACTGCTCCTTGATTTCCACGGGGACGGCTGGGATGTCAATAGGCGTCAGGCCTTCGATCATGCGCGTCAGAGCGGAATTCTCAAAGATTCCGGCGTCCTTGCGGTTGAGGGCCTTCGTGTCATTGGTCTTGCGGAGAAGCGGATACAACTCCGCTTCACGCGAAATGGCCGTGAGGGCCAAAGCCTGTTGCGGCGGCAGCGAAAGGAAAACACCGCCGCTGTTCGTGATTTCCAGAATGCGGACACGCGGGAAGATGACGGACGTCACCATCCGTGTGAACGTCTCTTCCTTCGCGTCCAGATTCTTGCCCTGCTTCACCGTTTCGCTCACTTTGAACGTGCCGACGATGGCGATTTCATCGCCCGGCTGCAGCATGGACACAAGAGACGAATCCGCAAAACTGACAGGGAAGCCCCATTCGCCGTCGCCGATCACGTTGCCCATGGAACGGGACATGCCAACGTCCGACAGCAGCAGATAATCGCCTTTGGCGATGACATGCAAGACCTTCTGGCCGATGATCATGCTGCGGTTCTCCCATTTGATGTGCTGCTTCGGAAGCGCGGACATCGGCACTTCGCGCGGAATGACAAATGCCTCAGCAACCGTCTCGCCCGTGCCTAGCATGCGCGACGCCGCGACAATTTCGACCATCTGCTCCGTGTTCTCCTTGTTCTTCGACACGGTTCTGCTGACCGCAAAGACGGCCGCCAGCCCCAGAATGACCGCGATGACAAGCGGAATGATGTTTTTCATGTGATCAATGCCTCGTTTGTTATGGTTGGTTTTACATTAAATTATAAATGGACAATATTAACGGATATAATAGCGGTGTAACCGCACTTGTCAAACTTATATCGCCACATATTCATCTTTTTCTAAAAAAACGTCACGGGCGTCTCACAATTCCATCAATTTGTCAAAACAGCGGACGCGTTCGGCGATGCCGCCGTCGTTCGCTTCGTTCTGGATCAGACGGATCTTCGGGGCTGTTTTCAGAAGGCCCATGACGTGCTTCCAGTCGATGAGCCCCTTGCCCGGCAGGAAATGTTCATCAATCAGTCCATGGTTGTCATGGAGATGGCAGTTGACGATCTCCGGCAGGAGCTTCTCCAACGTCTGTTCGTCCCAACCGACGGGCAGGCCGAACGCCCCCCAGCATTTGTTCGCGTTGTTCGGAACTTCCCGCGGCTTGGAGGCGATATGGGCGTGGCCGGCGTCGTAACAAATTCCAAGCCAAGGAGATTTGAAGTAGTCGATGAACTCCAGAAGCCGTTCCGCCGTCGTGATCGGCGACCAGATGTTCTCAATGCAGATGACGACGCCGTTCTTTTCGGCGACGGGCAGCAGTTCCTCCAGACTGCGGCGCGTGTAGTCGCAGAGCAACTTCACGTCCGTCTTGCCTTCATAGACGGGCATGCCGCTGCCGACATGGATCGTAATCGTATCAAGCCCAAAGAGATTGGCGATTTCAATCGCATATTTCGCACGCGTCAGCATGAGGCCGCGGTATTCGTCAATCGGCAGGCAGAGATCACTCAACACGCCGAACGGCGCATGGGCGTCCAAAAACGACACGCCGGCCGCCTTCGTTTCCGCCTTAAGTTTCTGGGCGAACGCGGTATCCGTCATGATCTGGGCGACGCAATGGTCTGTCAGCACGATATGCTTTCCACCTGCATCGGCGAAATCCGCGAAAATGCCTTGGCGGACACGGTCTGACAATCCATGCAATGCGTAGAAATGGGTCACGGGAATCATGTTTTCTCCTTTGGTTGCTGTGATTTGAACTTTTTTATAATATACTTCCTCCAAGGCTTTTTTCACTGGGATAACTGGGATATCTGGGATATCTGGGACTATTAATGCTCATCGCAGAAATCTCAGATATCACATTCAAACCAAAGCAATGGCGCATACCGCTTTTCTTGAAAATAAAACACCAGATGATACCTTTTTACAAAAAGCACATTCAAAATACAGGATTCACCATGTACGAACTGAAACGAACCAATCCGGACTACGTCGTCTATATTCCAAAAGGCCCTTCCGCCGGCAAACGGGACGGCGCGAATCATGTCGTCACCGTCCTGCCCGGCCTGAACGACCGCAGTTTCGTCGCCTTCTGGCTGCAGGACTCCGCCGAACAGGCTCCCGATTCGCACTATGTCTGCGCACGATCGGACGACAACGGCAAGACATGGACGGAGCCAATCACGATCGCAGGGCAGAATTTCGATCCGAAAACAGGTCGCGACCGCTGCAGCTTCGGCACCGCCTTCCGCAACGCCAAAGGCCGTATCTACATCATGCTGAACCATTACAGCGGCTATGCGGATCCGCACGAAAACGGTTTTCTCGACATGACGTATTCAGACGACGACGGACGGACGTTCGCCGAGCCTGTCCAAGTCTTCTTCCAGAAGTTCCCTGAATACGACAACGACGATCCGAACGTCCCGCCGACGATGATCGCCTACCAGCCGCCGCTGAAAATCTCCTCCGGCAAATACGTCGGCGGCATTACGCGCTATGCGTCGCTCACGAAATTCCCGCGTCGTCCGCATTGGACGGATGAAGAGTCCGTCTGCTCTATGTATGTCATCGAAAACGCGGACGACAATCCTCTGCCGCAGGATTTGAAATTCACATGGACGACCTGCCTGAAGGCGCCGTCGCGAAACAATCCCGCATGGTGCGTCGCACAAGAGCCGTCCATCGTCGAACTGCCGGACGGCCGTCTTTTCTGCGCCTTCCGCACAAATTCAGGCTCGCCATGGTATGCGCTCTCCAACGACGGCGGCTACACATGGGGCGAATCGGAAGTGCTCCGCTACGGCGACGGCAAACCCGCCATGCTCCATCCGCTTTCGCCCTGCCCCATCTACAGCGACGGACACGGCCATTTCTACATGTTCATCCACAACCACGACGGCCATTTCGGCCCGTGGGGGCCGAAGGACACGGAACATCACCGCCGTCCCGTCTATCTTGTACGCGGCGTTTTCACGCCAGACGCCCATCAGCCATTGACGTTCGGCGAGCCCGAAATGTTCTTCGACGACGACGGCATCCCGCTCGGCTACCACTACAAACGGGCCGATCTCGCCCTCTACGCCACCATGACGCACGTCAACGGTCAGAGCATTCTCTGGTATCCGGACCGCAAGCACTACCTCTGCGGGAAGATCGTACGAGAATGATTAATGATTAATGATTAATGA
>JAFZAB010000216.1 GCA_017548425.1 Victivallales bacterium
CCATGCCGATGGCGACCTCCAAAGGCGCGGCAGACACTGTTTCCATCACGTTCAATCAAGACGGCGGCTCCATGAACTTCAGCGGTGCCATGCTGGAAATCAACGGCACGCAACGCACGCTGAACCGCGCGAATACAACGTTTGATCCTAAGACGCGGACGCTGACATGGAACATGTTGTCGGACAACAACTTGATGGGCGGAATCATGAAAGACGGAGACGCCTTTGTCGCCAAATTGACCGGCGTGCGCAACATCGCAGGCGTCGAAGCGCCGCCTGTGGAATGGTCGTGGAACACAGATTTTGCGCAGGACAAGAAGCCGCCGTCGCCGCCGTCCGTTTCGACGACTGGCAGCAACGCATTCCGCCATGTCCTCCATTATTCGTCCAATATTCCGTTGTGGAATAATAACAGACATGCAAACGTCGAATACGTCACTGACGAAATCACCCATTCGCAATGCCTGCAGATTTCACTGCCCGCCGACATTTCCACCCGCCGTTACCTTTATTACATGCAGCGAAGCATCACGACGGCGGAATTTCCGTTCCTCCGTTTCCGCTATCGCATCATGCCCGGAACCAAGGCCAATCTTAATTTCAATTTCGACCATAAATATTACACCGTCAAGATGACCGGCAACGACGAAAACGTCGAATCCATCATCGGCTCGATACCGGAAGCCAAAGATGACGGACAATGGCGTTGGGCGTTGATCAACCTTCGCGAAATCTTCGCCAAGGCGTTCCCGGACAAAAAGGATTTCAGCTTCAACATCATGGTTTTCGGCGATTATGGAAAACCGACGGCGAAAAGCTGCATGCGGATCGACGACGTGGCGTTCGTGCCCGAACTGTCGCCGTTGCAACTGTATTATTTCTCGTCGGCGGACGCCACGGGTATTTCCACATTCCATGCGGATCTGACGCAGGACGCGGAGAAAGCGGAATTGAAGCCGTTGAATCCGAAGCTTCTCCGTTCGCGTGTTCCGGTGGAAGTGCCTGATGCCAAAGGACTTTGGTTCTTAGCCGCACAATCGCAGGACGGCGCAGGCAATCTTTCCGAAACTGTCATGTATCCGTTCTACTGCTCACAACCCGCCATTGCGGACAGCAAATACGAAGGGATCGAAAGCACATCGGACGGCTCGCCGTGGCGTACGCGCGCTTTCTCCGCGACCGACAAACGGACGTATTGCTACAGCCGTCTCGCCAAAACGGGACAGGACAATTTGGTCATCGCCTCGCAGTTCTTCGGCTATCCCACGCCCGACGTCCTCTTCTACAGACGCCTCGGCAAGACATTGCAACAGACGCCGCCACGCCGTATTCGCGCGGATTTGCATGCCGATGCAGGCGAAGCCTACAAAGTTTCAGCCGTCCTTCTGGACGCCAATCTTGTGCCGCTTGCCGAATCGGAAGCGAAAACCATGCAGGCCGATGGCGTATGGCACCGCAAAGTCATCTTCAACCTGCCCGAAACAAAAGAGCCGCCCATCTTCTTGGCCTTCCATCTCCGCATGGCGGACAAA
This sequence comes from Victivallales bacterium, assembly GCA_017548425.1. GTDB lineage: Bacteria > Verrucomicrobiota > Lentisphaeria > Oligosphaerales > Oligosphaeraceae > UBA1407. The sequence goes on from JAFZAB010000216.1 coordinate 1,533, forward strand.
TCCCGCACGATCCTGTCGTTCGACAACATCCGCAACGTCAAGATCACGCCAACCGCGGCAAAGCCTGCAGATGTGGCGAAGCCTGCCGCAAAGCCAAAGCCAGCAGAAGCGAAGCCCGCCGCGCAGCCAAAACCCGCCGAAGCTGCAAAACAGCCAGTCCCATAAATCTCTTTTTCAATAAAACTTCTCCAAGCCAACATGTTAAATAATGTGCAAACCAAACCATGCACACCGTCTTCTGACAATTCAACAAATAAAAATATTATTTTCTAATTCTCTATTTGCACAAACAATATGAAATATTATAGTAATATGCCAAAGGGACAACGTCTTCTGAGGCATAAAAATGATAAAAAGCTTTAAAGACAAGGAAACAGAGACCATCTACAATGGCATGTATTCGCGAAAACTGCCAGGAAACATGCAAGAAAACGCAAGACGTAAACTCAAATATCTGAACAATGCCGACAGTCCTGACGATATGCGGATGCCTCCTGGCAATCATTTTGAGGTCTTGCATGGAACACGCGAAGGACAATACAGCATTCGCATCAATCGGCAATGGCGCATAACCTTCTCCTGGAATGACGGTGCTGAGAATGTAACAATAGAGGACTACCATTGAAGGAGACATCGAAAATGGCGAATAAAGAAAAATATTTGAAACCAGTCCATCCTGGCGATATACTGAAACTTGATTTTCTGGAGCCTTTGAAGTTATCGCAGAACGAATTGGCTCGGCAAATCGGCGTACCCGTACGCCGTATCAATGAAATCGTTCATGGGAAACGGGCCATCACTCCTGACACAGCCATCCGATTGAGCAAGTTCTTCGGCACATCTGCAAAACTTTGGCTTGGGCTTCAAGCTGAGTATGATATGGATTGCCTAATCTATGCCGAACGTACTGGTCAGACAAGCCGCTTTGATTTCATCAAGAAGTTTGTTCCCAAAGCCGCCATGTTCTAAATACAATTGCAGAAGCATCGCTTCTCCGAATTGTGTTTTTTTCGTCATCTACATAAAAAAATCACAGAAAACACTTGACCAACACGCAGAACCAGTATTATATTAAAACTGTTTTTTCAAAATCGGAGCACGCTCCGCTCAACACATACCTTAAATAAAAAAAGACTCCATGAATCAATTCTGGTTTGCAGGCAAGTATTATTACCGTGCTTTTTACTTTAAAAGCTCGGACAATAGCTTTTCGCCGCAAAAAGGTCTTTTTTGACAACCGCCGTCTGACTAAGACAGCCCAATGAACCAAAGAATCCCAAACCGCCAGCGAAAAGCCGCCGGCGGTTTTTTTTGTGCTTAACAGTCCATTTAACCATATCAAGCAAAAGGAATCACGAACATGATTGTCATCCTGAAAGAAAATCCGAACCAAAAGCAGTTGAACAACTTGAAGAATTGGCTGGTCAGCCAAGGCATCACCATCCATGAGTCACAAGGCGTCAACCAACTGATTCTCGGACTCGTCGGCGACACGACTGGCATCGACATCGATCTCATCAAGGCGTTGGACATCGTTGAAGACGTGAAACGAATCCAAGATCCCTACAAAAATGTCAACCGAAAATTCCATCCATTGGACACGGTGGTTGACATCAACGGCTTGAAATCGGCGGTGGTCACTTCCAAATCATCGCTGGCCCCTGCTCCATCGAATCGGAGGAGCAGATCGTGGAGGTCGCAATGGCCGTCAAGAAAGGCGGCGCGACGCTTCTGCGCGGCGGAGCATTTAAACCGCGCACATCGCCATACGCCTTCCAAGGGTTGCGGCAGGACGGCATCAAACTGTTGCTTGAAGCGAAGAAAATCACAGGATTGCCTGTCGTTACGGAAATCATGGACATCTCCCAGCTGGATCTGTTCGCCGACGTTGATGTCATTCAAGTTGGCGCCCGCAACATGCAGAATTTCGAACTGTTGAAAAAGCTTGGCACGACGAACAAACCTATCCTGCTCAAACGCGGCCTTGCCAACACGATACAAGAGCTGCTCATGAGTGCGGAATACATCATGGCCGGCGGCAATCCGAACATCATCCTCTGCGAACGCGGTATCCGCACATTTGAAACCGCCACGCGGAACACGCTGGATATTTCGGCGATTCCTGTCATCAAAAGCATGAGCCACCTGCCGATCGTCATTGATCCAAGCCATGCCACAGGCATCGCCAAACTCGTGCCGACGATGTCACTGGCGGCCACCGCTGCTGGAGCGGACGGACTTATCATTGAAGTTCACAACGATCCTGAACATGCCCTTTGCGATGGTCCGCAGTCGCTTCTGCCCGAGACATTTGCGGAACTTGTCAAGAAAATCGAGAAAGTCCGCGCGGCCATCGCGTAAGGCATCGGGAGGCAACTCATGAACATCGGCATCATCGGTCTCGGTCTCATCGGCGGCTCCATGGCGAAAGCGGTCAAAACGCACACGGAGCACACCGTCTATGGCTGCGACAAGATCGAATCCATCCAATTGCGCGCCAAAATGGTCGAAGCCATCGACGATTTGTTGACGCCTGCCCTGCTCCCAAAATGCGACATTATTCTGATCGCCCTCTTCCCAGATGCCACCGTCAATTGGCTGAAGGAGAACGCCTCAAATATCCGTCGCGACGCCATGGTGTTCGATTGCTGCGGCAACAAGCAGCAAGTCTGCGATGCAGGCTTCGAACTAGCTGAAAAACATGGCTTTACATTCATCGGCGGCCATCCGATGGCAGGCATCGAACGCTTCGGTTTCGCGGCGGCCCAACCGAATCTCTTCCATCGCGCCTCCATGGTTCTTGTGCCCAAAAGCGGCACAACCATTGAGACGATGGCCGCCGCGAAGGCGTTCTTCCTTTCGCTTGGCTTCGGTCGCATCACGATCACGACTGCGCAGGAGCATGACCGCGTCATCGCCTACACATCCCAATTGGCCCATGTCCTTTCCAGCGCTTACATCAAAAGCGACACCGCCATGTCGCATACAGGCATCTCCGCCGGCAGTTTTCGCGACATGACACGCGTCGCGACACTCCAGCCGGAAATGTGGGCGGAACTCTGCCTCGAAAACCGCCAGCCTATGCTGAACGAACTCAACGGCCTTATCGACCGCCTTGGCCAATATCGCGACGCCATCCAGCAAAACGATTATGAAAAGCTCCGCCTGCTCCTTTATGAAGGCAGCCAGCAAAAAGCGTTGGTTGACAAACTAAAATAGTTTGTCGACCAATGCCTTAGCTAAAAGCTTAAAGCTAAAAGCTAAAAGCAAAAACAACTAAATTACGCCTTTGCGTTAAAAACATTCAGCATTCAGCAGTCAGCATTCAGCA
>JAFZAB010000217.1 GCA_017548425.1 Victivallales bacterium
ACGCGAATTTCTGGATTCAAGTCACCAAGCCACACGAGACGGTCGCGTTTGATGCCGTCGTAGATGTAGTCCTGCATGTTCATCTGGACGGTGTAAACGCCTGTCTCCCAAATCTTATTGAGCAATGGATCGCTGCTTTCGAACGAACCTGCTCGCTCCAGATCACGATACAGGGCGACGGCGATGACGTTGATGAGATTCAACTGATCCGCCAGAATGTCGATCCGCACGAAACGGAAGCCTGTGCAGCCATATTCCATCATACCCATCATCGGAACTTCCAGTTCCGCATCATGGATGGAATGGTCTTGATTCGGCGTCTGCATCGCTTCGCTGACTGATTCGCCGAAACGGACGCGCACTTTGCCGCGACCACCTCCGCCCGTCACGATACGGATGCCGCCATGCAGTTCCGTACCGAAATCCAAAAGGATGTAAGCTCCTTTCTTCACGTTGATTTGGTCCGCGTCCGTCAGCGTGTTCAGACTTTGGATGGCGTTTCGTCCAATGAAAAAGTCCGGCTTCGAAAATCCTTCGCTCAGCACGGTTCGCACGGCCGGCAGATATTCACGCACACGATCATCCCGAATTGACTGTTTGTACAAAGTCATCGCTTGTCCTTTGGTTCAACCTGATGCCATTTCTTCCATGAACCACCCCCTCTTTATTACAATACCTAAAATATAACTCCGACAAGCAATCCTTAAAATCAAAAAGCAACCTTTTCTAACAATTCTTTTTGAAGAACTATAAATGGCTTCTTAGTTCACATCATGTGTTCCATTCTTTTACGGTCAAAACTGACTGGACGCGAGACGTGAGACGCGAGACGCGAAAAGGCTCGACCTCTCGTCTCATGTCTCTCGTCTCTCGTCAAATTTCCCTCTCTATCTTGTTATTTTTGAAAATCTTACACACACTCTGTTTCTATTACACATAATGCTTCGCAACTATTGTACCTCCGGCGGCGAGGCATATTCGTGTCCATTCGTGTCCATTAGTGGTTTTCTTTTAATTCGTGTCTTTTGATGGTTCTTCTTTTGTGTCTTTTGGTGGTTCTTTGCGGAAGACGTTTGCGACAACGACGACACTCTCATCCTTCTGAACAGCACTGCATTGCACCCAATCCAGAAGCGTGCCGCCGCTCGCCGGATAAAATGGCGAGACAATAAAATTACCGCCATCTTCGCGGATGACACGGAAGTCCTTGACTTTGAACTTCTTACCTTCATGGATGTCCATCATGTCGGTGTCCATCGACGGCGGAGAGTCGAACAAATACAACTTCCGAAAGACCTTTTCGCGATCCTCCTCCGGAATCTCATACTCCTTCGTGAACGTCCCGTCCGACAACGCCAAGAGATGCGTCGGATAATCCAACGGTTCCTGCGGCCCCGTGACCGTCAGCATCATCTGCCGTTCCTCTCGCCCAAGCTGGCTGATGGAACCCTTTTTTCCACCTTTCTTCTTCTCGTCATGGTGTTTGCCGACCGTTACGGCAATCAGCGGCGATTTCTTTTTCTTTTGTTTTCCTTTGTCTTTAGCCATGTTTGCACTCCTTTATTAGTCTTTCTCTCGCCTATAGGCAAATAATTATTCGCTATAAAATAATCTTTCAAGCCATAATATGCCCCTATGACGGAAGAATGCAAACCATTTTTGACAATTGCATTAATAATCATATAAAGTCATAAGAAATCATAATAAATCGTAGAGAATCATATAAAATCATATTCGGGCCGTTCATCATCATGGCGGAAAATCCCTTGGAAAACATTGAAAACCGTCCATATACGATGGATATTAATAAGGTAAACAATACGCCATTTGTCATCTGTCTCACGATCCGCAACCATGTCCAGAAAGCCTTCCTACGCCTGTTTTTTCGTTCGCTTCGCCAAAAAGGCATGCGTCGGCGGCTCTTTCTGGTATAAGCTTGGGATATGGCTCTTCGGGCTGAACTGGTTCGTCGGCTACGGTGGCATCGCCATCTGCGCGGCACTCGCATCCGCGACCTCCTGCAAAGGATGGCTCGTTGTCGGCGGTGTCTGCTATGCTCTTTCGTGGGGCATGCTCGGCCTGGGCACGCTTCTCATGGGCGTGGAGGCCAAACGGCGCATCGTCGGTGAATACAAAACACAACTAAAAGCATTCAAAAGACTTAGAAAAATGTCCGCCCATTCGGCGGCGGCTTCATGACCGTATGTTAAACGCTATTCTGATTCTCATCGCCTTCACGTTCATACCGGGGCTCGAGCTTCGCGCGTCCATTCCCGTCGGCGCGTTTAAATACGATGATGTCCTGCCGCTATGGCTGACCGTCATGACCTGCGTTGTCTCCAACGTCATCATTGGTTGGCTTGTTTTCACGCTTATCACGCCTCTGGCCAACATCTTCCGCAAAATCCACTGGATTGATGTCCTGTTCGAAAAATATCTCGAACGCGCACAACGCAAACTGAAACCGCAGATTGAAAAATACGGAACATGGGGGCTCGCTTTCTTCATCGGCATCCCGCTGCCAGGCACGGGAGCCTACACGGGAGCCGCAGGAGCGTTCGCGCTCGGCATGAAAAAACGACAGTTCGCCGTCGCCAATCTCGCGGGCGTCTGCATGGCGGGAATCGCCGTCACCATCATCGTCATGCTGATCCGCGCAGGCGTCGAATCGCCTCTCTTCAATTTCCTCATCAAACGATAAATCATTAAGCATTAAGCATTAAAAATGGATCTTTGGAACACATACGACACTGTCCGCCCATTGCTGATGGCGCAATGCAAACCCGAAGGATACAATCCGGACACGGGTCTGCCCATCCCCGAGCTTGAAAAACTCGTGGCGGACTATGTCGCCGCCCATGAGCAGGACGAACCGCGTATCATCCTCCGCGCCAATATGTTCAAGATTCTTCTGGAGAATGGACAGCTCCGCGTCGATCCGTTCGACTGGTTCGCCGACCATATCGCGACTGGTCGAATCATGTGGAAATACCAATCGAAATGGCATGGCGAGGAAGGCCGCAAACGTGTGCCGCCATCCGTCCGCGCCGCGAATCCCATCGGCTTTCCAAATCTGGATTTGAGCCATACGACACCACACTGGAAGAATATCCTAAAGTACGGAATATCAGGGCTTAAAAAACGCGCAGAAGAGGCGTTGAAAGCTGCTAAAGACCAAGAAGCGCGTGATTTCTATACAGCCGTCGTCATCGTCTATGACGCGATTCGTTCCTATATGAAACGTCTGGCGGACGAATCGGAACGCGTCGGTTCCGTCCGCACGACGGACGCCCTCCGCCGTCTCATTGACAATCCGCCCGCCACCTTCCACGAAGCCCTCCAGCTCTCCTTCATCTACAATCAGATGCAGGAGATCGAAGGCGAATACGTCCGTTCGCAAGGAACATTCGACCAACTCTATATCGACTTTTACCGCAACGACATCGCCACAGGCCGTCTCACACGCGACCAAGCGAAAGAACTCATCAAATTCTTCTTCGACAAATTCTATTCGCAGCATTTTGGCGCGGGCAACAACATCTGTTTCGGCGGCCGCCGTCCCGACGGAAGCGACCTCTGCAACGAATTGACCGAACTCGCTTTCGAAGCGTTTGCCGAACGCGGCGACATCGATCCAAAATTGTCGTTCCGCATCCATAAAAACACACCGCCCAATATCTTACGACAAGCCGCTGAATGCGTCAAAAATGGTTCCAACGCCATCGTTTTCGCCAATGACGATATCGCTTATCCCATGTTCGTCAAGCACGGCAAATCGCCTGAAGACGTCATCGATTTCGTGCCTATCGGCTGCTACGAACCCGCCATCATGGGCAAAGAGCTAAGCTGTACGATGTCCGCCACCTACAATCTGGCCAAATTGCCTGAATACGTCATGGCGGAATTGGAGGAAGCATCGTCATTCCAAGATGTTATGGATTTCACCAAACGCCTGATGAAAGAAACATTGGACGAAACGCTTCAACGTGCGCGCATTTGGGAAACCGCCTGGCCGACCGTCAATCCGGCTCCCGTCCTGTCCGGAACGATGGATTCCTGCATCGCCAAAGGTCGCGACGTCTCCAATAGCGGCACCCAATACAGCACCAGCGGCGTGATGTGCGCAGGAATCGGCACATTGGCCGATTCCATGGCAGCCATCCAATATCTTGTATTCCAAGAACATCTGTGTACATGGGCTGAACTACGCGCCATCATCGCCGCCAATTGGGAAGGCCATGAACATCTGCGCGAAATCGCCCGCAAACGCGCTCCGAAGTGGGGCAACAACCTTTCGGCGGCGGACAGCATCGGCGTCGATCTCGCCATGACCGCCGCACAAATCATCAATAACACACCCAACACACGTGGCGGCCATTTCCAGATGGGCTGCTGGTCCATCGATTATACGCATACCTTTGGAAAACAGACGAAAGCGACGCCGGATGGACGTAAAGATTTTGATCTCATCTCCAAAAATCTCGGCGCCACAATTGCCGCCGACCGCAACGGCGTCACGGCTCTCATTGCCTCCGCCGCCAAATTCGACCATACGGAATTTCCGGACGGCTCCGTTCTCGACATCGCGTTGCATCCGTCCGCCCTGCAAGGCCGCGATGGCGCAGAAGTCATCATGGGCCTCATCCGCACATTCTTTGATGCTGGCGGCTTCTATTGCCATTTCAACATCTTCGACGCCAACACATTACGGAATGCGCAGGCCAATCCTGAAAAATACGCCAACCTGCAAGTCCGTGTCTGTGGATGGAACACGAAATTCGTCGATCTATCCAAATCCATGCAGGATGCCTTCATCGCCCAAGCAGAAGCTTTATAATGCATAATTCATAATGCATAATTATTAGTTTACTTGCTTTTCATTTAATGAAATGTATATTACAAATGAACACTTTTATAGGAGATTTTGTAATGGAAGCAAGGATTTCAGATTTAAGAAGAAGAATGAAGGACGTTAAGTCTGCCATCAGTCGCTGTGAACATGTTGTTCTCACATATCGTGGTCGCAAATTTGCGATCATGATTCCATTTGAAGAAGAAAAGAAAAAATTCAAAGCACAAAACCATCCTGCTTTCGGGATGTGGGCTGATCGTGAAGACATGGCTGATCCTGTTGCATACGTTGAAAAAATACGCCAACCAAGAGTATTCTGATGCTAGATATAAAGGCCGCGAAGCGGCAAAACAAACACTAAGCGAAGCGCCAAGTATCTGCCTTATAAATAATTATGCATTATGCATTATGAATTATGCATTGAATTATAATTCAACAGCAAAAATTCCAATGATAATCAGCGCAACCGCCGCAATTTGACGGTGCGTGAACCGCTCATGGAACACAAGCGGCGTTACGACGCAGAAAGAAAGAATCTGCGTCGAACAGGCAATGGGAAACATGATGCTCAAACGACCGATTTCACCCATGCGATGCAACGCCGCAAACAGGCATCCGTATGACGCAACCGCCACAACTGACCACGACAGCCCCGTCTTCAGCAAGACCGCCATGTTCGGTTTCTCCTTGGCGCGGAAAATCAAGGCGCTGATGCCGAAGCAAATCGTATATGTCGTCAGCAACAGTTCGGCCTTCGTCAGAAACGGCAAATCGGTTCCCTGAAGCTTGCTGGCCTTCATCAGACACAATTGAGCCATGCCACCAATCAGCAAAGCGATGATGCACCATACCAGACACTTATGGTTGTATTTGCTGTCGCTTTCGCTCATATCCTTCCCGCCTTTGGCCGTCAGGAAGACGGCTGCAATCAGACAGATGATGCCGGCGACATTGATCCACGTCGCCTTCTCCCCCCAGACCAGAACGGCCCAGACGAACGACACCGCGAAACCCATGCGGCACAGCCCGAAATACACGGCCGCATTGCCCTTCCCAAGCGTCAGCATGCCGAAATAATTCGCCACGACATTGAACAGGGCGTTCAAAATGATGCACCATGCGATTGGCCACGACCAATCCTTCACGATGAACGTTCCCGTAATCAATTGATACGGAACGATGACAATCAACGCCCCAAGCGCCGCGACAATATAGAAATGATCGGCGCGGCAACCACCGCGCCGCGCCGCCGTCAGTAACGAACCAATGGCGCACCACAGGAGGCCCGTCGCCATTGTGAGAATAAGACCTAATAACATTTGGAAATACTGGATTTTCTGGATTTTCTGGATTTTCTGGGATGGACGCGCTTTTGCGCGTCCGGTCACGCGGGAGCGTAACCCCATAAGCCATAGGCCATAAGCCATAAGCCATAAGCCATAGGCCATAGGCCATAAGCGCAAGTAACAACGTTACTTGCTATACGCCCAGTTGAGAATCTGGCGAACCAATCCGTCGCGTTCCTTGCCCGAACTGCACCCCATCGCGACAACCACCATGCGGCGGCCATCACGTTCGCAAGTCGTTGTCACGCAGAAACCAGCGCCATCTGTCATACCAGTCTTCATGCCATTGACGCCCGGGCAGGACGGATTGCCAAGCAACGTATTCGTCGAATCCAAATCGAACTTCTTGAATTTCGGATTCGGCGAATTTTCGCGGATGCAGTCATGCTTTGTTGACGACCATTTCACGACTTCTGGCATGTCCATCAGTTGTTCCGCCAAAAACGCCAGTTCAATGGGCGAGCCCATGTTCTCCAGACGTCCCTTCGCCAGCTTGATAGGCAGGCCGTGGGCATTGTGGAAAATAAAACTTTCCAGTCCTATCTCCTTGGCTTCGTCCATCATGCGTTTAACAAACGCCTCTTCGCTGCCACCGGCCAGAAACTGCGCCATCAAAAGCGCGCAGTCGTTGGCGCTGCGGATCAACACGCATTTCAGAAGTTCTTCCAGCGTGAACGTCTCCTTCGGATCCATGTAGATTTGATGGCCACCGGTCTTGCAGGCCTCCGGCGTCGCCGGAACAACCGTCTCCATCGTCAGTTGCGAGCCAGGCTTCTTCAAATCCTTCATGAACAGATAGACCGTCATCATCTTCGTCATCGACGCGATGCAGCCAGCCGTCTTTTCGTTCTTCGCCCACAGAATCTTTTTATTCGTCAAATCAACGCAAATACCAGCCTTGCATTTGTTGATCTCCTGCGACAGCTTCGCCGGCATTTCCGCCAGTGCCATTTCATAGTAGCCGTCGTAGTAATGGGCCGACGGGAAGCCGCCGTCATCCGCGGCAGGTGCCGCATTTTTGTCATCATACTGGAAATCAGGCTTCTCCACATCGTTTTCCAAATCCTTCTCCACCACCTGTTCGTCGCCGCCATTTTCTTTTCCATGCCGCACAAGAATAAACGCGAACAGCGCATGCACCAACACGACGACGAGAATGACAATCCCCAGCACTTTCAGTTTCATTTCCTTTTTCCTCTTTTGTTGTTTCCTCTATATGAATGGGTTATCGTTTTTCGAAAAAAATTGGCACATCACTTTCCGATGATGCGTTTCGCAATCCGGCGGCGCATTTCACGCAGCAGCGCAGGATCGCGGGTATATTCCGTCATGCTCTTGATCAGTTCGCCGCATTCGCCGCGGGATGACGCGCCGCACATCGCCAGATAGTCGTAGTCTTCGCTGCCGTCGCGGATATTCGCGAAACGGATGGACGGCAACGGGCCTTTCTCGCCAGGATACAGGAACTGGCCGTCACCCGCCATCGATGCGACCTGTAGCACACCGAAATCCGGCTGGTAGCAGATTGATTCATCAAAGCGTTTGGCGTTCTGCCACATGTTCACATGCCAGTAGAGGAAGCCATCCGCCTTGTAGAGGTAGCTCATCCAAGCCAGCAGACGGCCTTCGATGAACGGATATTCCGTCGTCGCCATGTTGGCGTACGGATGTTTCGGGCCGCAGCATGTGTACCACCAGACTTGATGTCCTTTCGCGCGTAGCTTTTCGGAAAGCTCCAAATCATAGACACTTGTCAACGGGCAATACCAGTCGTTCGCATAGCAGTCCGTCCGCGCCGGATTGGCCTTCAGCGACTTGTACATCATGGACGTCGTGAAGAACGCAACATCCGGATAATTCTCTTTGAAGAACTTATGGACGCGTGCCATGATGGCGTTGTATTCATCTCCGCGTTCGTCGAAGCCGTAGGCATAGGCATATTTCGTCAAATCATGCTTGCGCAATTCCGCGACATACGGATCCAGACGGCGTTTGAATTCGTCGAAAAGTTCATCCGTATAGACGCTTGTCGAAGAGAAGCAGACCCACAATCCCTTGAAATCCGGCTTCGGTTGCGGAACGAGATTCAGAACATTGAAACGGTTCATGCCGCGTTCGCGGGCGTAGAGGAGGTCTTCGATGCGCGGCGGTGTCGTACGGGAGATGTCGTCCGGATTCAGACGATGGTCCAGCATGATGTCCCATGCCTTGCGGCGTGTCTCGTTGCGGTCGCCGTCAGGATAGGTTCTGAAGAGATGACCGTCCATCAGGCAGAATGCCGTCGGATAGCTGAATGTCTTCGGCAACGCGAAATCAAACACCGTCACGTTAATCGGAACGACAACCGTATCCGTTCCAATCACGATCTTTACGTCGCCGGAATAGTCGCCGGCAGTCGCTTCGCGATCCGCATAGACCGTCAGCCACATGCCCTGCGTCGCATTCGCGGGAACCATGAATTCACGAGGCGGCAGCAACGGATCCGGCAACCAGAATTCCCGCGGATCATATCCGCTTTCGGGGCAGAGGACATGCGGCACATTGCGCGGAACGTAACCGACACGCTCCCACTTCAGTTCGCCTTTCAGCGCCTCGCCAGCCGCATTTTTCAAAACTGGCAACTCAACATTCACAGCGTCAATCTGTTGCGGACCAGCCGTCACGAGAATCTGTCCGCTTTCACGTTCCGCCTTCGCAAGTTCCAGCGAAATGTCTTTCGACTCTTCCGCCGCCGGATACGTCAGCGGTGAAATGTTCCTCATGGAATCCGCCGTCCAGACGCGGTAGGCGCCTTTCACAGGATTATCCTTCATCATCGGATGGATGTTGTGGATGATCCGTTCGTTGCGGAAAGGAGCGGCACCCTCTTTCATGCCGTCAATGACGACTTTCGCCGCGCCTTCCGGCAGATTAAGCGTCCAATTGACGATATGCCCTTTGTCCGATTTCTCCGCCAACGTCTTGCCGTTGTTATCGACAATCCGCGCCGTGTAAGTCGTTCCCGCATGGAAGAAACTGGAATGAATCTGCACGCCGTTGACGGGGAACGGAGCCGTCGAAAGCACTTCGATGATGCGCATGCGGGCGCCCGGATCTTCGCGCGTCAGTTCAAAATTGTCGAACCACGCCTTGCCCGTCGTATGGCGCAACAGGACGTAATATTCGATTTTCGCGATAGGTTTCGGCGGCCAGTAGCACTCGACCGTATATTCCCAATCGTGGGTTCCCGTCGGCCAATAGGAGCATTTGGCCCAATCGTTCGTGCCGTCTGAAAAGAAGATATCCAGATAGATGCAGTAGTCGCGTGAATCATTCACGCCTTCGCATTTGCTCCAGCCGCCGAACGTCACAGGACGGTTGTCCGGCTGGTCATACGTCAAGACCTGCATGATGCCAAACGCGGGTTTCTCTTTTGAAATTTCTCCATAGATGGCGGATTGGCCGTCCTGCACGTCGTCATGGACAATTTTCAGAGGGTTCTCTGGCTTATAGGAAGACCAACCGGCCAGATTTCCGTCCGCATCCAATTCGAGGCTTGGATTCACGAGTTCGTTCGCAGAGACCGCCAGACAACACGCCAACGTGACAACCAAATTGAATCTGAATGAAAACATATTTGCTCCTCTTGTTGTTGTTTGAGTCTATTGCCATTCCTTTACTTTATTGTTATAATACCTAAAAAACAAGCCATCCGCTTGTTTATTTCATAGGTAAGTGGATATTATTCTATATTTGTCCTTTCGTCCATTCAGCATTCAGCATTCAGCA
>JAFZAB010000020.1 GCA_017548425.1 Victivallales bacterium
AGCGATTTTCATCGCGTTCGTCATGGGCGGTTTGGGCGCGTTCGTCATCAAGATTCTGCATGGACGGTTCGAAGGCGAAATGACGCTGCTCTTCCGGACGCAGACGGCCATGGACAGCGGCGAAGTCGGTTTCTCGACGGTTGGCCAGTCCGCCATGCTGATCGGCGTCAACAACATGAAACGCCGCCGCATCCGCACGGCGTTGACGACGGCGACGGTCGTTCTCGTGACGTTCACGATGCTGGCCTTCACATCCATCACGAAAAACCTCTCACCGACCATTATCACGCGTTCGAAAAACACGACATACACGGGACTTATGTATCATTGGCCCGGTAATTCGCGCATGGATGAAGCGACGCTCCGCACCATGAAGGAAATCTTCAACGGCCGCGCCGAACTGTCCATCCGCCGCTGGCTGATTCCGACCAAGCTGCCGGACGGCGGCACCCTCCCCTTCCGCATTTCCGCTTCCAATGGCGCGGATGCGAACATCGACGCGATTCTGGGGCTCCCCGCCATCGAAAACGGCTTCATCGGACCGATTCCCATGAAGCACGGGCGGTTCTTCTCGTCGGACGACGCGGACGAAGTGCTGTTGCCCGAATCGCTGTCCAAAGCTCTCGGTTTGACGACGGAAACCTTTGATAAAGCGACCATTATGTATGAAGGTCGCTTGTACAAGATCGTCGGATTGCTATCGGATGCGGACTTCCTGCAATTCCGCGACATCAACCAGCATCCGCTGATTCCGATTAAGAATCTCGTCCAGCAGGGCGGCGGCGACGCAGGCGGCGACGCGTTGGTGGCCATGGCGGCCGGCGGCGAAGAGAACGCGGACGACGGCGTGTTCTACACGGATATGGCGTCGTTGGTCGTCATGCCTGTGGAAACGGCGCGGAAGATTGGCGCGCAGCCGTACAGTGTTTCCGCGAAATTGAACGAAGGCGTGACGTTGTGGTCGATGGTCGATGAACTGCTGACGATTACGAACGCTTCCAAATTCTTCATCTCCTCCACGGAGCCGTTCCGCATCGCGGACGGCAAGCGTGACACCGAGCCGGGCGTTTATTACGTCGGCGAAGGCTACCGCACGTCCATCGGCGGTCTGGCGTTTCTGATCATCCCGCTGCTGATTTCCAGTACCATTATTTTAAATACGATGCTTGGTTCCGTTTTCGAACGAAAAGCGGAGATCGCCATCTATAACGCCGTGGGGCTGAACCCGATGCACATCGGCATGTTCTTCTTGGCGGAAGCGTTCGTCTATAGTGTCATCGGCTCCGTCGGCGGCTATCTGATCGGACAGGTCACCAGTATTCTGCTGACGCGGACGGGCTGGATCAAGAGCATCAACTTGAACTTCTCGTCGCTGTCGGTCGTCTATGTCATCATGTTCACAATCGCCGTCGTGTTGCTTTCGACGATTTATCCGTCGATGGTGGCGACGCGAGCGGCGGTTCCGTCCGGAAAGCGCAAGTGGTCGCTGCCGGACCATGACGGCAAGAAGATGCCCGTCGTGTTCCCGTTCATCTACGAACAGGAATTGATCTACGGCATCAACGGCTATCTGGCGGACTACTTCGGACGGTTCACGGAAGCGTCGTTCGGCGATTTGATCGCGAAACTGGAGGGCGTGACGAAATCCACCGATGAGGCGGGTCGCGAAGTACTTGTCATGACGTACAATGTGGCGTTGGCACCGTTCGATCTGGGCGTCACGGAGCGCCTTGATTTCACGACGAAATACGATGAAAAAGTCCAGGCCTACCGTCTGGTCATGCTGAATACCCGCATGTCCGGACAGGACACCAACTGGACGGCGACGAACATGCCGTTCTTGGAGAAATTGCGGACGTATCTCATGTATTGGCGCAATCTTACGCCCGCCGAACATGCGGACTTCGCGAAGAGCGGTAAGACCATGTTCAACGGAAAGTGAGGCGGAGGACTCCTGACAGACACCACCCATCCCATACGACGATAGATTATGGCAAGATACACACAAGACAAAGAACTTGAGCAATACCGGTCGCTCATGGAGCCGCCGGAACATTTTGAAGACGGCTTTACCTGGAAGACGGTCGTCGGCGCCGTGTTTTTGGGCATGTTGATCATGCCTGGAAGCATGTATTTGTCTCTGGTCGTGGGACCTGAGGCGAACATGGACACGGCGGCGCGGTGGGTGACCATCATCCTCTTCGCGGAAATCGCGCGGCGGTCGTTCAAAGATTTGAAGATGCAGGAAATCTACATCTTCTATTATATGGCGGGTTTGGCGATGGCGTCGCCGTTCCAAGGCTTGCTGTGGAACCAATATCTTGTGCAGTCTGACTATGCGAACGCGATGGGCGTTGCGCAGGAAATTCCATCATGGTGGGCGCCGTCGGCGGAAGTCATTCGCGAACAAGGCCATACGTTCTTCACCAAGGCCTGGCTGGGGCCGATCATGCTGATCATCGTCGGCTTGCTGGTCAGCCGTCTGGACCAATATGGCTTCGGTTATGTGCTCTATCGAATCACAAACGATGTGGAGGAACTGCCATTCCCGATGGCGCCAGTCGCGGCGGCCGGTATCACGGCTCTTGCGCAGACGAAGGAAGACAAAGAACGTTGGCGTTGGCGTTGCTTCTCCATCGGCGCGATTCTCGGTTTGACGTTCGGACTGTTCTACATTGCGATTCCGTCCATATCAGGAGCGTTGCTGGACAAGCCGATCCAGCCGCTTCCTATTCCGTGGCAGGACTTTACGCCAGCCCTGTCCAAAATCCTGCCCGCCACGCCATTGAACATCAGCTTTAATCTGCTGTGGTTCTTCCAAGGCATGGTGCTGCCGTTCTGGGCGGTCATCGGCGGCGCGTTTGGCGTTGTCTTCACAATGGGTTTGAATCCAATCCTTTACAAATACGGCGTTCTTTCCCACTGGGATTCGCAGATGGACGTCATCAACACGTTGTATTCCAACAATGTTGACTTCTATCTGTCGTTCTCGCTAGGACTTACGCTTGCCATCACGGTCGTTTCGCTCGGCAAGATCCTGACGCCGATGATGAACGCGTGGCGCAACCGCCGCGGCAACATGTCCGCCTTGGAGGCGAGCGTCACAGGCCAGAAGCGCGAATCGACATGGCGGCGGCTGTTGGTCAACGATCCGAAACGCGGCGACTTCTCCATCTGGATCGCCCTCTGCATCTATGTGCTGACCAACGGTTTCTGGATTGGCCTTTCCTGCTGGCTGATCGAAGGCTTCCCGTGGCACTTCTTCGTGTTCTACGCGTTGGTGTTGACGCCGTTGCTCTCCTATGCGACGGCCAAACTGGAAGGCCTCTGCGGCCAGGCGTTGTCCATTCCTTACATTAGAGAAGCGACATACATTTTGAGCGGCTACAAAGGCGTGAAGATTTGGTTCGCCCCTGTGCCGATTCCGAACTACGGTGTTGAAACCGTCAACTTCCGCGTATTGGAATTGACCGGAACGAAGATCTCCAGCCAGATCAAGACGCAAATCGTTACGGTGCCGATCATTATCATCGCGTCCATCGTCTTCTCGACGATGCTGTGGAGCATGGCGGAAGTGCCTTCCGCCGCTTATCCGTATGCGCAGAAGATGTGGGAATTGAACGCGAAAAACACATGCCTGACGTTCAGTTCGACGATGGAAGGCGGCTCCATGTTCATGGAGGCCCTGCGGCTGAAATACGTCTTGGTGGGACTAGGCTCGGGCGTCATTTCGTTCATCGTCCTGTCCGTTTTGGGGCTGCCGACGCTGCTGGTCTTCGGTATGGTTCGCGGTCTCGGCCAATCGACGCCGTCCGGCGTCATTTTCGAATTGCTCGGCGCGCTTATCGGCCGCTTCTACTTCAAGAAACGCTTCGGCGACCAATGGATGAAATACACGCCGATCCTGCTGGCGGGATTCTCCTGCGGCATGGGTCTGATCGGTATGGTTTCCGTGGCGTTCACAATCCTGAACAAGATGATGGCCCCGCTGGTCTTCTAACGTCCCACACAGCTCACACGAACAGAAATAATTATGCGTAAAGACAACGAAAACATAACGATACGTTCCCTGATACTGGGAATCATCTTCTCGGCGCTATTCGCCATCCTGACGGTCGTGCTGGAGAATCGGCAGGAGATGTTGCCGACGGGCAACCAGGTGGCGCTTTTCCCGCACATCATGCTCGTGTTTCTCGTCATTCTCATCAATCCGTTCTTGCGGTTGGTGCGGTTCATCAAGCCGTTGTCATTGGCGGAGTTGCTGATCATTTTCGTCATGTGCATGGTGTCGTCCGGTATTTCGACGTTCGGTCTGACGGGACAAGTCGTGCCGATTATCAGCGGCCTCTTCAACCGCGAATGGAACAACGACCAGACGGAATGGAACCGCTACGTTGAACCGTATGTCAACGAGAATTTCTTCATCTCCGAGCCCGGAACTTCCAAATTGGCAAAAGATTACGCGGCGGAAATCGCCGTTTTGACGCCGTTGCAGGCGAAACTGTCGGAACTGACGAAACAACGCGACAAAGCGACGCAGGACTTGCAGACGACGAACGCGAAGATCCGCATCCAAGAGGCTCGTACGTATGCTGTCGCGCCTGGCGTCATACCGAATTTAAAAGAGCAGATCGCGGAGCTGAAAGCGAAGGAAGGCGCGAATTCGGCGGACGTGCAGACGTTGCAGAAAAAGTTGGATGACATTCTCGCCAACGCCAATGCGGAGGAACTGACCAAACTGAACGAACTGCACGCGAAAGTCGAATCGCTGACGAAAGAGCGGGAATCTTTCGCGCAGCCGATTGAAGCACAGCAAAAGCTTGTGGATGAACAAGATAAAGTTGTCGCGGAAAAACGCAACATTTTGAAGGAACACGACCAGAAGGCGTTTGACAAAGTGCAGTTGTTCCGCCGCGGCCTGCCTGCGGAGGATCGTTCCTTCCCGGGCATCGTCTTCACGACGGACGACGACGCGTCGTCCTATTTCCGCCGTCTCGGCCGTCTTGTCAAAGGCCGCAAAGCGGCCGACAAGCTGAAGACAGCGAAAAAAGACGGCGCGGACGGCCCTGCCGTTATCCGTGAAACGATTGAATTGCTGAAGCCTTGTGCGGACATAAAGGTCGTGAAAGACGACATCATCGTGCTGACGGATACAGATGAGCAACTGGCGCAACGGATTACGACATTGGATGCGCAGTTGGCGGAACTCAACCAGAAGAAACGTATCGCGACGCTGGAGGAGATGCGCGGTTATGAAAAGGAGATTGAAAAGCTTGTCGATGACCGGAAAGATCTGGAAGACGACATCAAAGACAACAAGAAGGAAATTGAACGGAAAAATAAGGAAATCGTCATCTGCGAGCGTGTCAGCAAGACCATCGAAACACTGACGACGCTGGCGGCGGATTGGAACAAAACCACCAACAAATCCGAGCAGATCGACGCCATTCTGGCGACGTTCCCGAGCTTCGACGCGTCGCTGTCCCGCTATTTCATCGGGCAGGTTCCATGGTCGCATTGGGCGCGGCCGCTGATGTATTGGGGCGTCGTCGTCGCGTTGACGTACATGATTCTGCTTTGCTTCAACCTGCTAATTTTCCGCCAGTGGGCGTATAACGAAAAACTGATCTTCCCGTTGATGGAACTTCCGGAAGTCATGGTCGGTCTGGACGGCGGCGAAACAAAGCCGACGGACATCATGCCCGCCTTGTTCAAAAACGGCCTGTTCTGGGTCGGTTTCGCCATTTCGGCCGGCGTGATGGGTTGGAACGTATTGTGCAGGACGGACATATTGCCCGGCCTGACGCAGTTGGATTTGTACAATTCGTGGACGCCGTTCATCCGCAACAGTATGTTCAAGGCGTTGGTTGGCGCGCGCTCCATGATTTTCTTCACGCTGATCGGCCTGGCGTTCTTGATTCCGAAGAAGGTCTCGTTCTCCCTGTGGTTCTTCCATGTGTTCTATATGATTCTGCTGATGATACTTGTGGGATTCGGCTACGGGCAGAACGAATCGTCGTTCCCGTCGGAATGGTGGTACACGTTGAACTTCCGCACGGCCATCGGCGGCGGTGCCCTGCTGGTCTTCGCGGCGTTGGTGCTGTGGAAGTGCCGTCAAGTCATCCTGTGCGTCTTCCAGCCGGGCAAGCTTGAAAACGTGACGGATGACGAACGGCGCGAATTGCGTGTCGCATCCGCCTTGTTCCTAGGCGGTTCCGTCCTGCTGATTTTTATCCTCTGGTATGTCATGCACGTCAATTTCATCTACGCGGTGTGCGGCTACGCGATCATCATCATCATCACGATCGGTCTTGTGCGAGCCGTCGCGGAAGGCGGTGTTCTGGGCTTCCAGGCATGGACATCGCCGTTCCATTTCATTCGCCATATCTTCGGTTTCGACAAGAAAATGACGGCTCCTCATCTGTTCGCGCCGCTGATGATCTATTATGCGATTATGTTCTTGGATATCAAGACGTTTATCGCCCCCGCGATGGCGAACGCGTTGAAGATTCGCGATGACGCGAAGATGTCGCGAGCCCGCTATCATATTGGCGTGATCGTCGGCATTCTGGTCTCCGTCGTGGTGGCGATCGGCGTGGCGATCATGATGTGCTACGAGCCTGGCCAAGGCGCTGATACCATGCATTCATGGTTCTACACGATGTTCCCGAAATCGCTGTTCGTCGGCATTGGCGACATCTCGAAAGTGCCGCCGACGGCCACGTGGGGCCTCCGTGGATGGCTGCTGTTCGGCGCCATTCTCATGGCCGTCCTGCTGTATTTCCGCCAGACGTCCTTCTGGCTGCCGCATCCTATCGGCCTCATCATGCTGGTCAACCCGCTGATGGCGGCCTACTGGTTCTCCATCCTGCTTGGCTGGCTGGCGAAATCGCTGGTCACAAAATACGCGAACAAAAACACGTACGCCAAAGTACGCGGTCTGTTCATCGGCCTCATCATCGGCGAATTGCTCGTGGTCTTCATCGCCATGATCATTTCGTTGACGATGCAGAAACGCCTTGGAATCGACCTCAATCGAATGTAAAGAACCATAACTATCGCAATGACAGTCACTATGGAAAAAATACCAGAACAAAAACATGTCAGCTGGGCGGTTACGTTCAATGTCAGCTGGGCGGGAATCAGACGGCGCTTCTTCCGGTCGCTCGTGACGATGTCCGGCGTCGTCCTGGCCATCGCCTTCCTGACATACATGCAGATCATGAACAAGATTGTGAACGCGCTGATTGACGCGCACGATCCCGTGCTGGACGCGATTTTGCAGGCCGCGGGCGTGGAAATCCATGAAAGCGGCTCCAACGACAGCATTCTGCTGCTGATCATCCTGTCGCTGTTGGCGTGCTTCGTCGGTATCGTGAATTCAATGCTGATGAGCGTGACGGAGCGCATCAAGGAGATCGGCACGCTGAAATGCCTCGGCGCGCTAGATGGTTTCATTGTAAGGAGCTATTTCATCGAATCGTCCGTGCAGGGCGTCGCGGGCACATGTCTGGGTTGCCTTCTGGGGATGGTCGTTTCCATCGTGGTCGCGTTCATGAGCTACAAGATGCACGTCGCAACGCATTTCCCATGGTTGGGCTTGTTCGAAGCCCTTGGGATTTCGTTGCTTACTGGAACGTTGCTGTCGATTTCGGCGGCGATATTGCCGGCCTACATGGCCGCGAAGAAACAGCCTGTTGACGCCATGAGGGTAGAAGAGTGAGCACTCAAGAAGATATCATTGTGAAGGCGCGCGGCGTGACGAAAGTCTATACGATGGGCGCGGAAAAAGTGCATGCGTTGCGCGGAATCGATCTCGATGTCCGCCGTGGTGAATATCTGTCGATTCTGGGGCCTTCTGGCTCTGGTAAATCGACGTTTTTCAACATGGTCGGCGGTCTCGACAAACCGACGGAAGGCCATGTGGAAATCGACGGATATTCGCTGTCCGATCTGAATCAGAAGCAATTGGCGTGGGTCCGTTGCCACAAGATGGGATACATCTTCCAATCGTTCAATCTGATCATGACGATGACGGCGTTGGAAAACGTGGCATTGCCGCGTATTTTCGCGGGCGAATCACCTGCCAAGGCGCGTGAAGCGGCTGCGGAAATCCTTAATGTCGTGGGACTTGGACATCGTCTGACGCATTTACCGTCACAGGTTTCCGGCGGTCAGCAGCAGCGAATCGCCATCGCGCGGGCCCTTGTGAACAAGCCGTCCATCGTCTTGGCCGACGAACCGACGGGTAATCTGGACTTGCATACAGGTGAAGAGATCATCGCCCTGCTCGGTGATCTGAAAACGAAATTCGGCATCACGATCATTACGGCGACGCATGACATGAAGATGCTGTCCGCTTCGGATACGGTCGTCTGGATCAAAGATGGTCAGGCGGACCGCATCGCCCATCGCGGCGAATTCGACATCTCCGTCGGCACGATTGACGGTAAAACGCTAGCGTAAGTCATTATTATGAAAAAACTTGCATTTGTGTTTGGCTTTGTGTTGCTGGTCGGTTGCGAGTCGGTTCAGACGCCACCGCAACGTCCTGTCGCCTATATGTTTCCGACGGTGCGGACGGTTCAGAGCACAAAAGGCCTGACGCCGCAATATTGCACGAAAGACCGTCTGATTTGGGCGTTGAACACAGCGGGTATTGGTCACACGTTGCGACGCAGCGGCATGCTGGACATGGACTATGACGTGATCGTGCGCGGTCTGTCGCAACGCGGTTTCGCGGAAGTCGATGCGCGCCGCGCCATCAATACGCCGTTCCGCTGGCTGACGTTCAGCTTTCTGCCGGAAGGCCGTTTGGAGATTTTGGCCTGTTTCCGTCAGGCTCCCCTTGATTTCATCACGCCCGGCATGAGGCGTTTTCCTGTCCCGCCGCGCGAGACGCTGGAAGCGTGCCGTCTGTCCAACACGGCGGTTGTGAACGTCCAAATTGAAGAGACCACGACGTTGCGCCGCGAATTGGTGGAGCAGCGCCATGGCAACGAGACATACTGGGTCATGCGTTGGTTGTTCCATTGAAACGATTTATCACTCATTAACCATATAAATACACACAAGACATGAGACCGAATATTTTGATGATTGTGGCGGATCAGCACCGCCGTGACTGCGTTGGCGTGAACGGACATCCATTCTTGCAGACGCCGAATTTGGATGCGTTGGCCGCAAGCGGTGTGAATTTCACGCATGCCTTCACGTCCGCTCCGATTTGTGTGCCCGCACGCAACAGTTTGCTGCATGGCGTGTGGTCGTGCAAACATCTCGCCATCGCGAACGCGGACACGGAAGCCTGCCGTCCGGCGGCGGACATTCCGTCATTCCCGCAAGCCATCCGCGACGCGGGCTATCATTTGAGTTTCATTGGCAAGTGGTTGGGCGGCAAGGCGAAATCGCCGTTGGAATACGGTTTCCATGACTATATTCCGGAATCCGACTACGGCAAATGGCGGGCCGCACAAGGGCTGCCGCCGCGTCCATCCGGCATGCCGTTCTTTGGTTTTGACGAAGCCATCACGCCTGAGCAGTCGCGTTTGTATTGGGGGGCGTCGCAAACCATTGAAACGTTGAAAAAACAAGCTGGAAGCGACACGCCGTTTTTGATCCGCTGGGATCCCTCCGAACCGCATCTGCCGAACGTCGTTCCGCAGCCGTATGCGGACATGTACAAACCGTCGGACATCCCGCCATGGCCGAGTTTCGGCGACACGTTTAAAAACAAGCCGTACATCCAGGCCCAGCAGCTCCGTTCATGGAATCTCGACGGCTGGACGTGGGAACAATGGGCGCCGCTTGTCGGTCGCTATCTCGGCGAAAGTTCGCTTTTGGACGCGCAGGTCGGCCGAATTCTCAAAGCGTTGGACGACTTGAAGTTAGCGGATAACACCATCGTCGTCTATACCTGCGACCATGGCGACATGTGCGGCGCGCATGGCATGATCGATAAACATTACATCATGTATGAAGACGTGACGCGCGTGCCGTTCATCGTCCGCTGGCCGGGCGTCGCGAAGGCGGGCACGAGCTGTGACGATTTCGTTGTCCACACGATTGATTTGGCCCGTTCGCTCTGCGAAATGGCGGGAGCGGAAGTGCCCGAAACGTTCCAAGGGAAGAGCATTCTGCCGATGCTGAAAGGCGAAGGTCACAACGGCCGCGAAGACGTCCATTGCATGTACCATGGCAATCAGTTCGGCCTCTACAGCCAGCGGATGGTTCGCGACCGCCGTTGGAAATACGTCTGGAACGGAACGGCGGAGGACGAACTGTATGATTTGGAAACGGATCCGGGCGAACTTGTGAATCGCGCGACGGATCCCGCCTGCCAGGAACGCATCGCCGCCATGCGTAAACGCTTGCACGAGTGGATGGTAGAGACAGGCGACCCGCTGAACAACGGCTGGGTAAGAAACCAACTGCTGAATAACAAAAAGCTCTAAAAAATCACTTCTTGTTCACGAGGCAGACGGCCTCCATGAGCATGCAGCCTGTGACATGCGCGTTGAGTGACGACGGCTTGTCGGCAGGCGGCGCTTCATGCCATTTACCGCCGTAGAGCATCGTCTCGTGGTTGAGGCCTTCGTTGGCGAGAATGGTCGCAAGATTTGTCAAATAGGTTTTGTACTGTTCGCGAAGTTCCGCTTCAACGGCCGGTTCAAATGCGAGTTTGACGAGATAGCGGAAGAAAATGCCGTGGAACAATGCGCCGTCGCCGCGTTCGGAATTGCTCAATGCGCCGTTGTTGGTCGTCTTGTATTTGATGATGAATTCGGCGGCTTTTTCAGCAGTTTTGAGATAATCGACGTTGCCTGTCAGGCGGAACAATTCATGGCAGGCTCCCAAGAACGTGCCTTGATTATAGGTGAATGCGGCTTTGCGGATGCTGCCGTTGTTTTTCATATTGTCGAAGACCTCTCCGTTGTTGGCGTCATAGAGATGGGCCTGCATCCAGCTGATGATGCGGACAGCCTCCGCCAGATATTCTTCGCGTGACTTGCGATCATGCTCCTTATCGACATCCGCGAAACGAGCCAGTTTGGCGGCGATGATGGCGGCGGGAGCGTTGCTGCAGGCGTTTTTCGACGGCTCGCCGTCCGTTTTCCATGTGATGCCGCCATGGAACGGCGCTTGATGTTCGGGGCACCATTGCGTCCAGATCCAATCGGCGTACATCTGGCGGGCCTTGTTCAGATAAACCGTTCTGCCGGAAGCTTCGTACATGCGGATCTGCGTGAGTATAACCCATTCCATGTCATCGACATAAACCTTCCACCACGGATCTTCCTTTCGTTTGTTGTTGAAGCGCGGAATGCCTTCGAACCACTGGTCGAACATGGCGAGATACTTGTCGTCACGCGTGCGCAGATAGGCATCCACGATGACATCCATGGCATGGGCCTGTGGCCAGTAGTCGTTGGTGGCCATGTCGGCCTGTTGACTCATTTTGTTGAAGAAGAAACGGTCGGGATGTTCCTTAAAGCTTGCGCCCCAGAAATTTTTGATGAGGGCTTCGGCCATGCCGTCCGCCAGTTTGTTCCAATCATGGGCGGCTTCCTGCGATTGCGCATAGACGCAGAAAAGCAGGCAGACAATCGTGATGAATAAAATTTTTTTCAACATGTACAAATCTCCTTTATATATCTGTTTTTTCACAAAAAGCACCGCGCGAAGCGCATCGAAACCGCCGAACCAACAGACTATGAACTTCAAGCTTCCGCATGACGTTGTTTCCGCTTGCGCGAAGCGTGACGAACCGCCGAGCAGACGGAGGCCATCCCGATTCTCCTTGACCAAAATCACATGTTGCCAACAAACTCTCAAGAACGATGGCCGACGTCTGCGAGGCATCTGTTTCTTCAGTGTATTCAGTGGACTAAAATGAACATTCGTGTCCATTCGTGTCCATTCGTGGTTCTTTCACAACAGATTCCGTGGATCGACGTCTGCGTAGATGGCCACGTTTTTCGGCTGCTTGCGCATGATGATCATCGTGCGGAGCAGCCGTGACAAGCGGCGGATGTTTCCGCCGCGCAACAGCAGCTGGTAGCGGAAGAACTTCTGCACTTTCGAGAGCGGCGCAGGCATCGGGCCGATGACCTGCGTCTTTTCCTCCAGTTGTGGCTTCAATTCTTCCATGAAGGCCTCCGCGGCGGCGGCGGCCAACGCCTCCTCCTGACTGCGGAAATGGATCATCACCATGTGCGAACATGGCGGAAAATCGAGCATCTTGCGGCTCGGCGCCTCCTCTTCGTAGAACGCATGAAAATCCTGCCGGACAGCCGTCCGCAACGCAAAGTGGTCGGGCGTATAGGTTTGCACAACCACCTTACCAGGCGTGTCGCCACGGCCTGCGCGGCCGGCCACCTGCGTAATCAACTGGAAGATGCGTTCACCGCTGCGGAAATCCGGAATGTGCAATCCGATATCCGCCTGCACAACACCGACTAGCGTAACATTTGGGAAATCAAGACCTTTTGCAATCATCTGCGTGCCGATCAGAATGTTGACGCGCCCTGCCCTGAATTCCTCCAAAACCTTCTTGTAGCAGTCTTTCGTGCGCATCGTGTCCGAATCCATCCGCGCGATTTTCGCTTTCGGGAACAGCGCCTGCGTGATCGTTTCAATCTTCTCCGTCCCGAAGCCCGAATAGCGGATTTCCGGATCGCCGCATTGCGGACAGACCGTCGGCGCGGGCATCTCCGCACCGCACATATGGCACGACAACATGCCCGCATGCTTGTGATAGACGTATGACACGCTGCAATTGTCACACGTCGCCACATAGCCGCATTTCGAACACATCATCTGTGTCGCGAAGCCGCGGCGATTCAAAAACAGAATCACCTGCTCCGCCTTTTGGAGACGGTCGAAGATCAACTCTTTCAAGCGGTTGGAGAAAATCTGCGCCTTGCCAGCCATGGCCGCTTCCTGCCCCATGTCGATTAGTTCGACGGACGGCAGCGGCTTTGTATCAACGCGTTCCGTCATTTCCACCAGCTTGTAGCGGCCCTGCTCGCAGTTGTAATAGGATTCCAACGACGGCGTCGCGGAACCTAACACAATCGTCGCGTTTTCATGTTTTCCCCGGACGACCGCCATATCCCGTGCGTTGTAACGTGGCGATTCATCCTGCTTGTAGCTGTTCTCATGTTCCTCATCCACAACAATTAAGCCAAGATTGCGGAACGGTGCGAACAACGCAGAGCGCGCCCCGACGGCGATACGTGAACGGCCTTCGTTGATACGCGTCCATTCGTCGAACCGCTCGCCGTCGCTCAGCCCGCTGTGCAGGACGCTGACCATGTTGCCGAAACGGCGGCGGAACCGTTCGCATGTCTGCGGCGTCAACGAAATTTCCGGAACGAGAACGATGGCCTCCTTGCCGCGCTCCAAACAGCGCGAAATCGCCTGCAGATAGACTTCCGTCTTACCGGACGCCGTCACGCCGTGTAGCAAAATGACGGCGCTGTCCTCCGCATCCTGCGAGGCATTGATGACATCAAGAGCCTTCTGCTGATCTTTTGTCAGTTTCTTCGGCTCGTCCGGTTGGACGACATCGTCCAAAAACGGATCGCGCTCCACGACGCGCAGTTCCTTGCTGAGCCATCCCTCTTCGCACATCTTCGAGACAAGCTGCGCACTGCCAAGATTCAAATTAATCAATTCCGTCAATGGACGGGAGCCTTCCCGCCGCAGATATTGGATCAATTCCTTCCGCTTGTCCGTCAATTTGTCGAATTCATCGTTTTGATTCGCGGCTTTCAACGTCAATGACACGAACAACGCCTGTTTGTGTTTCATTTCGCCGCTGCGCACGACGGCTGGAAGCAGCGTTCTGACAGCATGTTCCTTCGGGCAGCAGTAGTAGTCCGCCATCCAGTCGGCAAGCCAGACAAGCGATTCCGGAATCTGCTCCTTTTCGCTTTCCAACGCGACAATCGGCTTCAGCGGCCAATAGTCGGACTGCGATTTCATGGCGACCACATAGCCGCTCCGCTCGCCTGTATTGAATTCCACCCGTACACGGCTTCCGACACGCACGCGACCGCGCAGCTCCGCTGGAACCAGATAATCGAAATCACGGTCCAGCGACAGCGAAAACACAACCTGCGCTATCACGGCGTTCTCTTCCATTTTAGAGTTTTTTTCCTCTGTTCACTTCATGTTTTGCAAGAAGGAATTATAGTAGCGACGGCGTCTTGCCGTCGGCCGTCCAAACGACTGACCACCTATATAATGTGATGTCAAACCACTGCTCCGTCAAACAAACCATGAAATCATTCGCGTTACTTTTTCTTGGCCTCGCCTGCGTCTTGTCCGCGCAAGTCCTTGACATGACTACACCTATGCATGGCGATGTCGTCTATCAGGAGAATTTCGACAAAACGACCTCCCTAGATGGCTTCACATTCTTTTCCAGTGACAAATGGAAAATAGAAAACGGGAAGCTGACGCACCCCAATACAAGCGGAACGCCGCAGCTGCTTCTTCCAAAAGAGACACTTGGGCAGGACATGGCCATTCAGGCGGACATCACCATGCTGCAAGCCGCCAATGAAACACGGTGGGCGGCCATCTTCCTCCGCCATTTGGAAGACAAGCCTGTCTTCACGCAGATGCCCGTCCGCTTCAACCGCATGAACGAAATCGCCGACGGTATCATCGATGCGAACAACCGCTTCAATTGGCGCGTCTATTCTCCCACCCACACACCGGATGGCAAGCCCGCCACCGCCACGCGGACGCATCGCCTTGAAATCCGCGGAAGCATCGCACGGTCGTTCATCGACGGAAAATGCGTCTGCGTCGCGTTTTTGGACGGTTCCAGCGTCCATCCCGGCCGTGCGGGATTCAGCCTTTCATCCGTCCAAGTCGAAATCGACAACATTGTCGTCGAGAAACTTCCACCGTTGAGCATGGAGGAGAAAATCGCCGTCGCGAAACTGAACGTCTCCCTGCCATTCGTCATCGCCCATCGCGGCTTCTCGGAAAAGTTTCCGGAGAACACGCTGGAAGCCGTCAAGGGAGCGTTGGAAGCGGGGGCGGACGGTGTGGAAATCGATGCGCGTATTTCGGCGGATGGCGTTGTCTATTGCTTACATGATGACACGCTCGACCGCACGACCAACGGCACAGGCCGTGCACGGCTCAAAACCATCGCCGAACTGCGCGAACTGGACGCGGGATCCAAATTCAACAAGCAGTTCGAAGGTGCGAAAATCGCTCTGTTCGAAGAGGTTGTGAAAGTTGTGAAGGAAAAGGACGCCACCGTGCTTGTCGATTTGAAAGAATCCGCCGCCGTTGATGCCATCTGCGATATTCTCATCAAGCACAACGCCACCCGTAACGCGTTGCTGGACACAGGCTCCCCGGCAATCGCGAAGAAATACCGCAGCCGCATTCCGGACGCCACCGTCATCTGCATCACGGGAGTTCCAGGCCCCCGCAAAAACGATTTCGCACGCAATCTCAAGAAGAACGGCTTCGATGCGCTCTTCGCACAATTCCAAAGCCCCTTCCTCTTCAATCTCAAGGACTTGAGACTACAAGGGCTATCCATTTTCTTCTGGACGATCAACAACCCGAACGATGTCATAAATGCTTGGAAAATGGGAGCAGACGGCATCATCACAGACCGACCGACCATGGTCCGCGAAACGCTGGACCGCATCGCCGCCAAAATCACCGACATGGATTTCAAATGAGCATCATCCGCGTATTGTCAGCAGAAGTCGCAGGGCGCATCGCCGCCGGCGAAGTCGTGGAGCGTCCCGCCTCCGTCGTCAAGGAACTTGTCGAAAATTCCATTGACGCAGGGGCGACGCGCATCCGCATCGCGGCGGAGCAAGGCGGCCAGCGGCTCATTCAAGTCACCGACAACGGCTGCGGCATGGATCGCGACGATGCCATCATGTGTTTCGAGGCACACGCCACGAGCAAAATCTCCACGGAGGCGGATGTCGGGCAAATCAAGTCGTTGGGATTCAGAGGCGAAGCGATTCCGTCCATATCGTCTGTCTCCCGTTTCATCCTTCAGACGCGACGGAAGGAGGACGACGTCGGAACGGAAATCGTCGTCGATAACGGCGCCATTCGGGATGTGCAGGACTGCGGCTGCGCGCCCGGCACGAACATCAAAGTCGCCCACCTCTTCGGCAATCTGCCTGCGCGGCGGAAGTTCCTCAAAGGGCCTGACACGGAGGATGGCCACATTGAGGAAATGGTTCTGCAACTGGCACTTGCGCGGCCGGACATCTCCTTTTCGCTTGTTCTCAACAATCGCGAAGTCATCCGCGCCTCCGCCACAAGCGATCTCGGCGCGCGAATTCTCATGCTGCTCGGAAAGGACGTCTATGAAGCGATGCTGCCTGTAAATTATCAGGAGGACGGTATTTCCGTCCGCGGCTTCATCAGCAAGCCAGGCTTCACACGTGTTTCACGGCGCGACCAGCGGACCATCGTCAACGGACGAACCGCCACGGCGGACACGGTTTTTTTCGCCATTCGCGACGCCTATGACACGCTTGTCGTGAAAGGCCGTTATCCAAGCACCGTCCTTTATATTGACTTGCCGCCGGATCGCGTCGATGTCAACGTCCATCCGACGAAGCGGGAAGTCCGTTTCCGCGACCCACGGCTAGTCGTCGGCGTCATCGCCGCCGAAATTCGCGCGTCGTTGCGTCAATTGCAGGGCGGCGAAGATCCGTCCATGCAGCCGTCGCCTGTCCAATTGCCGCCCGTCGAATCCGTCAACGACTTCCCGCCATTGCCTGAAGTCAAGCCGCAACCTGTTGAAAACAAACCGTCAGCGCCTTCGAAGAAGACCACCCCGCCCTCTTCTGTGGCTCCTGCTCCAGCCGTTGTGGCGAGGCCCTACCCTCTTCCCGCCCCGCAGCCGTTCAAGCCAGAACCGCAGCAGATTTCATTGCCGCTGCCAGATCGGCCGGCCTCTGTCAATCCACCTGCGTCGCCGCCCAAACCGGCGGACACGCCTGCCCCGCAACCGTCCAGACCGGTCAACAGCGATCTCGCATCATTGCGCATCTGCGGTCGTCTTGGCAATCGCCATCTGCTGGCGGAATCCGCCAACGGCCTTGTCATCATTGATTTACGCGCCGCCCATCAGCGGATTCTGTTCGAAAAGCTTCTTGCCAATCTGAAGGAGCAGAAGATTCCGCAACAGCCGTTGCTGATTCCCGTCACGATCAATTTCGGACAGGAAGAAGCGCGTTTCCTTAATTCGCAAATCAAACATTTCCAATCACTTGGATTTACCATTGAACATTTCGGCGGGACGTCTTTCATTGTCACGGCCGTTCCCGCCTCCTATCCGAATCAGGATATCTCCCAGACGTTGCGCGACATCATCGACGACTTGCGGCAGTCCCGCACGACGAATGTCCAAAGCGCCATCCATATCGCGCAAGCAGCCTGCCGCCATGCCATTTCGCTGAAGGCCAATCTGACGGAAAAGGAAGTCAACCAGTTGATTTTCGATCTTGCCCGCGCCACCATGCCGTACGCTGATCCAAATGGCAATCCCACCATGATCCATATCACCTACTCCGAATTGGAAAAACGCTTTAAAGGTTGAAAATAAATTAATTGTAAAGGAACATCATGAAAAAATCACATCTGTCTCTTATCGTTTTCGCATGTATCGCCATGCTTTCGCTGTGCGCACAGGAGAAAAAGGAGAAAAATCCATGGAAGGATGCTGAAAAGCTCTTTCCAGGCATCAAATTGATCAAGTTGGAGAAAACAGAGCCGCGGCTCATGAAAATCCACATCGTCCGCGTTGATCTGAAGGACGGCAAATACGGATTCTTCACGACGCCGAAACCGGCGGAATGGGGCCAGAACATGCCGGAGGAGAATGCAAAAGATCTGATCATCGTCACACGGCGGCAATCGGCCAAGGCCTTCATGAAACAGGCCCATCAGCCGAAGAAGGAAGGCGGCTACGGCGTCAACATGCTCGTCGCCGTCAACGCCTCGCCGTGGACGCCGTGGAAGTCGCCGTGGAACCATAAGTTCGCGTGCCACATGGGATTGACCGTCGCGCAAGGGGATATCCTCGACACCAATGACTTGGGCCGTCCGTCGTTCATCGTCTATAAAGACGGAAAGGTTGATTTCCGGACGGACAAAAACAAAGCAAATATCAAGAACGAAGACCTCTACATTTCCGTGCCCGGCTTCACTGTCATTCTCGACAACGGCACCGTCACGCCATGGGCGGCAGAAGACAAAAGTGTCCATCCGAGAACGGGTTACGGTCTTTCGAAAGATCGCCGCTACGTCTATTTCATCGTTGTTGACGGCCGCCAGAAGGACTATTCCGTCGGCGCCACCACGGGTGAAATCGCCGAAATGCTGAAGGAATACGGCGCGGAAGACGCCCTCAACATGGACGGCGGCGGCTCCACAACGCTTGCCGTCTGGAATCCGCAGAAGGCCGATAAAGACGGCAAGACGCCGGATCCTGTGAAAATCTACACCCATCAGGAAGGCGGCTGGCTTCGTGCAAATGCCAATAACTTAGGGATTTGCCTGAAGAAAGAAAAATAAAGGGATTCAAGGGATTCAAGGGATTCAAGGGATTCAAGTTCAAGGGATTCAAAGAATATCGCTTTCCCTTCTTTTTATCCCTTTTATCGCTTGAATCCCTTCGTAATCGTTCTTCTTACTGCATTCTTTCAATAGCCGTCCGCAGCAGGATGTCCTGCGCGGCGGACGGTTCGAAAACAGACGGCGTGTCCGTCAGACAGGAGGCCGAGGCGCAAGCCAAAGCCTCCGCAAAATAATTGGGCATCGACATATCGTCGGCCTTCGGATCTTCCGCCAGACGACGCGCCATGATGGCCGTTGCGCAGTCGCCACCGCCGATGGGACTGATGATATGTTCCAAAAGCGGCGTTTTAAAGCGCCATACGCCGATTTTTGACATGAGATGGGCAGGATTGCCGCCATCCGTCACAGCAAGCCAGGAAAGGCCCTTAAAACGCGCGAGAAGGGCCTTTCCCGCTTTGACGACATCCGTTTCGCCGTCAGTTGCCTGCGAGAGCTCCTCTGCGTTAATTTTCAGCAGCGTGACGCCCTCTTCCAAAACACAGCCGATATCTTTCGCGGCGTCCAAAACGACAGGCAGGCCGCATTTGGCCGCCATGGCGGCGATTTCCGCGTAGAACGACGATGTCACGCCGGGCGGCAGGCTGCCGCACAACGCCACGACGCCATGCAATGGCACTTCCTTCGTGAGCAGCGACCGCATCCGCTCCAGTTCATCAGCGGAAATCGGCGCGGACGGTTCGATCAATTCCGTCGCTTCCCCGCGATTGTGGTCAATCACGGTATAGACGCAGCGCGTTACCCCTTTGCAATCAACAAGAAGCGGATGGACGCCCGTCCTTTCAAAATCATGGCGGAGACTTTCGCCCGGAAATCCGCCGACAAACGCCGAGACGGATACAGGCCAGCCCATTAGACGAAAAACGCGGGCGACATTTGTCCCCTTCCCGCCGCCCGTCTCATGACTTTCAAACGCGCGGTTCACGGCGCCAAGCTTCAAACTGTTGAAACTGAGCGTCTTCTGCCAAGCCGAATTCAGGCTGACAGCCAACGCGGGACGCGGCTCCAGATTGACTTTCATTTATGATCCAAGAGGGACGAAAGGGACAGACGAGACAAATCCATAGGCCATCAGCCATAAGCCTTAGGCCATAAGCCATAGGCCATAAGCCTTAGGCCATCAGCACTTAAGGCAACGCCTTAAGTATGGTAGTCGGCGTTGATTTTCACATAGTCATATGTCAGATCGCACGTCCAGACCGTGTAGTCGCCGTCACCCGCACCAAGATACAGATCCATCTTCCATTCGCGGTTTTTCAGGACTTTCACAAGATCCGCTTCCGGCGTTCCAGCATCGACGCCGCCACGGACGACGGGAACGCCGTCGTAGAACAAATCCGCCTTGGACGGATCGAACGAAATGCCGCAATAGCCTGCCGCGCAAAGGATTCTGCCCCAGTTCGGATCAGCGCCAAACCACGCCGTCTTGCAGAGGGCCGAATTTGCAATCGCCTCCGCGCAGATCTTCGCGTCCGCCTTGCTGGCGGCACCGTGAATGTTCACTTCCACGAATTTAGAGACGCCTTCGCCATCCAGAACCATGCGTTTCGCCAAATCGGCCATCACGTATTGCAAGGCTTCGCCAAACGCCGCGCATTCGGGCGTTCCAGCCTTGATTTCGTCGTTTCCGGCGGCGCCGTTCGCGAGAACGAGAACCGTGTCGTTCGTGGATGTATCGCCATCAACCGTGATGCGGTTGAAGGAATTGCCGATGGCATTCGACAGGCACTCATTTAATGCGGCGCGTTCGATATTTGCATCAGTCGTCAGATAGCAAAGCATCGTGGCCTGCGGCTGCTGCATCTTAAGCTTCGGGGCGATCATGCCCGCGCCCTTTGTCATGCCGCCGATGCGCACCGTCGCGCCGCCGATATCCAACGATACCGCAAGATGTTTCGGAACCGTATCCGTCGTCATAATGGCGCGGGCCGCTGTCTCGCCGCCGTCAGGAGAAAGCTCCTTGACGCACATTTCGACGCCTTTTTCGATGATGTCCATCGGCATCGGAACGCCAATACGACCTGTCGATGACACGAGAACTTGCGACGGATGAAGCATCATCAGCTTGCCTGCCAGTTCGGCCGTCCGCTTCGCGTCCGCCAAACCGTTCTCGCCCGTGCAGGCGTTCGCATTGCCGCTGTTCACGACAACCATCTGGACAGGATTGCCGGACGCGACGATCGCGCGGTCGTATTCCACAGGGGCCGCCGCGAACAGATTCGACGTGAAAGCACCCGCCGTCACACAAGGGCGCGGACTATAGATCATGGCCATATCGGGAGCGCCGCTCCGCTTCAAACCGCAGACGACACCACAGGCCTGAAAACAGGCAGGGCTGGTAACAGAACCATTTTCAATAACGGAAAATGACATGATGTTTCACCTTCAACAAGGAATATTCATTTTAATTCAATACAATGCCGTATGTCTCAGCGGCTTCGCGGAATTTTGCTAGCAGCGCATTGCAACTGGGCATCCGTTTGTCACGTCTCATGATCGTGCAATTGCGGATGGCTTCGGCGATCAACGGCATCTCCTGAAGGCCAGGAACACTTGTCAGAGCGGGAATATCCGACTGGTTCATATGCATGCGGGCCTCTTCGCGGGCCGAATGCGTCAGCAGTTCATCCTGAGGCTGCGTCAATGGCTGGCCGCCCATGAACACGCCAAACGCAATGCCAAGTGCGAAAATATCCGTGCGTTCGTCAATGGTATCTTTGCAGATCTGCTCGGGAGAGAGATAACCGCCCGTTCCAGTAATGGCCTTCGACTGGTAGCCGCTCGTGACGGAGACGCCAAAATCAATCAATTTGATCTTTCCATTGACCAACATGAAATTCGACGGTTTGATGTCCAGATGAATGATTTTCTTCTTATGGACAAACGCCAATGCCTGAATAGCCTGATACATGACACGGATCTTGTCTTCCAACGGCAGAACTTTATTCAGAACTTTGTCACCGAGATCATGACCGCTAAGATATTCCATAAGAAGATCATAGCCAAGCTCAATGCCAAAACGTGTCACCTTGCGGAGAGCGTAAATGCGAACAATCGGCATATGGCCGTCTTCATTCAGCATCTGAGAAATCGCGAATTCGTTCTGAATATGACGTGTCTTCGTGCGATATGCCACATTGTCCAGTTTTTCAGAAGTCTTTCCAGCAGAACCAAGCAGCTTGTTCCAATTGTTGCGAACGGACTTCGCGCAGAAAGTGAAGGAGCCGCAGACAGAACGGTAAAGAACCGCTTCAGCGCCACGAGCCATCACTTCCTTGATTTCATACGGATCGTTGGAAGCGGCGTTTTTCATCGCTTGAGCCGTACGAAGTTCATCATTTCGATTGAGATAGCGACGTCTGGAAAGATTCGCCATCAGACTCGACGTGGTGGAATTATCCGTATGAGACTGATTTTCTTCAGCTTCAGGATTCTTTTCGATTTCAGCTGCATCCGGAGCAACAGCATTGGTATTCTCTCTGGGGCCAATAACGAGATGATCCCCTTTCTCCGGATTGTTCGACATATTTTCGTTTTCTTGAGACATGTTAGCAACTTATCTTGATGACTAGATTTACCCGAGAAGCAATAACAAAGCCAACAACCTTAAAGCTTCTTGATGCGTTTCAACGCCGTCAACACTTCTTCGGCATTCAGGCCTTTCTCCTTGCTCGCACGTTTCGCCTCATTTTTCATGTCAACATCCAATTTCTGCAACACGACATGCTGATCCAAAGATTTACTGACTTTGGCATCCTTCACCTCTTGGTTAACCTTGTTGAATTCATCAATCAATTCAAGAGGCTTGCGAGAATATAGTTGGGAGACCGTAATGAAAGGACGCTGCAACGAGGGATTTTCAACAACACTATAGAAAGGGGTGACCTTCTTCTTCTCGAAGTAAGGAAGGATCTTGTAGAATATCGTATGATCCATTCCAGAAGGCACTTCCAAAAGGAACATCGCTTCAATTGGCTCCTCAGGAGGAAGCAGAAGCTTATTCCAATTAGCGGCTAGTTGTGCACCAAAATCCTTAGAAGAATCATAGTCAAAATAGCAGAAATGATTGAAATACGGTTTTGAAATATATGCCGTAAAATCCTCATGGTCAATATGAAGCTCAAGCAATTTGAAGTTCGTATTCTTCTCTGGAATCGACATGAAGACATTCAACGAATCCACAATCATCTGATTATAAGCGTCTTCACCGATTTGATCATCAAATTTCAACTTATTGCTGAACAGCATGATATTGCCCGTGCTGCCTTTATCAATGGCATTCGCAACAGGATTGGACATGAAATCAATACTGTTTTCAACATAGTTCGATTCCTGTTCATAGTCAGGAAGAACCAAGCAGAACATAGTTTTTTCATTAATCGGAATACCATTACTGCTTTCCAAAGAATCATCACGCGCAATGATATCTTCAAGAATACCAGTCGTGATTCCATTGCCAGTACCGCCACCTGTGGAGCTGAAAACAATCGATCCACCGATAATATCCTGCATACGCCGACGAATCGTATTATATGCATCGTGACCAATCAAAGGATCTTTTCTGGATCCACGGAATTGTCCAGACGTAGATTGAACAGGAGCGACAATATGCTCACCGCCTCCGGAAACTTTGTCAAGTTCTGTTTCGGACACATTCACCAATATGGCGTGCTCTGCATCCATTTTCGCTGCCAGTTTGCCACCAGCACCACCAATGCCAATAACCTTCATGATTTCATGTCCTCCAGAAATGATGACGACTTCGTCTCAAAACGTTCACTTGCTAATAATTGCTGAAGAGCTTTCGAACCATGGGACGTGATATAAATATTCTTGCGATTCCGTTCATCACGGACATCGATATAGCACAATGCCCACAACGTATCAATCATGGACATCGCTGTCTGTTTCGTCCGAGTGACACCAGCACTTTTCAAATCATCAAAGCAATTTGTGATGTTGTATTTGATTGATTCACCTTCACAGACAGAGCACCAGCAAAGAATCAAAAAATGCCCTTCGCCCAGTCGATTCAACTGGTCTTGGAACAAATCTGATTTTTCTTCGTCAGCCCTCGCCATGACGTCACCGCAACAAAACCTATACCTTATTAATTATACTTTATATCACATCAACAGGAACAGCATCCGCTTGTGCACGAAACTGTCCGACAGATTCAATCACTCATTTGCTCCATTTCTTAAAAGAAGCTTAATAAAACTATACTACACTATTTTATAAAAACAAGCAACCACGCGACACATCCTTTCTTTTCTAGCCAAGCTTATGACAACTACTTCCTAATAATCTACATGCCCTTGTTTTTCATTACTATACTTTACTAAACTAAACTTCACTAAACTATATATAGTGTAGTATACTACAATAAAGAGGGGCAGAATGAAAAGATGTTTGGCTAGATGTGAATTGATGGGATCGAATGTGTTGAATGTTGGTATTTTCATACTATATTTAATAAGAAAATGTTTCATGGTCAATCACTCATTTACATCGTCTTATGGCTTCAACTCCTTCCAGATTCTGCGTTGGTATCGACCTTGGTACGACGAATTCCGTCATTTGCTATGTGGATTCTCAATCTGATAATCCACTGCCGCAAGTCTTGTCGATTCCACAATTGGTCGCCCCTGGTGAAATTGTCAATCTTCCTTCCCTGCCCTCTTTCATCTATCTTCCGGAAGACGGCGAAATGGATTTGAAGCTTCTGAAGCTTCCATGGCAGAAGACGGGTGAAAATATCGCCGTTGGATCGTTTGCCTTGGACATGTCCGCGAAGTCGCCTGATAAAGTCGTATCATCGTCGAAATCATGGTTATGTTGTGATAAAATCGATCGTCATAGCGAATGTCTTCCAGTTTCGACGGAAGGTGGGAATTTGCGCCAAATATCTCCCGTTGAGGCAGCTACGTTGATTTTGAACCATTTGAAATCCGCCTGGAATCATATCATGGCGGCTGATGATGCGTCAAATCGGCTGGAAAAGCAGGAAGTTATCATTACGGTTCCAGCGTCATTTGACGCGATTGCTCGTGATTTGACGGTTGAAGCGGCAAAAGCCATTGATTTGAAATTTACGCTTCTTGAAGAGCCGCAGGCGGCTTTTTATTCATGGTTGGCGCACAATCAGGAGACGTGGCGAAAGCAAGTTGAAGACGGCGATGTTGTTTTGGTTTGTGATATCGGAGGCGGTACATCCGATTTTTCATTGATCGCAGTCATGGGAGAGGAAGGCGATTTGACGCTGCAACGTCTTGCCGTTGGAGATCATACGTTGCTTGGTGGTGACAATATGGATTTGACATTGGCCTATTCAGTTGCTTCCAAGCTGAAGAAAGAACGTGGTATTTCGTTGAATCAGAGGCAGTTCGCTGCGTTGACGCATTCCTGCCGGAAGGCGAAGGAGGCGTTTGGTTCCGGAAATACGGACGATCAGGAACTGGTCATTTTGGGAACGGGTTCAGGGCTAGTCGGTGGAACGATTACGACGAAGTTGTCATATGATGACTTGAAAAATGCGATTTTGGAAGGTTTTTTCCCATCTTGTTCAATTTCAGACAAGCCTGTCGAATCACGTCGTTCGGGTCTTCGAACGTTGTCATTGGACTATGCGGCCGATCCTGCCTTCACAAAGCATTTGGCTTCATTTCTTGAACGTCATAGTTTCCATGACGAGAATGGAAATACGCTTCTTCCGGGAGTTGTTTTGTTCAATGGCGGTGTGACGAAGCCTGCGCTTTTCCGTGACCGTATCGTTGAAACGTTGCAATCATGGCATGGTGAAAATGCGGCTGAAGTCGTTGTTCTGCAACAGGACGATACGGATCAAGCTGTCGCGATGGGCGCCGCCTGGTATTCATATGTTAAACGGATTGGCGGAATTCGCATCAAGGCAGGTAGTCCGCGTTCATATTATATTGGTGTTGAATCATCTATGCCGGCCATTCCGGGCATCGAGCCGCCTTTGGAAGCACTTTGTGTCGTGAATTTCGGATTGGAGGAAGGCTCATCTGTCACAATTGATGCGCAGGGACTTGCGTTGGTTGTTGGAGAACCGACGGAATTCCGTTTCTTCTCCTCGACGGTTCGTCATGATGATAAAATCGGTGACCGCATTGATGCCAATGATTGTCCGGATCTTGTTGAAATGCCGCCTCTTCAAGTTCTGCTGACACGTTCTGAAGAAGACAGTTCCGTCAATCTGGTCCCGGTGAAACTGAGAACGGATTTGACCGACATCGGTACGCTTCAATTATGGTGTGAAGAATTGAAAGGTGAGAATTCGTGGAAACTTGAATTCGACATCCGTTCAGATTCTTGACATTATTGATTTACCATATATTTATATAGGCATGTTCAAGATTCTTAAAAACGACAATTCTTCCTTTGGACGGCGTGGCGTCTTGACGACGAACCATGGCGACATCCAGACACCGATTTTCATGCCCGTCGGAACGGTTGCCACAGTTAAGGCCATGTCGCCACGTGAGTTATATGAACTCCAGGCTCAAATCATTCTCGGCAATACATATCATTTGAATCTTCGCCCTGGCATGGACATCATCCGCAAGGCCGGAGGCCTGCACAAGTTCATGGGATGGGACAGGCCGATTCTCACGGATAGCGGCGGTTTTCAAGTCTTTTCGCTAGCCAAGCTTGGCAAGAAGACTCCAGAAGGGATTCATTTCCAGTCACATCTGAACGGCGAACCGCTGTTCATGGGGCCTGTGGAATCCATGGCCATTCAGCGGACGCTTGGTTCCGATATTGCGATGACGTTTGATGAATGCACATCCTATCCCGTTACATGGGAGACGGCGCGTGATTCGCTTGAGACGACGCTTCGTTGGGAGGCCAAATGCAGTGAACAGCCACGAGCGGACGGCCAATTGGTCTTCGGAATCGTGCAAGGCAATGTCTTTGAAGATCTTCGGGCAAAATCCATTTCGGAAGTCCATTCCATGGGATTCGACGGGATGGCCATTGGCGGCGTATCCGTCGGTGAATCGGAGGCGGAAATGGTCAAAGTCCTGAAATTCTGCGCGCCTTTGCTACCGAAGGAGCTGCCGCATTATCTGATGGGCGTCGGAACGCCCAGACAGTTGATTTTAGGCGTGATGAACGGCATCGACATGTTTGACTGCGTGCTGCCCACCCGCATGGGCCGCAACGGCAGCGCTTATACGCCGGAGGGCACCATTCCCGTCAAGGCAGCCCGCTACAAAGAAGATTTCACGCCCATCATGGATGGTTGCCAATGCTATGCATGCCAGAACTTTACAAAAGCCTATATCCGTCATTTGCTGAATGCCGACGAAATATTGGGCGCACGGTTGCTGACCATTCACAACCTGCATTTCTTCCTTGACCTCATGCGCAGGGTTCGGGAGGCGATAGAGCAGGGGACCTTTGCCGAATTGGCGGCTGATGTCATCGCCCGCTATCCAGAGGCCATGGGCAAGCCAATTGATCCAGAAACGAATACCATTATCGATAATCGCAACAAAAGAAATGACTGACAGAACAGAAGTGGAGGAACAACATGGATAGACGTTCATTCCTGAAAGGATTCGGAACCGTCGCGGCCGCGGCGCCCTTCGTTTCCATGCCCAAAATTCTGGCCGCGCCGGCCAACGACCGCATCACGGTCGGTGTCATCGGTACTGGCGGAATGGCCACAGGCCATTTGAGAAACCTTCTCAAAATGCCCTCCGTCCAAGTCATCGCCGTCTGCGACGTCGATTCCCGCAAAATGGAGAATGCCTACAATCTGACGGAGCAGGCATATGCCAATCAGAAAAAGTCCGGCCAATATAAGGGATGCGCTAAATACCGTGATTTCAGAGATATGCTGGCAAGACCGGATTTGGATGCCGTCGTCATCGGCACGCCGGACCACTGGCATGCCACGATGTCCGTCATGGCCGCCAACGCCGGAAAGGACATCTACTGCGAAAAACCGCTCACGCTGACCATTGGCGAATCACGCGACATCATCAACAAAATCCGCCGCACAGGTTGTGTCTTCCAGACTGGTATGCAACAGCGTACGTCGTACGGCGGCAAATTCATCACGGCCGTCCAGCTCGTCCGCAACGGCATGCTCGGCAAAATGATTTCCGCCCATGTCACCGTCGGCGGCCCGTCCTCCGAATGCACGCTTCCCGCCGAACCGACGCCTGAATGGATGGATTGGGACATGTGGCTCGGTCCAGCCCCCTACAGGCCGTACAACAGCCGCCTCCATCCAGGCACTTGGCGTTCCTACCGCGACTATTCCGGCGGCGTCTTGACCGACTGGGGCGCCCATCATTTCGATATCGTCCAATGGGCCATGGATGCCGACCAGAGCGGTCCTGTCAGAATCTGCCCACCCGGCCATAATGGCTGCAAGACATTGACTTACTGGTATTCCAATGGCGTCCGCGTCGAACACGGCGGCTTCGAAGGCAGCGGATACGGTATCACATTCGTCGGAACGAACGGCAAAGTCAGCGTCTGCCGCGACTGGATCCGCAGCGATCCCGCCGACCTGCTCATTAATCCGTCCTCCATGCCGGGCGACCTCCAGCTGCCAGATTGCAGCGGCCATATCGGCAACTGGCTCGACTGCATCCGCACGCGCCGCCGTCCCGCCGCCGATGTCGAAATCGGCGCGCGTTCCGTCACGGTCTGCCAGCTTGGTTGCATTGCCTACTGGCTGGACAAGCCTCTGAAATGGAACCCGAAGACATGGCATTTCGAGAACGATCCTATCGCCGAAGCGTGGATCGATCGCCCGAAACGCGCCCCGTGGACTCTCTAAATCGACTGACAATTTATGAAGAAGCCGCCTAGTTTGCCTGCTAGACGGCTCTTTCTCCCCCCAACTAATAAAAAATGTCCTTTATTTATCATTTTTTTGAATAAAAAAGCAAAAAAAATTTGAATAAGGGCTTGTATTCGCTTTTTTTCGGTGTAATTTATTTGTTAGACGTAAAAAAATTGTTGGAATCATTGTGTCTTGAGTCCATTCAACCTAGGAGAAAACATGAAAAAAGCATTGTTCCTTGCTGCTGTCACTGCGTTGCTGCTGGTGTCAGCCCGCGCCGATCAAGTCAATCTGAAGGATGGTTCCTTCGTCAAAGGCAAAGTCGTCCAGATTGTCGATGGCAAACTCACGATTAAGACTGACTCTCTCGGCGAAGTGAAGATTGACTTCAACAACATCGCGAATTTCACCACGGACGAACCGATGGTCGTCTCCACCACCACGTCCGCCGCCACGGTCACTGGCAAAATCAGTGCCGCGGAAGACGGCAAGACCGCCATCAACGGCACGGTTGTCGCCAACACCGACATCAAGAATGTGTGGCGTCCCGGCCAGCCCGATCCGTCCATTCCGATTCCGAAACCCCGCAAGTGGAAGTATGAAGTTGCTGTCGATGTCGCCGGCAAGACTGGCAACACGGAAAAGACCACCGTCGGCGGTTCCGCCAAGGCCACGTTGGACGGCCCGGAAGACAAGCTCGAACTCTACGTTCGCGGCCATTATGCCAAGGAAAACGGCGTGAAGAACGAACAGGAAATCGTCGCCGGCGCCGACTATGAACGTCGCCTCAACGGTGGCTCCCATTCCTTGTACGCTCGCGTGCAGGCCGAACAGGACAAGTTTGACAACTACAAACTCTACACCACGGCAGCCGCCGGTTACGGCTTCTACGTCGTTGACACGGATGATTTCAAAGTCCGTCTCCGCGCTGGTCTTACCTACATCCACAAGACCTATTATGAAGAACTGGACGACAGCGATGACATCGGTGTTGAATTCGGTTACCATCACGAACTGAACATCCGCAATTTCTCCAAGATCGATGCCAAGCTCGTTACGGACGTGACCTATCAGCCCGTCTTCGATCATTTCCAGGATGACTACCGCGTCTATCATGAAAGCGCCCTGGACATCCCGTTGACCAAGAACGGTCTCTGGAGCATCCGCCTCGGCGTCAGCAACGAATACAACAACCGTGTCGCCAGCACCCAGAAGCGCATGGACACCACGTACTTCGGCCGTCTGGTCATCACGTGGGAATAATTCCTGACATAGCTTGAATCTCTGAATCGGGCCGGAACTTTTCGTTCCGGCCCGATTTTTTTTGTCATTGTGGTTTGAAATCGTTTTATGACTTGGTAGGTACAATAATCATAGAGAATCATAGTGATTCCTGTAAAATCATAGAAAGTCATAATGTAAGTATCTTGTTATAAATATGTTAAGTTGATTTTTCGAAAAGTCGCTGTATAGTATTTGAATAAGATTTTCAATAGATGGTCAATGAAAGGAGACCAAGCATGCCAGACAGGTTGAACGGACTTGGAAGATTAATCGACAATAATGAAGGACGCCTTACGGTGGATCCTTCCGCGAAACGGCTGTTTTCAAATAAACAGGTGTTGGGGCGTTTCGCCAAGGCGTGCCTTCCTGAATATCACGACTTCCCGCTGGAAACAATCATCAGGGAATGCTTTGATGACGATTTCTCCCTTCAAGGAGGGAAAGGCCCCACTTCTTCCACTGAGTTTGCCAGAAGCATTGGAACTGAGCAGATTCTGCCACAGAATGACACGTTACATCTTGATCTGCTTTTTAATGCTTGGGTCCCATGTCCGATCTTGGGAAAACGGCGGGAGCTTATTAATATCGAAATACAGAATGACGCTCAAAACCTTGAAAGACTTATTGGACGTGGTATAGTATATAATTCAAGTATTGTATGTTCAGAATATGGAACTGTTTTCAGATATCCCCGCTACGAAATGGTTGAAGGCGTGAACGCCATTTGGATTTGCCCTGCGGCTCCTTCGGAATGGGCGGGTTCGACGTTGTGTTTTAAATTGAACAGGGCTGTTTTTTCAAAAGATGAACGACTTGTTCTTCCCAATACCATATATGACAAATTCCGCTTATTTTTCATTGGTGCCAATCTTGAAACTGGAGTGGACAAAAGGGATATACATGGCTTGGTCTGGACGTTGACAACGCAGTCGCTTACGGTGGCTGAAAGAAAGAAAATATTGATGGAGGTATATGAAATGGACATGACAGAAGCTTTGGAAAAAAGTGTGGATGAATCGGAGGAATGGGTTTACAACTACTATGGAAGGGAACGTGTAGAACAATTTAGAGAGGAAGGCCGAGAGGAAGGACGTGAAAAAGGACGAAAAGAAGGTCGAGAGGAAGAAAGAGAAGCGGGAAAGCGGCGGATAATTATTCGATTGCTCAAGATGCGTTATTCAATCAAAAGAATCAAAGCCATTCTCCAACTCCCTGAAGACGAGATACTTCGGATAGCAAAGGAAAACAATGTCGTTGTTCCATAACCATTGTTTGATGACAAAAGGCACTTGGGAGCAGTGCGATGGACACAGTGAGAAAAACAGAAGAAATTGAAGATGAATCGGAGGAATGGGTTTACAACTACTATGG
Source organism: Victivallales bacterium (assembly GCA_017548425.1). Classification (GTDB taxonomy): domain Bacteria; phylum Verrucomicrobiota; class Lentisphaeria; order Oligosphaerales; family Oligosphaeraceae; genus UBA1407. The sequence goes on from JAFZAB010000020.1 coordinate 31,130, forward strand.
AAGGGAACGTGTAGAACAATTTAGAGAGGAAGGCCGAGAAGAAGGTCGAGAAGAAGGTCGAGAGGAAGGCCGAGAAGAAGGCCGAGAGGAAGGTCGAGAGGAAGAAAAGCGGAAGAATGTTCTCCACTTGCTTAAGATGCGTTATTCAATCAAAAGAATCAAAGCCATCCTCCAAATCTCTGAAGACGAGATTCTTAGAATTGCCAGAGGCAACAATGGTATAATTCTATAGCCGCTACCCTCTGTCTTGTGCTACTAGCGGAAGCTTTCGGCCAAAAGTGGGGAATGCTTCTACTGTCTATTGAAACCTAGCCACACAAAAAAACGCCCCATGGAATCATCCAAGAGGCGTTGGAAACAAGCTTTACAGAATCAGTGCGGCATTATTCCTCTGAGCGGGGACGACGATCCTCACGATCGCGACGGGGGCGGAAACCACCCTGGCGCGGTTCGCGCGGCTTCGCTTCATTGACCGTCAGAACACGGCCCATGTGCTCCTTGCCGTTCAATGCGTCGATGGCGGCCTGTGCTTCGTCATCATTCGCCATTTCGACAAAACCAAAACCTTTGCTGCGGCCAGTTTCGCGGTCGGTTATCGCACGAGCGCTATCGACTTTGCCATACTGTGAGAACAGCTCGTTCAGGATTTCGTCGTTAACGCTGTAACTCAAATTCCCGACATACAAATTCTTCGCCATTTTTCAAACACTCCAAACTCTGGACTCCGAATCCTTTTTTTCTCTTTCCGGACTCTTTTTTAGAAAGTGACCGCAAATCGCGGTCTGTCAACGGCACACTCATTGTGCAATTGCCACAAAACTATGTAAAATAGTCAATAATCCTCTCAATGCAAATATTTTTTTTCAAAAATAAACAAAAAATTAATTTTTTTTGTAAGTCACCTTATATAGATTGGATAAAGGCTTGGAAAATCTTCTCTTGCGGGGGTTGGTCCTGAATCCGTTCCGGATGCCATTGCAGACCGACGACAAAGCGCTTTTCAATACCCTCCACTGGGGTGATCGCCTCGACGCAACCGTCATCCGCCCATGCGACCGCTTCGAATCCAGTGCCAGGCTTCTCCACGCTCTGATGGTGGGACGAATTCGCCGTCAGTTCCGTCACGCCGAAAATCTTCACCAACGGGCCGTCTTCCTTGAATCGGACATGGTGCATCGTCTCCACGCCAGCCTTCATACGGCGATGTTCGACAGACGTCCCGATATCTTCCGGAATATGGCGGAACAGACTGCCGCCCGCCGCCACGTTCAGCTCCTGGATTCCAAGGCAGATGCCGAGCACGGGCTGCTTGCCATGATCCAACGCCTCTTTCGCCAAGGCCAGATCCCAATTCTCCTTCATCGGATGCATCAACGACATTTCCGGATGGTTGCGCTTACCATAATTAAAGGCATCGACATCCGGCCCGCCGGAGAAAATGATGCCATCCAGACTTTCCACCTGTCGCTTGACCACGGCAAGATCCGTCATGCAGGGGATGACGACCGGCACGCCGCCTACCGCCGCAACGGCTCTGAAATAGACGCCGTAGTTTCCGCAAAGTCCTGATTCTGAGCTATAAACACCCGTAATGCCGATAATCGGTTGTCTCATCGTGTTTCCTTTCAATTCGTCCTTGTTGATGTAAATGCGAAATCAATCCAACTTATATTGTACATGACCAGCATGACTTTACCAATGCTTGAAAAGAAAATTGTGCTTTTTAGCCGTCGATTTTTGACTTTTTATCAATCGGCAGGACATTAATCTTTATCATTTACCACCATCATTTCCATTCATCATTCATCCAGGAGCCATTATGCAGATTCTCTTCCTTGGCACGGGTGCCGCCGACTGGCCGAATCCAGGCCCGAAAGTCGGCAAAGGCCGTCGCTTTTCGTCGCTTCTTCTCAATCAGACCATTCTCATCGATTGCGGCCCCATGGCTCTGGACGCCATCCGCGAATTCGACGTCAATGTCAATCTCATCACGGACATCGTCATCGGTCATGGACACGGCGACCACATTAACATGCCAATCATTCTGGAAATAGCCAAGTTGCGTCAGGAAGGCCTACCGCCGCTCCGTCTCCATGTCAACAAAGGCACGGCGGCTATCCGCTGCAAGGTGCCGCCGGAATGCGCCGCTATTATAGAAGTCATGCCGTTCATGCCGGGCGATACATTCAACTGCGGCGAAACGGTCTTCAAGGCCTATCCCGCCAGCCATCCCGTCAGCAAGGATGAACTGACCACGCATTTCATCATCAGCCTGCCCGAAGGGAAAACCATGTACTACGGCCTCGACGGCTCATGGTTCCCGCCGACCACATGGCACGCCATGCAGAAGGCCAAATTCGATGTCATCGTCTGGGAATTGACTTGCGGCAATCTTGATGACTGGCGGCTCGGCGAACATTCCAATTTCAGCATGCTGAAAATCTGGAAGAACGCCTTTACGAACGATGGCGCCATCTCGCCGAATACGAAGATCTTCTGCTCCCACATGGCGCGTACGCTCTGCCCGCCGCACGACCTCTACGCCCGCGAAATCGCAAACTTCGGCTTTACGCTCGCGTACGACGGACTTCTTTGGGAATCCAAATAATCACGCAATCTGTTGATGAATTTACGGCTTCACAACATCTGCTGGTCGCGGCGATACGCCGTCTGGGCCAGATACGCAGGCGGCGGATGGTGGGGCCGTGGTTCCATCATCTCGCCGGACATGCGCGGATTCTATGAGAAGTTTCTGCCGTTCAACGAGTTCAAGCATAGTCTGATCACCATTGGAGAACAGATTCTCAAATCGCCCGACTGGGTGCCGAAGATTCTGCGCTCCAATGACATCCTGTCGCTTCCGGACTTCTGGGCCATGCTGCCGGATGCCTTCGCGGGACGTGTGACGTTCAAAGAGGAAGAGCTCTTTCCATTGTTCTGCGCTATTGCCGATCCGTCGCGCTTTGGCACGGCGGACAACCGCTATCCAGAACAATTGCAACAAATTAGCGATTTTATCAAAAAAGCAGGGCAGGGCAGGGCGGTCCGTCTGCTTGATCTCGGCTGCGGCATTGGTTTGGGCACATACGAACTTGCGCAACTCGGCGGAACGGTTGTCGGCGTCACGTCTGAACATCTGGAAGTCTGGATGGCAGAGCATCGTCGGTTGCCGCATGATGCCGTCCGCGAAAAGCTTTTCCGTCGCTATCCGCAGACACTTCCCGTCACGTTCGCCTATGGTTTCGCAGAATCTTATCGCGATGGTTCGCTGTACGATGTCATTGTCTGCAATGGACTTGCAGGTGGACGTTTCCTCAACGCGACCGTGAAGCTGACGGAATTTCTGCAGACCTGCGACACGCTTCTCGCCCCGCAAGGACGACTGTTCATCGCCAACCGCTTCCATGAAGGGGAACGGCCAGGCGTCGAACGGCTTTGCGCCATCGCCCGCCGTTTCGGCTGGCAGATTGAAGGCCATTGGAAGTCCTTGGTTTTTTTCCGCAAAAATAACGTAACAACAACATAATCATTCATTAGGGCCACACGTATGTCACTGAAAAAAATATCTTTGGAAGTCTCCTTGAAGCCATTTTGCTTTGACATGACCGACAACGGTTTCGCCACGACCGCTCGGAAAATCTTCCATCAGTGGGAAAATCTTTTCAACGGCAAACAACTCCAGTTGATGTTCTGGACGGCTGACGGTTCGGAACTCCTTGATTATTCGGGACATATGGATGATGCTTTTGAATACGCCCGCTATGTCGGTTGCGCGAATTTCTGGGCGCATCAGGATCCCAATACGCCGATTGAACTCCAGAACCTCCACCAGCGCAACTACTTGTTCATGCCGAAACCACCTGTCTGGACATATCGTGATCTCCAGCGGCTCATCACGATTCTGAAATCCGTCTATAAGGAAATGTATGGCGGTATTTTGGAAGTCGGCACGACGTTTGATCCGGGTCCTGAATTCGCCGTTTCGCATTTCAAATACGAACGCCATCCCGAAACGCTCAGCAACATGTTGGGTGCCAAGATCTTCGTCTATTGCTACAGCACGCTGAACGCTGATGATTTCCATTACGCAGCCTATCCAAACGGCGTCCCGCAAGGCGAACATTTCGGCACGTTCATCGGCAAACAGGCTCAATGCTTTATGACGGATATCGGTTTCGATTTCATCTGGTTCTCCAATGGTTTCGGTTTCGGCACGGAGACATGGGGCATGACAGGCGCCGTTTTCGACGGCAACCGTTTCTATCCAGAAAATTCCCACAAAACGAGTGATCTGGTCTTCCAATTCTGGAATGATTTCCGTCGCGAATGCCCCAATTACCGTATCGAAACGCGCGGCACCAATCTCACGACAGGCATTGATCTTGCTTCCGACGCCGTTCCGCTCCGTGAAATCTACAAAAACGTCACGAATCTGGAAATTCCGCCGAATTCACCATGGGCCGCATTGGACCACAATTTTGGATTGGAATTAGTCGGCTGGATGTCGCACATTGCGGAACTTCCTGAAGGCAAAGGCTTTCCGTTCCGCTACTATACCCATGATCCATGGTGGCTGAACTCTCCGTGGCTCGACCGCTACGACCGCATGCCGCACGACATCTATCTACCGATGGCCATCTGCCGTCTCAACGCGAAGGGTGAGGCTGAAACGCCCACACAGTTCGATTTCCTGTCCATCGATGATTCCTACGGTCACATGCCCGACCAAGTTCCGCAGGAATGCATTCCACATCTGCTTGATGCTGAACGCACTAAGCCAGACCAGGCAGGTCCGCTTGTCTGGGTCTATCCGTTCGATGAATACCACGATGCCGTCTATCATGGCGCGAAGCTGGACGAAGTCTTCTTTGGCGACCATCAAATCATTACCGCCGTCAATCTCGGCTTCCCGCTCAACACGATCGTCTCCACGGCCAACTTCCTCTCCGCGCCGGCTGAAACCTTCGCAGGACGCATTCTTGTCGTGCCGACGATGGTGCAGTCCGCCGTGCTTGAACGAATCTACTCGCTTGTGACCGAAAACGGCGCAAAAGCTATTTTCTACGGTCCTGTACGCGATGCCGCCATTGCCAATCCGCTTCTGCTGGAATATGCGGAAGGCGTTGAAGGGGAGGGTGTTCTGGAAGGTTACGGCAAGATCCGCCATCAGGCCATTTTTTCTGCCGGCAAGCTGGATTGCGTCTTGACGGATGATTCTTGCGCAACGGTTCTCGCCAACTACGATATCGGCGGCGTAAAGCGCCCATCCGCCGTCCTCTACGGTGATTCCATCGTCTGGATCCGCGGCACCAATTCGTTCGACAAGATGGGTCGGATGCCGCAGTTCCTTCCGGCGGATTACGCAAAGCCTGAACAATTGTTCATCGATGTTTTGAAGCATCTTGGCCTCCATCTGGAATACGAGAAGCCCATGCCGCAGGTCGCCCCGCCGCGTCTCGGCATCCGCTTGCACGACAACGCCTTCTATTTCAGTGTCTTCGGAACGAACAGTACCGTTCGTCAACACATCCGCATGGCAGACGGCGCGCCGCTTTTCCGTGGCCGCGACATGATCCTGAAGGACAACATCGGTATCTATCAGACGGAGAAATGGGCCAATTTGGAGGCACGGCTCTTTGTGCAGGGCGACGATTCCGTCATCGAATGCACGGAATGGACGCACGAAAACCGGGGCGTGAACCGACGAATGATCGTCGATGGCTTGAAAAACGCCACATTGGTCTTCCGTCCGACCGTCGATAATTCGGAAACCGTCCTTTTCAAGCGGATGGCCACAAACCATACGCTGTTCACCACCAGCGACTGCGACGTGGAAAAAACGCATGACGCCTTTGGCGTCAAATACATCGCCCGCAACATCACAGGCCGCATGACCGTTTTCTGGGGCACGAAGCCAGATTTGAATAATTGGTAGCGACGGTATTGGTGTGCCGGCGGAATCGGTGTGCCGTCGGCGTCCCGCCGTCGGAAGTGAAGACGAAACACCCGACCATTTTCCTGACGTCAGGAAAATGGTCGGTGTTTATATCTTTCTATATATCAATTACTTCTGATAGAAAAAATATCAATCAAGCATTTGGATTGCCCAAAAATCCCTGCGAGAAGAAGACAGGCTTGTAGTCGGCCTCGACCAGACAACGCGTGGCCGTTTCCAGCCGTTTCATGTGGTCCGGCAGATAGTTGCCGTAATACGGGAAAGTGTATTGCTCATGGCTCCCCACGCCTAGAATTTCCGTGCCGCGCTCTTCGTTGCGTTTGATCGCTTCAGCGTATTTTTTCGGTATCTCCGCCAACGGCGTCAAATTGCAAAGGACGGTGTTGTGGAAGAAACAGATGCCGAGCTGCGGGTCGTAATAGACGATGTTCTTGTCCATGAAGTCCTTTTCCTCCTGCATGCCGTAGTGCATGGCGAGGCCGGACAGTTCATTGCCGCAATCCACGCCTGACAGGCTCCGTTTTTCCACGGTCTTCATGTCGCCGCCGCGTTGACGGTCCTCCAGACTCGGCCCGCCCATGACGCGCAGGCGGAAGTTGTTGCTGTAGGCGGTCACGCCGCGGCGAATTGCCTCCTGTGCGACGGCCGGATGCACATTCGCCCAATGGATGACGACAGGGGCGATGAAACTCTTCGGCCCGGCAAAACGCTCTATCTCCTTCTGCACCATGTCCCAATGCCTGCCGAACGTTTCCGCTGTCGCTTCCGCGTAGGGGCGGTCCGGAAATTCGCTGTAGGCATGGAAGGAGAATTTCAGCCAGTCGGAATTGTCTTCGAATTCGGACTTCCAGATCGCAGGCATGTCTTTCAGGTCAAAAGGATCATGGTCGTTGTGATAGAACGAGTTGAGCGTGACTTTCAGGCCGTATTGGTCATGGATTTTCTTCAATCCCGCCAGATAGAAATGGTCGAACGCCTTCTTCGGACGCTGTTTGGAAAGATCCGTGAAGAGGAAGCTATGATCGTCGATGAAGAAGTTGAAGCGTTTGAACGACTTTTTATCCCATACAAGCGTAAGTTCCTGTGAATACGTTCCATACGGTGTTACAACGGACGCTTTCACAGGATTGACGCGCTGCGTTAGTTCGACTTCCGCTGCAAAACGCCTTCCTTCCATGACGGCGGGCTGGCCGTTGACCGTCACGGGCCATCCACCTTCGCTGATGCCTTCGACTGTCACTTTCAGCGACTTCCGGCCTTCCTTGCCGTGGTTGTGGTTCAAAATGGCGCCTTGGCGGTAATTCGTGATTTCGATCATGAGTTGTTCCTTTGTTGCTGTTATTTAATCATTTAAGTTTATATTGCATGACGACAGCCGTGGCGGCTTTCGATTCGATGGTCAACCCTCCCATGATTTCCGCCCCGCTCATATTCCTTATGGTTTCCTTTTCCTTGTCACGGTTCCAAATACTATACGTTTTTTCCGGAATCAAGCCGCGCGGCATGACATGCACGCTGCCGTCTTCGCGGAAATAGGCGATAATGATGCCGTATTCGCCTCTATGGAACTGTATGGCCATCGGATTGCGGCTCTTGCCTGCATACGCCGTCAGCGGATAATAGTCATCATCCAGATATTCAACGAAAAACCGCCATTCCTTCAAGGCTTCCTTCAGCTTTTCTGCTCCTGCTTCGTCGCCTGCGCCCACGCCGATGCTATTGCCGATGTGGGAGCGCACGTCATACAACGACAGATTCGCGAATCCCGTCCCCCAGTAGGGAATCCAAGAGGCACATCCAAATGTCTGGCATTGAGCACTTTCAATATCCGCCCAGAAATCGGAGCGTGTATGGAGGAAGGCGTAGCGCAACGTTTCCAGATCATAGCGCATGCCACCGCTCGCGCAAGCGTCAATGAACATGTTTGGATGACATTTCAGCAATTCGGAGAAGACGCGCAAATAGCCGTCGGTATAATGGTTTTCCGTTATGCCCGTGCGTGGGCAGCCCAGTCGTTCCGCCTCCTTCGCGTCCCATGCCGTCCAATATAGCCCCGGAAACATGTTGAAATCCTGCCGATACTGATCAACGCCGTGCTCCGTGATGACTTTGTCCAGCATGTCAACGACGTAATCTACGGCGGATGGATCTGCATAATTCACGAGAAGCGTCGTGCCGACAGGCACTTTCGTGTCATCGACAGCCTTTCCATCCGCCCCCAAGGCGATGACCCTTCCAGCCAAATCTTTCGCCGCCTTCGTTCCCGCCACAATCCGTTCAGGCTCAAGCCATAACGCAAATTGTAGATTTTCTCCATGCGCGGCATCGCTCAACGGCTTCAGGCCGTTTGGATAGTTTTCTTTCTTGACGAACCAGTTGCCTGTGAACGGCCAGTCATGACCTTCCATGTCATACCAACCCGCGTCTTTGTTGAATTTGTCCAGAAGTTTCGTCACGCCGGTCTTTTTATACAGTTCGAACGCCGCCAGATCGCCTGCTTCGGTAGGGGCGTCCGGACAGATCAAAGCGTTGGTCCGAGGAAGAGGAGCCTTTTGATAGCGACAGAGATTGTCTTGTTTCAACCAGCGGCGGTATTTATTCTGCCCGTCCAGCCAATCGCCTTTGTAGAACATTAGGACAACACCCGGAAAACGCACGGATTCATGCGGTTGCAGCACAAAATCCGTGTGATGCTGCCCGCCTGTCATGCGGACGCCGTCCGCTTCCTTTGTAAAATCGACCTTCCAATTGCCCTGCCAGTTCAATACGGCGATCACGCCCGTATTTGTCGTGGCGTTTTCCAGATTGAAACATGGCATGTAGTCGCTCGTGCATTTGCCGTTCGTGACGGCGTAACTGGCGGTGCCGTCCAGCCGTTGGCAGAGCGGCTCGAAATCCGTGAAGGAACATGTGCTTCCACGCACGGCATGAAGCACATACGCTCCTGCCTGATGGTCGATGACTTCATCGATGGCTCGCAGATTCTGGATGCGCGGCGACTGTCCATCCTGTACATTGGTCAGAACAGCATCATATTCAATGACGGAATATCCTCGATAATGAGTCAGCGTTACATCCAACTGTAGGGGAAATTCTTTGCAACGGCATCTTACAAGATCGCTCCAACGCGTTTGAGCCGCCGTCGGTTTATCCTGATGGTCATTGTACAACATACCTGATGGGCCCGACAATACCCATGTCAGCTCGTCGGAGGATTTGCCGTCAACTAAAAAATGCACAGGCAGGAATTTAGGATCGTAAAGATACTCCATTTCGGTAAACCGTTTATTAGCCAGAGACCGCAAAAGTAAGAATTTCGGGCGACTAAGATACTTCAAAAGGGCAAGCTGACTGTCATCCAAATGTTCTTGCCAATATATGTCATTCGCAGTATCCACTTTTCTGCATCCACTCAATACCGTCATCGCCAAAACCGCTGAAAGAAACGAACCGCGAATGTTCATGGTCTGCATCTCCTGATACCTGTTATTCAAACAGTTGCAACTGGACTGGCTTGCCGTCTTCCGTAGAAGGCATCTGGACATGCGCGCTCAATTCGGGCGTCGTCTTCACGTCCGCCGCCAAGGCGTTGTAGTCCGTCAACGTCAGATTCTCCACGACGCCGTCGCGTTCGAAGCCTCGCCGCATCCGCGTGAACATGCGATTGTCCGAACGTTCCGTCAAATGCTCCAAATCACCGACGACGACCATTTCACGGCGGCTTCGTGTATGCGTCACGTTCACGCGGTTCGCGTCGTTCACAAAGCCGATGCCATGTTCGCCCGAACGGACGTAGGACACGATCACGACATCGCTTTCGCCGCCTTGGAAGCTATCGACGGTTGATATCCGATCATGCGTAAACTTCTCCCATTCAACTTCATCCACATCTTCCGGCCGATTCAGCCGCATCATCGTGCGGATCAGTTTCGCCTGCCGCCTGTACGGCGTGATCAGACAGACTTCATCCCTTGAATATTGTTTTACAAACGACAGCATCAATGATGTGCAGACCACCGCCTCCGCATAGTTTTCGTAGCCTGGCTGGAAGCCTTCCAGTCGCAACTGTTCATGGCGCAACCAGTCTGGAAGGCTGGACGTGCTCAAAAATTTCAGTGTCTGCGGCGGATATTTCGCTTCGCGCTCTTTGTAGGACAGCTTGTAGTATTCCGCCGCGCCGTTCGTCATAACTTGCGCATCGTAAAATAATTGCGATGAGAAATGCATAAGCCGCGGATTCTGGCAGCGGTAGCATGTTTTCAGCATGATGACAGGGAACTTCCGGCAGTCCTGCAACCAGCCCATGAAGCCGCCGCCGATAAAATACCGTTGAAATTGCGTCAGTTCATGTTCTTCTTCCAATTGTTTCCACACGACTTCCGATAGCGGGAATGGCGGCAGCTGCTTCGGATCACCGAAGAAGAAGGCTCGTTTTGCAAGACACACGCAGGAAAGGACTTCCGTACTTCCGGACATACCTGCTTCATCGAAGACGATAACATCGAACAGCCCTTCCTCCGCGATACGCGTGGCTAGAATTGGCGACCGCAGGATACCGATGTGCGTTCCTGCATGGATTTCACATTGCGACTTTTTTGCTTTCGCTGTAAAATGGCTGAAAAGCGTTGCGTCGCCGGACCAGCAGCGTTCCGCGACATCGCTACGGATGGACTCTTTCGTGGCCGCATGACGTAGCAACGGTAGATCGAATAGACGGCGGCAGATGTTGTCAACAGCCGTGTTGGAAGGCGCCGTTACAAGAATCCGCAGATGGCGTTTTGCCAGTTCGCGGACAACCTGCTCTAAAACCGACGTCTTACCTGTTCCAGGCGGACCTTGCACAAGAACGACGGCGTTTCGCATGTCCAGACAGGCCCGCAAGGCTCTGGCCTGTTGCATGTCCAATGTCGGATAATCTTCCGCAACTTCCTCCGCCGGATAGAAATACGGCAACGGCATGATACCCAGCATGCCGCGAAGAGCCAACTGGCCGGTCATCGCACGATCCTGCGTCGTGTCGCGAAGCATATTCACGACTTTCGTCACGTAGCCTTGCGGGCTCTTGCGTGGCTTGCCGCGAAGATTGCTGTCAATAGGCAGGGCAGGGCTTCCATCCCATGAAATCGTTCCAATGAAGGCTGATTCATCCAATACGTCAACGGTGAAACTGCCCGCCGTTGCCTTCGGCATGCCTGCCGGATATAGTTCCAGACGGCTGCCTTCACGCAATGGAATTGACAAATCTTTTGGCAACGGCAACTGTACAACCTCCATGCCGTCATGGAAGGGAACGATGACTTTCGCTCCGTCAAACGACAGCTCGAACGTCTCTTCGCAGCGAAGCAGACGCGTCTCCGTCTCGCACAAAAGCTCCAAATCACGCTTCACTTCCCAATCGCCACGGATAGGGAGAGCGCCTTCCAATGCGCCTTCCGAATTGGCGGCTGTCGTGGCATTGACTGGCGAATCGTCATCAAACGTGAATGCCAACTGGGCATCTCGTTCATCCTGCGCCATTTCCGACAACACTTTCGCCATCAACTCTTTATATAGGCCTGTTCGCCGAATAAGTTTTTTCGCCGTTTTGCTTGGCTGTGTTTCCTGCAATTCCTTCAACGCGGCTTTGATGTATTCTTTCTTGACCGTATTCAAATCCATCTGCGGATAGTCACGTTTGATAATTTTCGCGACGGCGGACATGACTTCCACCTTTTCGCCTTCGGATTCCTCTGGTAGCGTCGCGGTGATTTCAATGGAATCGCCGAATACGATGGCGCCATCTTTGAAGCCAAGCCGCTGGATGACGCTTTTATCTGCCGTTTCCAAAAGTAGCGACGGACATTGCCCTTCGGCATCCCATGACAGGCATGCCACGCGATGGGCGTCTTTGTCTTTTTCAGGCGGAATCAGTGTCGTCTCGCCAATTTTCAAGCCTTCTGCTGGAACGGCGAACGGCAACGGCTGGCAGGCCTCCTCCCACATGCGGAAGAATTTCTCGCCTGTGGCTGAGGCGGCGCCACGACCGAGCCGTCGGAACAACTCGGCAAAATACTGTTCTAGTTTTTCTATCTCGCCAGCGCTGTTGAACATGATAAGGCCTCTGCGCATGCCATGGTTGTTTTGATAAAATATACTCCTTTTCCGCGAGTAATCCACAACAATCATCAATTAGTACGGCAAAACCTGCCTGAGTAAAATTAATTTTATAAAAATCTCCGCCGCCTAGTTGCCTCTTTTGTTTTACCACTATATTAAAGAAAATAGCTACTTGCCCTCCGTTTGAACCTTCTGGAAAACACCATGCCCACACCATTCGTCCATCTCCATACCCATAGCGATTTCAGCCTGCTGGACGGCACCGCCAAAATCGAAGCCATGCTCGGCAAATGCAAAGATTTCGGCATGCCCGCGCTCGCCATCACCGACCATGGCAACATGAGCGGTTGCTACGAACTCTCCACGCTCGCTCCGAACTTTGAAGTCAATCCCATCATGGGCTGTGAATTCTATGTCGCGCCCGGCTGCTATACCGACAAGAATGCCAATCAACGGCACCATCAAGGCTTTCATCTTGTCTGTCTTGCAGAGACTTACAAAGGCTACCAGAACATGTGCCATCTGAACGAAGAGGCCTGGATCCGCGGCTACTACTATCATCCGCGAATCGACAAAGACCTTCTCCGCAAGTATCATGAAGACGTCATCTGCCTTTCGGCGTGCATTTCCGGTGAAATCCCGCGCAAGTTTCTCGATGGCGACGAAAAAGGCGCCATTCTCGCCATAGAGGAATACGCCTCCATCTTCGGCGACAACAATTTCTTTATCGAAATCCAGAACCACGGCATCAAGGAAGAGGCCGAAGCCTCCAAATTCCTGATTGAAATCGCCAAAAAGAAAGGCATCCCGCTTGTCGTCACAAACGATTCGCATTACCTGCTTAAGGAACACAAAGAGGCTCATGAAGTGTTCCTCTGCATCGGTACGCAGAAGACCATGAAAGATCCCAATCGCATGCGTTTCGACGGCGACGGCATCTGGTTCAAAGATTCAGACGAAATGGCCGCGCTCTTCCCCGACCTGCCGGAAGCCATGTCCAATACGGTTGAGATTGCCAAACGTTGTAACGTCCATCTGCCAACCGTCGATGACAAGCCGCCCGCCAACCACTATCCGGAATATCCCGTTCCGGAAGGTACCGATCGTGAGCAGTATCTTCGCGAAATCTGCGAACAAGGCATTCCCGAACGGTACGGCTTTGATCCATATGCGAAGGAGTTCACGCCTGAACAAAAGGTCATCATCGACCGCATGAACTATGAAATCGGCATCATCAAGAAGACGAAATTCATCAGCTACTTCCTGGTCGTGTGGGACTTCCTGAACTACGGCCACAGAGTCGGCGTGCCGCTCGGGCCGGGCCGTGGTTCGGGCGCAGGTTCCATCGTCGCCTATCTGATGCATATCACGGACATTGATCCTATCCGCTATGGTCTTCTGTTCGAACGTTTTCTGAATCCTGAACGCGTCAGTCCTCCGGATTTTGACATCGACCTGTGCGAACGCCGCCGCCATGTCGTTATCGAATACGTCCGCGAAAAGTACGGCGCTCCAAACGTTGTGCAGATCGGCACGTTCGGAACATTGAAGGCGAAGGCCGTCATCAAAGACGTCGCCCGCGCCTTAGGCATGACGTTTGAGCAGGGCAACCGCCTTTGCAAGCTTGTTCCGGCGGATCCGAAAATGACGCTTGCCAAAGCCTATGACGGCAGCGATGAAATCAAACAGCTTGTTGATAACGATCCTGAATACAAGGAGTTGTGGAAATTTGCAAAGGTTCTGGAAGGCCTGAACCGCAACATGTCCATTCATGCGGCTGGCGTCATCATCTGCGACATGCCGGTCGCGGAAGTCGCCCCCATCTCCAAAGGCGCCAGCGACGAACCGACGACGCAGTTCTCCGCCGTCCCCTGCGAGCATCTCGGCCTGCTGAAGATGGACTTCCTCGGCCTCCGCACGCTCACAATCATCCAAGATACACTCGACCTTATCGAAAAGTCGCGCGGCATCAAGCTCAAATCGTCTGAAATTCCAATCGACGACGCCAAGACGTTCCAATTGCTCAACAAAGGCGACACGATCGCCGTCTTCCAGCTTGAATCGACAGGCATGCAGCAGCTCTGCCGCCAGTTCGGTGTGGAAAAGATTGAGCACATCATCGCTCTGATCGCCCTCTACCGTCCAGGCCCGATGCAGTTCATGCAGAATTTCATTGACCGCAAGGCGGGACGCGAAAGTTGCGACTACGACGTGCCAGTCATGGAAAATCTTCTCTCCGAGACATTTGGCATCATGCTCTATCAGGAGCAGATCATGCAGGTGGCGCAAGCCGTCGCAGGCTTCACGCTTGGTTCTGCGGACATCCTCCGCCGTGCTATCGGTAAGAAGAAAATCAAGCTCATGGAATCCATGTACGC
>JAFZAB010000218.1 GCA_017548425.1 Victivallales bacterium
CAAAGGCGTCGGCGAAGTCACCGCCAACCTCCGCATTCTCGATCCGCTCGTGCAGAATCTCTTCAAAGGCGTTGAGGAATCCGGCCTTCCGCTGACGTTCCATCTGTCGCCATATATTGGCCACGACTACGGTCTGGTCGATGACGCAGGCCTGCCCGGTCTCGAACTCTCCCTGCAACGTTTTCCAAATCTGAAGTTCTTCGGCCATTCGCAGACCTTCTGGGCAGAAATCGGCCCAATCAAATCGCGGGAAGAACGTTTTGGCTATCCGAAAGGCCCGATTGACGCGGAAGGCGCCATCGTCCGCCTCATGCGCAAATATCCGAACCTCTACGGCGATCTTTCCGCCGGCTCAGGCTTCAACGCCGTCAGTCGTGACCGTAAATTCGGTATCCAGTTCATGACGGAATTCCAAGACCGCCTGATGTTCGGGACGGACATCTGCCAGCCGACCATGCCTACGCTCCGTCCGCTTGCAAACTATTTGAAGGAGCTCCGCGCCTCCGGCGAAATCTCCGAAACGGTTTTCCAGAAAATCGCCCGTGAAAACGCCATCCGTTTGCTGAAATTATAAAAATGCGTTCTTCGCGACTATAAGTTATTGTACTTTTCAACCATACCATAATTAAGGAGACATCATGAAAAAAGCAATCATCGCATTCATCATGCTGGCGGCTCTGTTCGTTACGGCCGTCAACGCGCAAGTCCAAATCGCCGGCGGCGAAAGCTACCAGCTCAACGCCCTGCCCGCCAATTTTGTCGTTTCCCTGACCGTCGGTGAAAACCGTTCGTTCTCGTTGGAAGAGAATCTGGCTGTCGGCCTGTGGTCCGCCCGCACGGCGAATCCGCTCCAGCAGATCGTCATCACCCACCAGATTGAAGACGCGACGGGCGGCGTAGCCGTCAATCCAGGCGTCGCGACCATCCGCATCATCGGCAATGTCGCGGGCGACAGCAACGTCGATCTCGTCCTCAGCAAGCCCGGAGCCCCAGTCGATGTCGCTCCTGCCGCTGTTCTGCACTGCCGTGTCATCGCGGTCGCTCCCGCGCCGATCGTCGTCGCGCCGCAGCAACCAGTCGTCGTCGCGCCGCAACCGCAGCCAGTCGTCGTTCCGCAGCAACCTGTTATCGTCCCGCCTCAGCCCGGCCCAGTTGTCGTTGGTCCGAAACCGGATCCGCGTCCCATCATCACCCTCGAAAACGAATACTACTATGAAATGCCGCAGATTCCGCAGTCCGCCAAATTCGAGCTCCGCAGAACGGGCGGTGAAATCAATTTCTATCTGGAAAGCAATTCTCGAGAAGGCTTTGAATGGCATGCCATCTACGACAACGACAAGCTGCAGGTCATTCTCGACAACGACTACGAAGGCCCCGCCCGCCGCATCGGCCACAAAAATCCGCGCGCCACGCGCGGCACGCACGTTCAGGTCAACGCTTTCGATCCATGCGAAACGCGTCTGATTCTCGAATACCGCAAAAAGCATCATGACGGCCGCGTTGACCGCCCCATCAAAATCCTGACCTGCGTTGTCCGCGTTCGGTAATGATTACCGATTAATCATTAATGCAACAAAGCCACCCCGCAAACTTGCGGGGCGGCTTTGTTTTAGCCATAACGGGAATCCGGTCACGCAGGAGCGTGACCTTCCCAGATCATTATGCGGGCAATGGTTTCGCTGGCGGGAAGAGTTCTTCCTTCAGACGGCCGAACAGATTGCCGTATTTCTTCAGATTCAGCGATTCGACGAACGACGTGATCTTCGTCACCGTGGAGCACGGATCGATGGACGCGTCCATGCAGTCGCCTTCCAAAATCAGCAACGGCAGGCCCATCTTCTCCAACGCTTCACGCAAACGCTTCGTGAACGGACGGTCCGCCAGGCTGCAACGACCGAAACCATGCGTGTAAAGCACACACCCCGTAAGTTTTGCAATCTTCGCGACCTTTGAGATATATTCGATGCGCAGTTTCGGATCCAGGAAGCCGGAGAACAACAGCTTCTTCGCGAGAGAACGCAACGGATCCAAAGGATTCAGATTCGGCCAGCCGACGAAATTCGTCTCTTCGAAGACGATTGGCGCATTCATCGTCGTCTCCAAAAATTCCAGATAATGCGAATCATAGAACGGCGGCAGATGGAGCCACAAGAGACGATGCGTGTCATCGATGTTGTAGCGTTTTTCCGCCCATTCCTTCTTCATGAGCAGTTCTTCATAATACGTCTTCTGGATATCGACGAGCTCTTTCTTGCCCCACAGCTGGCTGAAGACAATCGAATTGTAAACGGCCTGCGCGCCGCGGATCAGCGGCGGCGACAACCAGCGGAGCTTGTTGCACTTACGGGAATATTCCGCCGCCTGGTTGGAATACTCGCAAGCTTCCTCCAGACGTCCTTTGTCCATCTTCTTGCCGAGAGCCTTCTCCATCTTGGAGATGGATTCCTCCAAACCGTCCGCAATCTGTTCGACGGCATGGGAGCTGTCCGCGTTGATCGG
This sequence comes from Victivallales bacterium, assembly GCA_017548425.1. GTDB lineage: Bacteria > Verrucomicrobiota > Lentisphaeria > Oligosphaerales > Oligosphaeraceae > UBA1407. The sequence goes on from JAFZAB010000218.1 coordinate 2,500, forward strand.
CGTCTGAAGCGAATAGAAATTCTCTTCAAAACCATACTGTTCAGCAAGATCCGCGAAAATCCGTTCACCCTGCTGGCAGGGCTGGCTCGTCGAAACGGCGAACGCAGGCTTTTCATGTTCGGAGCCTTCCAGAATGCGCAGGAAGGAGCATGTCTGCTGATCGAAACCTTTGCGGGCCGCGATGTCCAACGCCGCCTTGATGCGTTTCGTACTGCGTCCGAACAACGCCGCATACGTCTCCAACGTGAAGATACGCGCGCCCAAAGCGTTCAATATCTCAGTCGGATAGAACAAGTTGCGCCAAATCGTCGGTTTGCTTCTGTCCTTCGAGAAGAATTCGCGGCGCGTGCTGTTGACACGCATGGCCGCCGATTTCTGCTTTGTCGGTTCATATTCGACGGGCTTGATTTCCAGCTTGCCCTTCAGATGGGTGAACTGGCGGGCCAGGCAAGCCGCGCCCAACGCGCCCATGACTTTGTGGTATTCCGGTATAACAATCTCACTGCCAGTGATTTCGCGCAGATAATGGGCCACCGCCGAATTCGCCGCGACACCGCCCTGGAAGAGGATTTTCTTTCCGCTCTGATGGAGCAGCAACTGGCCGACGCCGTTCAGAATCGTGCGGGCCTGCGCACGGCACGCCCCCGCCAGAAGGTCGCCCAGCGGAATACGATTTTTGAATTTATTGATGGATGTCGCGGACAAAACGGCGCAGACGGAACTGAATTCAATATCCGCATTGTAATTGACTTTGTTCGAAATCTCTTCGACGGGAACGCCAAGCTTCGCGGCGACGCTGTCCAGATAACTGCCCGTGCCAGCCGCGCAGACGCCGGACATCATGGAAAGCCACATGCCCATCTTCTCGTTGTAAATCATGCACTTGCTGTCCTGACCGCCGCAGTCGATGATGGCATTGACGTCCGGATAGTAGTGTTTGGCTCCCGCGACGTGGGCGGACACTTCGCTCACCTGGAAGTCATAATTGATGACGCGTTTCGTGTCTTCCACGATCTGGCTGCCCGTCACGACCGTGCAGGAGATATCCTCCGGCTTCAGCCCCGCGTCGGACAAAAATGTCATGACCGTCTTGCGGACGGCGCCCATGTTGCAGCGGCCGCAGGACGTGCAACGCCCCGAGCAACCCACAGGACCGGAGTCCACGGGCTTCGTCCGCTGGTATGTCGTATGAAGCACGTTGCCTGCTTCATCCATCACGACCGCCTTGAACGTCGTCGAACCGATGTCTATTCCCAAATATTTACGAGTATCTTTTTCCATCTAGGATGCCCTTCCTATTAGTCGTGGGAAACACGTCGAAACGCGCAACCCGCTCATCATGTGGCATTTCTCTTCTTACCGGCTTGAACTGCCCTTTACTTCTCACTGCCTTGTCATGAAATGTAAAAGATGTAATGTAGCACATCTTTCCATTTTTTCATCCCATCCCACCCATTAAATGATATCGCGAGGCCTCCTACTTCCGTTTCATCTGGGCCAATTTGACGGACAGCATCGCGTAACCGCCCGCAATCACTTCCCGTTGGATGAAAACGCCTTCCGGAACGCGCAGGCTGACGTTTGAAAAGCTCCAGAACGACTTGATGCCGTAATCCACCAGATCGTCCACCACCTTCTGCGCGCCTTCCGCCGGAACACAGATGACCGCCACTTCCGGCTTCATCGCCGCCACCGTCTCCGCCATCACATCCATTGAAAGGACTTCATGGCCACGCACCACCGTGCCGATCTTCTGTTCATCTGAATCGAAAACACAGGTGAACTTGAGGCCAGCCTCCTGAAACTCACGATGCCCCAACAGCGCGCGGCCCAACGCTCCGACACCCACCAGACAGGCGGGACGCATGGCGTCCCATCCCAAATAACGGCGGATGCCGACAATCAAATCACCCACGCGGTAACCGACGCCGACCGTTCCCGTCACGCCCGTCAGCGCGATGTCCTTCCGGACATTGATCGGCTCCAAATCGATGTATTCAGCCAACTGCGTCGTCGAGGCGAATTCATCCCCGCGGGCCTGCATGACCGACAACCAATACAGGTAGATCGGCATGCGTCGTATCGACGGCCCGTTCAGCACTTTCATTCTGGCCATTGGCGCTCCTTATGACTTTTTGTGATTTCCTATGACTTCTTATTATATAATGTACCCGCGAATCACATTTTTTCCAGTCATATAAAACAACTGTAATAATTTCTCAACAAAAAAGGATGCAATCTAGACGGCAGACATTGCGGATGAGGCAGTCCCACCGCTTTTTTTTTATTTTTATGGCATTATATTTCTAATGTTTTCTGTCCCGTTTCCAATCCAATCACCCACAAACAGGAGATTTCCATGGCCAACAACAGTGCCGTCATCACCGATTCCTTCAAAGTCGAAAAGGAAGAAAAAGTCAACAAAAAGCTCCGCTGGGCCATCGTCGGCTGCGGCGGCATCAGCCAGACCCACATGGGCGCCATCAAGAAAATCCCGCAGATCGAAGTCGTCGGCTGCTGCGATATCAAG
>JAFZAB010000219.1 GCA_017548425.1 Victivallales bacterium
CCTGCACCGCCCCGTCCGCGCGGCTACCGCACCTTCCCGCATCGCCATCCTACATCCAAATACACCTTCATCTGGTTCGACTACCTCCCCAGCGGAAAGGTCTATGAACTAACGGACTACGTGATCTACGAGTACCGCTTCTGCCATCTCGTCCACTACTCCCCCGTGATTCCTGAAAACGCCCTCTGCCCCGCCGTCCCCGGCCAGATCCATTCCTACCAGATTCTCGGCTACTACGGCGATCTCGCCTTCCGCTGCGCGACCTGCGGCGTGACCATCAACAGCACCGCCGTCCCGAACGTAGGCTGGTGCGGCACTCAGTACCACGTCTGGCAGCAGCTGATTGAATACTAAAAAACATAACCCTTTGGCATACCCATGACATCCGAACCATTCGGAATGCACGGGATGTCAAAAAACGCGACCTCCGTACGGAAACGGCAGGTCGCGTTTTTCACGTTTTCAGCTAAAAACTTTCCCTTCTCACAATTTGTCTTATTTGTCCCCAGTCTTAGCTTTTAGCTTTTGGCTTTTAGCTTTTGGCTTTTAGCTTTTGGCTTTTAGCTTTTGGCTTTTGGCTTTCAGCTCTTCAGTCCCTTCAGTCCCTTTTCCCCTTATAAAACCCCATGATCCACTTCAAACCCCTCTGCCTAACAAGCCTTCTCTGCCTTTCTACTCTTGCCGCCCATGACACGAATCTGTACGGCCCGGTTCTCCCGCTGGAACATGTGGAAAAATCCATCGGAGCCTGCGCCTTGGTCAGCACCGGCGATTATCTCTACACAGCCGCCAATGGTAAGCTCGCCATTTACAATATCAAAGACAACCCATTGAAGCCCAAGCTTGTCCGTATCGTGACAAACTTCCAGGGCGGCCGCCAGATGATCCGCCACGGCGACTATCTGTTTTTGACCGCCAGAAATTTCGGACTGTGGATCATCGATATCCGCGACCGCGAAAATCCCGTTATCCTGCCGCGTTTCGATTCCACGGAACTCGCCACGGGCGTCGCCGTCAGCGGCAACATCTGCTTCATCGCACATCGCGTCTATGGCGTCCAGTTGCTCGACATCTCCGATCCGCTCCATCCGCGCCATATCTCCACCATCCGCACACAGGAAGCCCAGACCGTCTTCGTGCAAGACCATTACGCGTTCATGGGCGACTGGGCATCAGGATACATCACCATCGCAGATGTGGCTGATCCGTTGAAGCCGCAAGTCATTTCCAGAACGAAACTTGACGGCTTCGGCGACGGGCTCGATCTCGCAGGAGACCTTTGCGCCGCATCTACCGGCCACCATTCTTTCAAGAACGGCGGTTCGAAAACGCCGGAAGGTTTCGGACACGGCCACGGCGTCGAACTCATCGACATCTCCAATCCACATTCCCCCACAACGCTTTCCGTCTTCAAATTCCCGCAACTATACCATCTCGGCAACGACTTCTGGACCGTCCGCATCTGCGACAACTACGCCTTCGCCGCCGATACCTACAACGGCTTCTTCGCATTGGACATCACAGACCGCACCGCCCCGAAACCAATCGGACACGCCCTCCTGCCGGATGCCCCGCGCATGGATCCGAAGACACGCCAGAAATCACTCGCTCCCGACTGCTCGACCAGCGTCGCCCTCGGTGACGGCTGCGTCTATGTCACAGGATCCTCCACCGGTCTGTTCGTTGTTCCCATGCCCGGCAAATCACATTTCATCCAACCGACATCGAAACCTCTTGCCGCGCCGACGGTTGTGTCGCCGCCCACGATTCCGGGCTTCAAGATTTTCGACATCTCCGACCATGTGCAAGTCCGCCGCGCCGCCTATTACAAAGACGACATCGCCTTCTTCGCCTGCTCCCATGCGGGAATCAAAATCTGCCGCATCAGCGACGACAGTATTGATGTTATCAACACGAAACCAACCACTTGCGCATATGATGTCGCGATTCATGGCGATCGTCTTTACGCCGCGGAAGGCCCGGACGGCATCGGCATCTACGACATCCTGCCGGACTATTCCCTCCGCGAAGTCTCACGCTACAAGCATCCCGCTTATGGGGACTTCCCGCAAATCCTCCATGTCTATGCGGATGGACGCATCATCGCCTGGCATGGTCGCGGCGGCAAACTGAGTTTTATCGACGTTTCGAACCTCGACGCCCCTAAAAATGTCTTCTCCTTCTCAAAAATCGGCATCCTCTACAACGACAATCTAGCGGATCGTGACATCGACGGAATCGTCTGCTGCAATTTCGGTCACGGCCAAGGCTGGTTCGATTTGAATGGCGATGTTCCCAAAGTCATCACCACGCCGACGGATAATCTGCGTATCGACCACAACAACAACGCTTTCGCCGCCTTCAACGGCAAATTCATCTCCGCCGATTTCAAGAAACTCGACATCTTCGATCCCAAGACGATCACGACCGACGAAAAGCCTGTCGCCATTCCATTGGGCGCAAGCGAAGTCAGAGGCCAGCCAACCGTCGATGGCAACATCGTCACCTTTGTCTGCCGTTCAAAAGGCGACATTACAACGTTTGATTGCAGTGACATAGAGCATCCAAAACTGCTAGAGAACCGGACATGGCGCAACCTGCCCTGCATTCCGGATCGCGCCATCTTCTGGAATCACCGTCTCGTCATTCCCGCCGGCCCCGCCGGCGTGCTGCTTGAATCGAAATAACAGGATTCAGGTTTCTACAAAACAAAAAAAACTCTCATGTCTCGCATCAAAATTTTGATGCGAGACATGAGACACACAAAAAAACATAAGCCCTTAGTGCCCCCGCCAATTTTTGGCGGGGGTGGATATTACGCCAAATCAATTTCTGCGAAGCAATCGGGCAGATGGAAGTTCAACTCGCTGACGGGATTCCACGTCAGCCAATGCGGATGGCTGCTGTGGTCCGCGCACTTGTAGAAATTGCCGCGCCATTTCGCACCGTCCAACGACGGAATCGCGCCGCAATACGGCTCCAACGCCGCCATCGGCAACGCAAACTGCGCATACCATGTCACTGGCTCCGTGATTTCAGGCATGACACGACCGCCAAACGACGTCTTCACCGTCACCAACTTTCCATACTTCTCCGCAACCATAGAATAGTCCTCGAAGCCTGTCGCCGTCCGTTTGTGATTGCGCACATACGACATCAGATACGCGCCGCCAGCGCTCATCTCCAAATTGAAATAGCCTGGTCCGACGGGCGGTTTGAAGAAGAATTCCACGCAGGAATCTTCACAGACGGGAGCCTGGAAGCCTTCTTTCTCCGCCAAAACATAACAATCCTGTACTTGATAAATACCATAAATATTCCGATCGTCATGAAGCATGCGCACGTTGACAATCGGACGATGGCCGCTGCCTTCAGGCCGCAGATTCGTCAATTCCGCCGTTTCGGCTTCTTTCCAGCAGGCTCCATCCCACGCGAAATCCATGGAAGGAGCAACAGTCGTCCTTTTTATTGTATATTTCATTTTTCAACCTTCCTCTAAAAATCAAAAAAGCCATAACCCATTGGCCATAAGCCATAAGCCATAAGCCATTGGCCATAAGCAATAAGCCTTATATCCTATGTCCAATCAGCTTCGGCCATTGCTGAGCGCCGAAGAAGCAGAAGTTTTTGGCAGCCGCTATTTCCAGTGTACCATCATCCAAATTCCTGCAATTCAACTGAATGCGGAACGGACTTTCGACACAGCAAAGCAACAGCGTCAACACACCATTGGCTGTCCACGCCGCCACGCCCGCGCTCGACTTTCCATCGTCATTCGGATACCAGTTGGCGGCGTTGTAGCGCCATCCGTCACGTTCGCGTCCAAAGGCCAACGTAACGGCCGTTCCATCGTTTTTGCCAAGCTTCACATAGCAGCCAGTTTTTTCGAAACTGAAGCGTATCGTCTTGATTCCGTAGGAATTATCGTCGATTGCATATTCGCCGGACAGTAAATCCGCGCTGCAACCGCCGCCACCAAGGGGACGGCGAATTTCCAGATTCCGCGACGCTTCGTACAACGCGGCGGCAGCCGCCGCGTCTTCCGGCAGAGCTGTATCCTTCACAGCCGGAAGCAGTTTGTCCCAAATGGCCGTCAGAATCGCCTGCATGTTGCCGACGGAACTCGTGATCGCAATCACCATGTCCTGTTTCGGCATGACGATGCAATACTGTCCGTACGCACCATCGCCACGATAGACGCCTTCCGGCTGGCAACGCCAGAATTGGAAGCCATAGCCCTGCGCCCAGTCCAAAACGCCATGATTACTGTTGTCGATCTGCTTGGACGTCGCCATCTCAATCCATTCAGTGGGAACGAGTTGCTTTCCATTCCATTTTCCTTTTCGCAGACAAAGTTCGCCGAATTTGGCGATGTCTTCCGTCCGCAGACACAGTCCCCAACCGCCGGTCGAAATGCCAGCGGGGCATGTCTCCCACTCAGGGCGTTCGATGCCCAACGGTTCAAAAAGACGCGGCATGAGATAATCTACGAGATTCAGGCCCGTCTTGCGGGTGACCAACGCCGAAAGCATGTAGGTGCCCAGACTGTTATAGACGAATGTCGTGCCAGGCTTATACGGTATCTCCTGTTCGAAAAAACCTTTTTGCCAGTCCTGAACATTATCGACCAACATCTGCCTCGCATAGCACATATTCTGGCCGCAGGACATCGTCAGCAGATGACGGACGGTCATCTCCTTCAAATGGTCGCTGATAACAGCGGGCATCTTGTCCGCGAACAAATCCGTCACATGGTCATCCAGCCCGAACAGCCCTTCGGAAATGGCCAAGCCAACCGCCGTTGACGTGAAGCTTTTGCTCAAGGAGAAAAGCTTGTGCGGCAATTCCGCGTTGTATGGGCGCCAATAGTTCTCATGGATGACTTTGCCATGGCGCAACACCATGAAACTGTTCATCTGGTCATCGCCTGCGAGTTTGCACAAACGGTCGAGACAAGCCTTCAGACCTTTGCTGGAAACGCCCTCCGCTTCGGGCGTGCTACGTTCAAATCTGCTTAACATAATGGTATGTTCCTACAAAATGCGAAGGCGAGACGCCTACGCCACTACGAAATGCGAAGGCGAGACGCCTACGCCACTACGAAAAAAAGGCACAAAAAACAAACTGCTTTTTGTGCCTTGGGGATTTTATTAGAGCCTATGACTTACCGTTCAAAAGCAGCGTCGAAAGCGATGTCGCTGGCGGGGAAGTCAATCTTGCGGACGAATGCGCAGGCGTCTTTCGCGCCGTATTCACGGTTCATGCCGCTGTCTTCCCATTCGACGGAGAGCGGGCCCTGATAACCGATGCGATTCAGTTCGCGGATAATCTCTTCGAAATTCACGCCGCCATGGCCCGGGCTGCGGAAGTCCCAACCGCGGTTCGGCTGGCCGAAGTTGATATGGCTGGAAAGGATGCCCGTCTTGCCGTCGAGCGTGACTTTCGAGTCTTTGATGTGGACGTGATAGATGCGATCCGGGAATTCGCGGATGAACTGCGCGGGATCCATGCCCTGCCACAGCAGATGGCTCGGGTCGAAGTTGAAACCGAAAGCAGGACGGTAGTCGATGGCTTCCAACGCCTTCTTGGCGGTGTAGAGGTCGAACGCGATTTCCGTCGGATGGACTTCCAACGCGAACTTGATGCCATATTTGTCGAATTCGTCCAGAATCGGATTCCACATCTTCGCGAAGTACTTGAAACCATCATCGACCATCTTGTCGGAAACAGGCGGGAAGCTGTAGAGCATGTGCCAGATGGAGGAGCCCGTGAAGCCGTTGACGACGGAGATGCCGAGGTTCTTCGCGGCCTTCGCGGAAGCCTTCATGGATTCGACGGCCCATTCGCGCTTCGCTTCGGGCTTGCCGTTGCATTTTTTCGGAACCATGCCGAAACCGTCCGAACGGCTGTCGTTGTTCGGATCGCAGACCAACTGGCCGGCCAGATGGTTGCTAATCGCCCAGCATTTCAGGCCGCTCTTTTTCAGAATATTCAGCTGCGCCTTGCAGTAGTTCTTGTTTTCGGCGGCTTTGAAAACGTCCATGTGGTCGCCCCAGCAGGCCAATTCCAGACCATCATAACCGAATGAAGCGATTTTCGGAGCAAGTTCCGCCAACGGCAAATCCGCCCACTGACCCGTGAATATCGTGACTGGATGCGACATCGTTTTCTCCTTGTTTGTTACAGCTTTTTCTTTTTTAAACTAAAAAGGACTATACCTTAATATAATTTGTTGTTACCGCTTGTAGGCGTTGCCGATGGAAGCGTTCTGCGGCTGGCCGAAGAGGACGTTCGGCATCTTCAGCAGTTCGCCCAAGCCGTTCACGACGGCGTGGAGCGGTGTGTCCGCCACGATCGTCATCAGGCCTGTCTGGTCTTGAATGCGGCGATCCAGACCAGGCAGGAGCGAACCACCGCCAGCCAGACGGATACCGTTGTTGATCAAGTCGCCAGCCAGTTCGGGCTTGCATTTGTCCAATGTACGGCGAACGGCCGCAATGATTTGATTCACAGGAACATCCAACGCCTTGCGGATTTCATCCGCCGTGATGGTCATCGTACGCGGGAGGCTGTTGCCATGCTGGCCGAGTTCGCGGCCGCTGACTTCCATCTCCTCCTGCATGTTATCGACTTTGTACGCGCTGCCGATCTTCTTCTTGATGTCTTCTGCCGTGCGTTCACCAATCAGCAGTGAATGAACTTTCATCATGTGGTCTTTGATCGCATCGTCCATCGCGTCGCCGCCGCATTTCACGCTTTCGGCTTCCACGATGTTCGACAACGAAATGATGGCGACTTCGGACGTACCGCCGCCGATATCAACGATCATGCTACCCGTCGGTTCCGCGACAGGCAGTTTCACACCGATGGCACTCGCCAGAGGTTCTTCGACAAGACGCACTTCACGAGCACCCGCCTTTTTCGCGCTGTCCTGCACGGCGCGCGTTTCAACTTCGTTGATGCCGTACGGAACAGCGATAATGACGCGCGGCTGCATCACTTTGTAGTGGCCGCGGCTCTTGTTGATGAAATAGCGCAGCATCTCGTCCGCGACTTCCGCGTTTGCGATGACGCCGTCCTTCATCGGACGAACCGTCAAAATGTTGCCCGGATTACGGCCAAGCATCTCTTTGGCCTGCGTTCCGACGGCGATGACCTTGCCCGTATCTTTGTTCAAAGCGACGACGGACGGCTCCTCCAGCACAATGCCGCGCCCAGCGACATGCACCAGCGTGTTCATCGTCCCTAAATCGATACCGATGTCATCCGAAAAAAAAGATGTGAATTTGCTTAAAAGCATACAGCCTCAACCCTCCGTTCTCAATGGCGCCCCCAACGCCGTTTGTTGTCAATTATTCAAATGATAGAAATCTTTTATGGCGTTCCAACCGTCCTGCGCCGTTTCGCAGTAGGTGAACAAGTTCAGATCTTCTGGTGAAATCATGCCGCTTTCGATGAAGACATCCCAATTGATGAGCTTATCCCAAAACTCGCGTCCATACAATAAAACGGGTATCCGATCCATTTTCTTGGTCTGGATCAGCGTCAAAGCTTCAAAAAGTTCGTCCATCGTTCCGAAACCGCCAGGGAAGGCGGCCAACGCCTTCGCGCGTTTCAGAAAATGCATTTTCCGAATGCAGAAGTAATGGAACAGGAAACTCAATTCCGGCGTGATGTATTCGTTCGGATGCTGCTCAAACGGAAGCGTGATATTCAGGCCGCCGGAAACGCCGCCCGCATCGGACGCACCGCGGTTGCCCGCTTCCATAATGCCGCCGCCACCGCCTGTCACGATGACAAAACGGCTGATGGGATCCAGTTCGCGACTCTGGCATTCGCGCGTGATCAACGCCGCAAAATCCCGCGCCACCTGATAGTATTTGCTCTGATAGACAAGCCCTTCCGCCTTTTGGACGGCCGCTTTCAACGCCGCATCCTTCGGCTTGGCCTTCAACGCGGCCTTCGCCGCCGTCAGCCGTTTTTTCGCTTCATCAGGCGGCAACGTACGCGCACTGCCGAACAGTACAAACGTCGATTCAATTCCCAATGAACTGAACGCCAATTCAGTCTTGAGATATTCCAGTTCCAGACGGATGCCGCGACAAGCCCCAGACAACAAAAACTCTTGATCCTCGCTGGCCCGCAGACCAGGAGTCTCGCCAAAATCAACGTTCACTGATTTTCTGTTCATCTTCCGGCTCCGCACTCTACAAGGAACTGCTTTTCTACGACCGCGGCAAACGCCTCTCCGTCATACAGAAAAAGGGGGGCCGACTCAGACAACTTTCAGATTCGGCCACCCCTGCCTTTTCAATTCCGTCAGTGCGACATTTCCGGCGGCATCATACCACCTTCTCCGGGCTCGCCACCGCCGCCGCCCTGCTGGGCGCGCTCGTTCTCAATCATTTCGCGCTGTTCCTGCTGCAGGCGGTTGTATTCCGCGCGGGGCATCCAGCCGGAGACATCGTCTTCGGGCATGCCGCTTTCAATCAACTTCTTGAAGGTCTTCTTGTTGACCTTCATGTAGCCTTTCGCCTTGAAGACGCGGTTGGCCTCTTCATCCTTCATGCGGGCACCGGCCTCTTCGCGGAGCTGCTTGTACAGATCATGGACATAGTCCTTACGGGCAACCCAGTGCTCCGGATTCGGGCTTGTCATACGAAGGGCCAGACGGCGTTTGTTGATCACGCCATTCTCCATGATGGTCGCCAAATTCGGAATATAGCCGCTCTTCAGATAGGCATCCGGAATGCGTTTTTCCTTTTCGTCCATCTTGTAGGCGTCGATCTTGACATCATAACGGCGGTTCTCGTTCGCCACGTAGTCTTCCACAGCCTTGTCATGGTACACTTTATACAAACGGGCCTTCGTCTCTTCGCTCAAGTCGCGGACATTGACCGTACGACGCGGGAAGACTTTCACGCGCTCAGTGGAGACTTCGTATAGTTTGCCTTTCACCGTCGTATCGGCACCGATACCTTCGCGGATGACGAATTCGACTTCATCGTTGCGCTTCCACATCTTGTATTTATCTTCGGCTTCGCCTTTGAACTCTTCACGACGGGATTCAGGGAATTTCACCTTCACTTCCTTCATGATTTCTTTCATCAGCTCTTCTTCGACTTCGTCTTTCGTCAATTCAGGAGCCTTGACAGGAGATGTCCACGGAGCAAGCTGCGGAATCGTGCGGCTCAAGCCGTTGAGCACTTTTTCTTCCGTCACTTCGCGGTCAAGACGTTTCTGAACAGAACGCTCGACTTCCGCTTCCAGTTTGGCACGCTCCACGTGCCAATCCGTTTCGCCTTCCTCTTCTTCGTCTTCATCGTCATCCGCCGCGCGGACATTCAGACAAACCATGACAAATGCTGACAACAGCAAAGACCAGAACAGACGATTGCGTTTTTTGAATAACTTCATGACTGACTCCTGATGATGATCTCCGGATTGATGGTGATATTTTTATATTTTTTATTTTTCTTAATCTAAATATAATCTGCTATAAACCAATTTAGCACATTTTTCCAGTGAAAGCAATTCATTTACACGCTTTTTTTGGCGTATTTCTGAAAAAACTTTCGATTTTCACCGATTTTTCGCATTTTCTCCCCTAATTGCCTTTCAGCTTCTGCCAAAGTGAACGCTCCAACATGACGCCGCCGCTCAACGGCAGGTCATGGACATGGTTCACGAGACGCCACCGTCCCGCCATGCGGTCGTATTCGTAGCCAAACGAATGATAGAGGTTTTCACGCGCCTCGCCAATCTTGTCTGAGTAGAGCTCCTTCTTCAACGCCATCGCTTTTTCCTGAAGGACAACGCTTTTGTTCACCCAGTTCCCTTGCGCGAGATAAACCTTCAGTTTTTTCTTTTCCTTATTAATAGGGGAATATCCATCCGCCAGAAGACTCTTTTCGAGAAGCTCCGGCTGGAGTTCCTCTACCATCGCCTGCCGGTTGATCTCCATCCGCTCGGTGGCCTGTTTGATGAACCACGCCTTCCGCTCCTTGCTGCGCTCTTCTGAAAAACGCGCCATGGTATCGACATCCAAATCCTTCGTCGAGACATTTCCCGTGAGGCCGATTCGGATGAACTGATCCGTTATCGCCTGAATACGGCCTTCATAAACTCTGACGGGCTGGCGGTTGGACACCAATTTCGCATTGTCGCCGACCTTCAGCACGCTGTAGCGTTTCTCCGCTTCGGCTTTCGCGTCATCAACAAGCGAATCTGGATACTTCTCTTTCGCGGCCGCCATAGCCGCCGCCAACGTCCGCTCCTGATGATCCGTGAATGTATAGGTGGGCGGCGCGACCGGCCAGTCGAAATTCAACTCACCCGCCAACTGCCTCAAATCAAGCTCTTTCTGGACAATCGCCGTCACACAGCGATCCGCCAGCGTCTCAATCTGCTCAGGCGTCAACACGTTGTCGGCGTGCAGACATGCCCCGACGACCGTTAAGACCATCAGCCAGACGAATGATTTGAACTCTTTCATTTTTATACCACTATTATTGTTTGGTTTACCCTTCGCGAAGCGTCTTTCGATTTGCTTTAAGCTTTAAGCTTTAGGCTTTTAGCTCCGCGAAGGCATCGCCTTCGGCGGCTATCAGCGGTCGGCGAAATTGTCAAAATACCCTTGGACGAGAACAACGGGCGTTCCTTTGTCTCCGGAACCGCTCGTCAAGTCGCACAGACTGCCGAGCAAGTCCGTCAATTGGCGAGGCGTCGTTCCCAACGATTCATCCTTTCCGACCAGATTCTTTTTCTTTGACCGTATTCTTTCAAGAATTGTTTCCTGAACGGCGGCGTCATCGCTCTGCGTTTTCTGCGTTTCATCCGCCAAGTATTTCAGTTTCAATTCATTAGGAGTTCCTTTCAGACCAGACGTATAGGCGGGGGAGACGACTGGATCCGCCAATTCCCAAATCTTGCCGACAGGATCCTTGAACGCGCCGTCGCCATAAACCATGACTTCTATCGTCTTGCCCGTCAAGGCTTTCAGACGATTCTGAATATCTTCGACCAACGGCTGGCAGTCCCGCGGGAACAGCTTGACCTTTTCATCGTCCGATTTGTTCGAACCAAGAAGACCGTAGTTTTCATTGTAGCCCGCACCCGCCTCGACAGGAGCCGTGCAGATATCGTCCAGACCATAGACGATTTCCGCTCCGGCCGCCTTCAGCAGCCGTTTGCTACGTTTGCGCGTATGGATGTCGCACGTCAGAATCTGCTTCGTGAACGGCAGAAGCGCGCGAACGTCGTTGCCGAAATGGACTTCCACTTTTTCCGGGCCGATGATTTCTTTGTACATATCGACATAATCGATGCCCGTGAACGGATGCAAAACCTTCTCGCCGAAAATCTTGCGGTATTCAGCCTCTGTCAACACGTCCGAATACGGATTCACGCCGCTGGCGTCCAGCATGTCCGGATCCATCAAATGGTTGCCGACTTCGTCAGACGGATAGCTCAGCAAAAGATGCATTTTCTTCACACCGCGCGCGATACCGCGCAGCAACACGGAAAAACGATTACGGCTCAGAATCGGAAACGCGACGCCGACTTCCCCGCCGGGGAACTTCGACCGCACATCCGCCGCAATCTGGTCAACCGTCACGTAGTTGCCTTGTGTCCGCGCCACGACCGATTCCGTAATAGCAACCACATCATGGTCTTGCATCGAATACCCTTCATTCTCCCATGACTCTTTCAAGGCGGAGACCACTTGGGCCGCCAAATCATCGCCTTGGCGGAAAATCGGGCAACGGATGCCACGAACCACCGTTCCTACTGTACGCATAATCTTCAAAGGCTCCTTTATACTTCTAACATAACATAATGACAACTAATTATCGAAAAGGCATACTCCCCGATATTAATACTTTTCTATAATCTACTAGCTTTTCTTGATATTAGCAATTCGATATTAAATTATTTACATGATTTTTTTGTTTTCCAACTTTTCTTCTGAATAATAATGGTTTCCATCTCTTTCAAAGACGGCACTTTATTGATAGAAGCTCCACAGGATACGGAGCTGCCCATCACAGACATCTGCGTCTATGACGTAAGAGTATCTGCTTGGCGAGCAGAAGCTTGCGCATATGCGGACATCATCATGGCGCTTCATTCCGCCGCCATTCCTTATGACGATCAAGCCCGCCATTACGCCGCCCTACAGCTTCACCGCCAGTCGCTGTTCCCCCCGCGGGACTACCAACGGCAGGCCATCGACGCATGGAACAAATCCCGCCGCCGCGGCGTCATCGTCCTGCCCACCGGCACAGGAAAGTCATTTGTCGCGCAGATGGCCATGGAGCTCTCCAACCGTTCCACACTTGTCGTTGTTCCGACGATCGATCTCATGGAGCAATGGGCCTCCCAACTGAAGAAGGCCTTTGGTCTGCCCGTCGGTCTGCTCGGCGGCGGTTCGAAAGACGTCCAGAATCTGACGGTCTCCACCTACGATTCCGCCGTGCTCATGATGGAAACCATCGGCGACCGCTTTGGCCTTCTCGTCGTTGATGAATGCCACCATCTGCCAGGCCCTACCTACCAGACACTTGCGAAATTCTGCATCGCGCCGTTCCGCCTCGGCCTCACCGCCACGCCCGAACGGGACGACGGTATGGATGACGCGCTCGACCGCCTCATCGGCCCGATCTGCTTCCGAAAGGACATCGACGAAATGGAAGGCAACGCCCTGTCCGAATATCGCACGGAAACGATTCCCGTCGCGTTGGATGACGACGAATTGGACGAATATCTCCATCAACGTCAAATCTACACGGATTTCATCCGCGCCAATCGCATAAATTTCTCTGCGCGAGATGGTTGGAACATGTTCCTCCGCGCATGTGTTCGTCAGCGCAACGGACGGGAGGCCTTGAAAGCCTACATGAGACAACGCGAAATCGCCCGCGCGGGAAAAGGCAAGCTTGATCTACTTTGGCAGCTCATCAACGAACATGCGCAGGAACGCATTCTCATCTTCACGGCGGACAATCAAACCGCCTACCAAATCGGCCAGCGGTTCCGTCTGCCCGTCTTGACGCACCACACGAAAATCGCCGAACGCCGTTCGCTGTTGGACGCCTTCCGCAAAGGCGACTTGCCCGTGCTCGTAACGTCCAAAATACTCAACGAAGGCGTCGATGTTCCGGAAGCCTCCGTCGGCATCGTCGTCTCCGGCTCCGGCTCCATCCGTGAACACGTCCAGCGGCTCGGCCGCATCCTGCGTCCCGCCGCCGGAAAACAGGCCGTCCTCTACGAACTCATCTCCGCCGGAACTTCCGAATCCTACGTCAGCGAAAGGAGAAGACACCACCGTGCTTACGAAAGACCTGATTCTATGTAAGATAGCCAACGGCAGACTGAAACCGCAATTCGTCGCCACAAACGACGTCGAACTGCTGGATCTCGCCGAACGCTTCATCGCGGCATATGATCCGACAAACAGCCCCGTCCGCGAAGAGATTGAAGAACTCACGGCGCAGGCCGCCCAAGGCTATCGCACGCCCAAACTTGCGCAAGGCATCATGAAAATCGTCGATGACCAAGCCGTCTTCTCGTCGCCGCAGGACATGGACTACGCGGCCGCCCGCTTCGATCTCTTTCAGAAGGCGGCGGAAATCATCCGCGCCAATCCAGGCCAGACGGAAGAGCAATATCATCAACGACTTGCGGAAGCAACAAAGGATAATCCACTGGCCAATCGAGAGTCCATTTACGAAGACCTTCCCGAAAACGACCGCCTCGTCAAATTGTCGTTCATCACGCCTCAACAAGTGCTTGAACGCTACAACTGCGGCCTCGTGCAAGGCCTGCTCCTCCATGCGGGAAGCATCCAATTGACCGTCCACGACACGGATCCCGCCAAGCTCCGCCGACTCTTCAAATACTTAAAATTCTTCCGCCTCCTCGCCCATATCACGGCGGACAACACCGCGACCGAAACGCCAGACAAACTATCCATCGTCATCGACGGCCCCGCCTCCATCTTCGACCAATCGAAACGCTATGGTTTCCAACTGGCCTGCTTCTTCCCTGCCGTCTGCGCATTGGACCACTGGAGCATGCGCGCGGAAATCGAATGGAAGGCCAGCAAACGTTTTCTCGTATTGGATGAATCCTCCCGTCTCGTTTCGCACTACCATAATTTCACGGCGTACGCACCAGAGGAAATCCAACTATTCCACAGCTATTTCAAAGAATCTGTAACAGACTGGACCATCGTCGGTAACGCGCCTTTCATCAGAGGCGACGGCAACGATGTCGTCTTCCCGGATTTCTCCTTCCAGCATGCAAACGGTACGCTTGTCCATCTCGAACTTTTCCATCGATGGCACGCCACACAAGTCATCCCGCGTTTGGATTGGTTGAAGAAGAATCCCTCCGCCCCGCTCGTCATCGGCATCGACCGTTTTCTGCTGAAAGACGACGCCATTCAATCTCGTCTTGACGCAGACGACGCCCTAAAATCGCGCATCTTCTTGTTTTCTGATTACCCAACCGTCGATAAGACCCTCCGCTGCCTGAACGCATTTTTGGCATAAGGGAGTCCCGTCGGCGTCCCGCCGTCGGGCGAAGGAGGTCCCGCGCGGCGTCCCGCCGTCGCACGCAGGCAACGTCTGCGGAATTTTATGCGAAAGCGAGACGCCGACGCCACACCACGGGACGCCGACGCGGTCGCTCTGGAGAGCGCCCCTCCCGTGCCCCCATCCCGTTCATATATTTTTATGACTTTTTGTGATTCTTTATGACTTTATATGATTTCTTATGACTTTTTATGACTCTTTATGACTTATTTTTGCATCTATATACATATTAACTAATTAAGAATTTTTATTGATATTTATAGATAACTAATTCATCATTTTTTATTGAATAATGAATTTGCATTTCTATTTTCCTGTGTTATGGTATTGGAAAAAGAAGAAAAAATATTTGTATGATGCTATGCGTATGATATATTAATAAGGAAATACCCATGAGAAATATGGATGAGGCCGCAAAGCTATTCACGGCACTTCCCGAAGTGTTCACCGATCTGGTCGATTTCGCGTTGCGGAAGACCGGTTTCAAGGTGGTGCGTGGCTCTCTGAAAGAGCGGAAGGTGGAGGCGATCGCCCAATTGCGAAAACAAAAGAGGCGATACAGAAAAGTGTGCAATGATGTCGTTACGGAGATGAAGATTACGGACGGCGACGTGACGCTGAACATGCTCGTGGCTTTGGAGAACCAGTCTCGCATGAGCAGCATCATGGCGGGGCGTAACCTTTTGACGACGGCTGCCTGGTGGGACAGTTGGCGGCGTGAAATGAAGCGGTTGCACCGCGCACGAAATGAACTCAAGACACCACAGGAAGTTCTGGACGGCGTCCTGCCGACAGACCGGATGGCGCCGCCCCTCGTGCTGGTTGTCCATTTCGGGCAGGAGGCATGGACGGGGTTGCCGATGTTCACGGACACGCTGGACTGCCCACCGTCATTGAAACCGATGCTGGCGGAATGCCCTGCCAATGTGATTTCATTCTACAACCTATCGCCAAAGGAGATCGACGAAATGCCGCCTGGAGCTTTGCGTGCGGTCGCGATAAGCATCCATTACGCCCGGCAGCCGGAAAAGCTCTTCCACAAATGGAAGACGGATCCGTCGTTCAAGCCACCGCTCTTCGACGAGATGCTGGACGTCATCGCCATCGCAACTGGTTTGGACAACAATATGATGAAACAACACAAGGAGGAAGACATGAAGAAGACAATATCGGTGGTAGAACAGTATTTGATTAGCAAAGGGGAGGCAGGAGTTCTGCAACAATACATCCAAAATAGGCGCAAACGCCGGATTCCTGAAATACAGATTCTGAAAGACCTCCAATCGGACTTCAATCTGGACGAAGCGAAGGCCAGGCAGTACATGGAGGCGGGTTTGGTCAAGGCGTAATGAACCAAAAGGAATAATTTCAGGCTGTCTGCGGCACTTCCAGTCCAGTGCCGGCGGCGGAAGCCGTCGGGCGAAGGCAAACGCCTTCGCAACATATGTTCTTACCCTACTTATTTCTTCTTTTGAATTGAAAATCCTTTCTTTGTTATTAAATTGTATTAATAAGACTGTCTGTGTTTTATTCATACCATTTTTAACAGGAGCTCCAAATGGCCAAGAAAGAAAAGAAAAAGCCTTCCGTCAACGTCTGGAAACGTGAACAAGGCTGGGACAAGCTCGACAAAGACGAACTTGCCAAACTGGACGCCTACTGCGACGAATACATCGACTACATCTCCAACGCCAAAACGGAACGCCTCGCCCATGACATCGCCCTTCAAATGGCTGTCAAAAAAGGCTTTAAGAATTTTGACGAACTCGTGAAGGCCGGCAAGAAAATCAAGCCCGGCACGAAAATCTACCGTTCCTGCTACGGCAAGACACTCTTCCTCGCCGTCATCGGTAACGAACCGCTTGAAAACGGCCTGAATCTCGTCGGTTCCCATATTGACTGCCCGCGTCTCGACCTCAAGCCGTCCCCCCTGTACGAAGACGACAAGCTTGTCCTGCTGGACACGCATTACTACGGCGGCATCAAGAAATACCAGTGGGTCACCCTCCCGCTCGCCCTCCATGGCGTCATCTTCAAGAAAGACGGCACGAAAGTCCAGCTGGACATCGGCGAAAAGCCTGACGATCCTGTTCTGACCATCACCGACCTTCTCCCGCATCTTGGCCGCGACCAGGCCGGCAAGCCGCTCGGCACCGCCATCCCCGGCGAAGCCCTCAACGTTCTCATCGCCTCCCGTCCTATTGACAAAGAGAACGACGACAAGGAAGTCGGCGAAAAGACGAAGCTCCGCATTCTCAAACTGATGAAAGACACCTACGGTCTTGAGGAAGAGGACTTTGCGTCCGCTGAAATCGAAATCACGCCCGCTGGCCCCGCCCGTCATCTTGGTCTGGACAAATCCATGGTTCTCGGTTACGGACAGGACGATCGTGTCTGCGCGTTCGGCGCCGTCAAAGCCATTTTCGATCTGAAAGGCACGCCGTCCCGCACCGCCGCCGCCGTCATTTGCGACAAAGAAGAGATCGGTTCCGTCGGCCAGACCGGCATGGAATCCACTTTCATGGAAAACACCGTCGCCGAACTCGTCAATCTCACCGTTGACAAATATTCCGATCTGCTGACACGCCGCGCCCTCGAACATTCCGCCATGCTTTCCGCGGACGTCTGCGCCCTCCACGACCCCGGCTTCGGCGATGTCTCCTCCCCCCACAACATGCCGAAAATCAACTGCGGCATCGCCCTCATGAAATACACGGGCGGCGGCGGCAAAGGCGGTTCTTCGGACGCTTCCGCCGAATTCATGTCCAAAGTCCGCACCATCTTCAATGACAACAAAGTCATCTGGCAGATGGGCGAACTCGGCAAAGTCGATGTCGGCGGCGGCGGCACCATTGCCCACTTCCTTGCGCACTACGGCATGAACGTCGTCGATTGCGGCGTCGGCCTGTTCTCCATGCACGCCCCCTATGAAACGGCCGGCAAGCTTGACATCTACATGGGCTACAAGGCCTACAAGGCGTTCTTTGAAAAAGCTTAAAGCCTAAAGCTTAAAGCTTAAAGCAAAATGCAGCCCAATAGCACGACAGGGCGTTACTCGCCTGAATGGCGATTTCTTGGACAGAAAAAACTTAACATAACTGTAAAGGCTGACTAACAACAAGAGGTAAGACATGCCGAAAATGAACAGAAGAGACTTTTTGGCGACCAGCGCCGCAGCCGGCGCGGGCTTCACCATCATTCCGAGCAGCGTTCTTGCGGGGCCTGGCCGCCGCGGCGCCAATGACAAGATCAACCACGCCATCATCGGCGTCGGCGGCATGGGCAGCGGCCATGTCGGATACGTTCTCAACGACCCGCAGGCCAAGCTTGTCGCCGTCTGCGACGTCCGCAAATCACGCCGTGAAGCAGCGGCCGCCCGCGCCAAGAAGGCCGGTCACGACTGCAAGGCATATCTTGACTTCCGCGAAATGATCGACAACGAAGAGATCGATGTCGTCCACGTCGTCACGCCGCCTCATTGGCACGCTCTTCAGAACATTTATGCGTTGAACGCTGGTTGCGACGTCTGGGCCGAAAAGCCCATGACGCGTACCATCGCCGAAGGCCAGGCCGTCGCGGACGCCGTCCGCCGCAACGGCCGTGTCTTCCGTCTCAACACATGGTTCCGCCTCTACGGTGGCTTCTACGGCCTCGGCTCCACCGTCGATCCGCTCGCCCGCCTCATCCGTTCCGGCCTGCTCGGCTGGCCGTTGACCGTCCGCGTCTCCATGCACACGGGTTTCCATTGGAAAGCCTCCATGTGGATGGGCAAGATCGGTCTGCCGCCGCAACCCGTTCCGGACGATCTCGACTACGACCTCTGGCTCGGCCCCGCCCCCTGGAAGCCCTTCACGGATCACCGTACGCAAGGCTCCTTCCGCGGCTACTGGGACTATGACGGCGGCGGTCTCGCGGATATGGGACAGCACTATCTCGATCCTGTTCAGTACATGCTCGGCAAAGACGACACGAGCCCTGTCGAAATCGAAGCGACGGCGCCGTGGCCACAGCATCCGGACGCGGTCGGCCTCTGGGGACAGGTTTATATGAAATACGCCGACGGCTGCAAGATCATCCTCGAGTCCTGCGAATGGGGCGAACAGGAAACGAAGGGCAAGCCGTACGTCGAAGGTCCTCTTGGAAAGGTCTATCCGAACTTCCGCACGGAACCGGCCTCACTTGCTGCGCAGGTCAAATACCTGCCGGAAATGAAGCCGATGATCAAAGACTTCAACATCTCCGTCCGCACACGCCAGAAGTTCGGTCTGAACGAAATGAATGGCAACCGCTCCAACATTCTCGTCCATCTCGCGAACATCGCCATCCGCACAGGCCGCAAGTTGCATTTCGACCCCGTGACCATGCGCTTCATCAACGATCCGGAAGCCAACCGCCTCGCCGAACAGCCCATGCGTTCACCCTGGAGTCTGATGTAACCCCTTTCCGCCACGTCACTAACAAGAGGTAAAAACGATATGAAAACATTGCTTTTCGCTTTAGCCGCCAGCGCAGCAGTCGCCGTCTCCGCGCAAAGCGCCATGAAGCTGGCCGAACGGCTCGAATGGGCCAATCCCGCAGATGGCAAGAAAATTGTTCTCGAACTCCAGAAACTTGGCAAGGACGGCGTGAAGGAACTCGTCGCCAATTTGAAGGAAGCCAACGACAAGCCAGTCGTGCAGGCGTCGTTCGCGTTGGAATCGCTCGTCCAGTATTCGTCCCGTCCGGGAGCGGATACCGAACGCGCCGCCATCGCGGCCGCGTTGGCGGAGAACATTCCCGCCGCCGTTGACGATGTCGCCAAAGGCGTCGTCGTGAAAGCTCTCGAACTCTGCGGCGGCGATCCGGAAGTCCCCGCCATCGTCCCGATGCTCGACAATCCGAAAGTCCGCACATACGCCATCTTCGCGTTGGTGCAGATCAATACCGAAAACTCCCGCAAGGCATTGCGCGACGCAGCCGCCAAGGCGGCTCCCGAAGTCGCCATCGAATACGCCCCCGCCTTCAACAAACTGAAAGACGCCGCGGCCGCCGATCTGCTTGTCAAGATGCTTGACGCCGCCAAGCCGCATCAGCGTTCCATCGTCTTCACGGCTCTCGCCAACATCGGCTACGCTCCCGCCGCCGATCTGATGCTCGCCGAACTGAAGGCCAAGACCGCCTTCCAGCGTTCCGCCGCCTCCGGCGCCCTCTCCCTTCTTATTAATAATGTAAAGGACAAAGCCGTCGCCATCGACATCGCCAAGAAGTTCTACGATGCGCAACCGGGCGAGGCCTCCTTGACCGCCCTTCTGGATGCGCAAGGCCCCGAAGCCATGGTTGACAATCTGCTGGCCGCCGCCGCGAACGGCGATTTCGTCCGCCGCGAAGCCATGATGAAACTGTTGGAAGGACAGCCCAAAGCCATCGTCACGCCGAAGGCGATTGAAGCCGCCAAGACGGCCAAACCGGAAGTCGCCGCCGCCATCGTCGGCATGCTCGGCAGAGTCGCCGATCCCGCCGCCCTCCCCTTCGTGACGGAATCCCTCGGCAACGCCGCCCCCGAAGTCCGCGCCGCAGCAGCCGAAGCCATCACGGCTTTCGGTGTTGACAACGGCGTCAAGGAACTCGTCGCAAAACTCGCCGCCGCAACGGACAAGGCGGACATCGACGTTCTGAAGGCCGCCCTCAGCTGGCAGCAGTCAGACAAATTCGCCGTCATCGCGGCCGAAGCGCTTCCGAACGCCACGAAGCAAGGCAAGATCGCCTTGGCGGAAGTTCTCGCCTCCCGTAAGGCCGTTGCGCAAAGCGCTCCTGTTTTCGCCATGCTCGCTGGCGATGCGGATGAAGCCAAAGCCGCCCTCAAGGCTTTGGAAGTCCTTGCCGTTCCTGCTGATACGCAGAAAGTTCTTGATTTCATGCTGAAAACGGAAAGCGCCTCCCTCCGCAAAGGCGCGCAGACCGTTCTGACGCAGGTCGCCCGCGTGGATGAAAAAGCCGCGCAGACCGTCGTCGCCGCTCTGAAGGACGCCCCCATCGGCGCGAAAGTCATCCTTCTGC
>JAFZAB010000220.1 GCA_017548425.1 Victivallales bacterium
CGGCAACAAGTCATGCCTCAACGACTCGCGGCTGTCCGGACTCATCGTCGGCATGACGCTCGCCACGCGGCCTGAACACATCTACCGTGCGCTCATCGAAGCCTCCGCCTTCGGAGCACGAAAAATCATCGACAATTTCAAAGAACACGGCATTCCAGTCCACGAAATCGTCGCCTGCGGCGGCATCGCTCTCAAAAATCCATTTCTCATGCAGATTTATGCGGATGTCTTCGGCATGGAAATCCGCACGACGACCTGCACGCAGACCGCCGCGCTCGGTGCCGCCATCTTCGCAGCCGCGGCGGATGGACATCGTAGCGGCCATCATGACGTCTTCTCCGCCATCCGCGCCATGGGCGCGAAAAACACGATCTCCTATCGCCCAGTCATCGGAAACAGCCCAAAATACGATATCATCTATCGGAAATATCTGGAACTGCATGACTTTTTTGGAAAGAGCCATGCGCTATTTATGCATGGCCTTCACAGCATGAAGTGATTTCCATGCGGTGTGTCGCGTATCTCCTCCTCAGCACAAGTCATCACAGCAAATTGATTTCTTAAAAAGACGCATTATATTAACAAAAGATTAAAAAAATGAGAGAATTCAGTTCCCATAAGTAAAAACAGGAGTAACAGAAAATGAAAAAAGCAATGTCAAGAATGTTTCAGTTCACGTTGATTGAACTGCTCGTCGTCATCGCCATCATCGCGATCCTCGCCGCCATGCTGCTGCCCGCGCTTGCCAAGGCCCGTGAAAAGGCCCGCATGGCTTCCTGCGTCAGCAATTGCAAACAGCTCGGAACGGCTCTCGCCATGTACACGGACGACAACGAAGGCATCATGATCGACGCCCGTACGAACGTCGTCAACACGAACGCCGGCGGCTGGCCCGTCGATATGACCAACTATGACAAAAACTCCTTCGGAACGAACACCCTCTACTGGGGTATCGGCATCTACACCTACACTGGCGACAAGAAGACCTTCGGCTGCCCCGTCGCCGGTGATGTTGACAACTATCCGTCCGGCTCCGTCAACGGCCTGCTGACCGGCCTCTCCAACTACAACAAGTACTCCACCTACGGCTATCCGGGCTGCTTCTTCCAAGGCGGCAAGAGAGTTGATGCCCCGAGGCGCCCCTCCGAGACGGTTTTCTGCGAAGACACCTTCGAACATCTGTATGACAACAACGGCGACATGCCCTTCGAAAACATGACGCAGTGGGGCAGCGACGCCAACAAACGCAGACAGTACTTCCGCCACAACGACATCGGCAACGTCACCTGGCTGGACGGACACGTCAGCGGCATCAAGAACTACCTCAATCATCCCCGTCAGTGGTGGGATTTCTCCAAGCAGAACTAACAACCATCGGTTATTTCTGATTTAATCACTGTCATGGCCCATGCAAACCTTTTGCATGGGCCTTTTTTATTTGACCTTTCCATTTGGAAATGTAATGGTGAATACGTTTGCATCATTTCCATCCCATGTGGCCTTATAAGTGATTTTTTTATTTAATTGTATTGGGAGTAATCAAATAGTCGCTGACGAAAAGCACGATTCAAAAAAGTTTGCATTTTAAATAAATTTTTCCTAAAATGATGTTGTTTTCTGCAAAATGGCATTATATTTTTTCAAAATATTGTTAACCATATAGTTGAAGAATAGTTTTGTCCCCAAATTTCAATTGATTTCGGTCCACATCGAGATTGATCCATCCCGTTTGCAAACCACAACCAAGGAGACACCAAATGAAACGCATCCTGCAATTCACCCTGATTGAACTGCTGGTCGTCATCGCCATCATCGCGATTCTGGCGGCTATGTTGCTCCCCGCGCTCGCCAAGGCCCGCGACAAGGCCCGCTCCGCATCATGCGTCAGTAACTGCAAACAGCTCGGCACTGCCCTCGCCATGTACACGGATGACAATGATGCTTTCATGCCTGACGGCAAAATCCCCAACGTCAACCAGAATGGCGGTGCATGGCCAGCGGACTTCTCGACCTTCTCATTGGCCAACTTCGCGAACGAGCAACTCTACTGGGGCGCCCTCACCATTTATCATTATACCGGCGACAAGAAGACATTCGGCTGCCCCGAGGCCACCGATGTGGACAACTACCCAAGCGGCTCCGTCAATGGCCTCATCACGGGCCAATCCAACTACAACCAATACTCTGCCTACGGCTATCCCGGTTGCTTCTTCGAAGGTGGAAAGAGGATCGGCCAGCCCAAGAATCCGTCCGAAACCGTCTTCACCGAAGATACCTTCGAACAACGCTATGACGGCAACGACATGCCCTACAATGGCATGAGCCAGTGGAATGGCAATCCTGTCTGGGTAGGGGAGTACTTCCGCCACAACGGAATCGGCAATGTCTGCTGGCTAGACGGACACGTCAGCGCCATCAAGCAACATCTCTATCATCCCGAAAAATGGTGGGATTTCAACAAGCAGTAATCATTGCCGTCATCGGTTATTTCTGATTTAATCACTACCAAGGCCCGTGCAAACCACTTGCACGGGCCTTTTTTATTTGACCTTTCCATTTGGAAATGTAATATATGGTATATTCATGTCCATTAACTTTTTCCAAACGGAGCCACCATGAAATCATTCACTTTCTACCACGTCTTCTCCTCCCACATGGTCCTGCAGCGCGAACGCCCCATCGTTTTCTCCGGCAAGGGTGAGCCTGGCAAGAAATTTACCGTCACATTCGCGGAAAAAACCAAAAAGGGAACCGTTGACAAAGACGGCGAATGGTCCGTCACCTTCCCGTTCATGAACGCCGGCGGCCCGTATTCGCTCTCCGCAGGCTATGACGGCGCCAAACCGTCCGTCAAGTTCGACGACATTCTCATCGGTGAAGTCTGGATGTGCACCGGCCAGTCCAACATGGAAATGCCGGTCTATTCGGAAAATCCGTTCTGGCAGACACTTGACGCCAAGCAGGAACTGAAGAAGGCCAATCATCCGAACATTCGTCTCTTCAATTCCTTCCTGACGCGGCGGCTCGCTCCGGAAGGCCCTCTTGAAGACGAAAATCCGGACAACAAAGGCTGGGTTGCCTGCGATGCGAAAACCGTCGCTGATTTCTCCGCCTGCGGCTATTTCTTCGGCCGCAAGCTCAACGACGATTTGAACATTCCGATTGGCCTCATCAACACCGCATGGGGCGGCACCCGCATCGAAGCATGGATTTCAGACGAAGCGCTCTATTATAATGGATGGGAGCTCGAAAAACAGGATCCAAACAACGACCAGTCATGGAAAGACCGCTATAACAGCCCAGACTGCAAACCGTTACGGGATTGGCTCGTCCAATTCGACAAGCTCGGCAAAGCCCCCGCCAAATGGCTGGCGGAAAAATTCGATGATTCAGATTGGACGGCCACGCCTGCCGCGTTTGTCACATTGGACACCATCGGCCGTTATGTCACCCGCTTCCATTTCAAACTTCCGGCCTCCATCGCGGGAAAGGAACTCGTGATGAATCTGGGCATCATCAATGATGTTGACCAGACATATGTCAACGGAAAACTCGTCGGATCAACAGGATGCGACACGGAAACCTATTGGGCGAACATGCGGCGCTATACGATTCCCGCCGGCGTGACGCATGCGGGGGACAACGTCGTCGCCGTCGTGGCGGACAACCATTATATGGTAGGCGGCGCCAACTACAATGATTTCGCCATAACCTGCGGAAAAACAACGGTCAAGGGTATCGCGGGGCTTTGTTGCAAACTCCTGTTCGCCGTTCCGAACAACTTCCCTGTCCGCCCGAATCCGCCGCAAATGGGCAACGACATGTCGTCGCCCACATCGCCCAACTATCCATCAACACTGTTCAACGCCCTGCTCAATCCATGGTTCCGCTACGCCGTCCGCGGCGTCATCTGGTATCAAGGCTGCACAAACGCTGGACAATTCACTTATTATCCTCTCCATAAACTGTTTATCGAAGACCTTCGCGATAATTGGCATGACGCCGACATGCCGTTCCTCTTGGTCCAGCTGGCCGCCTTCCATCAGCATACGCCCGACCATCCTGTCAAGGCGGAAGACATTGACGCCCTGCCATTTCCGGAGTTTTCCGCCTATGCGCTCACACGCGAAATCCAGGCGGAACTGCCGAATGACATGGAAAATGTCGGCATGATCACCGCCTTCGACTGCGGCGATCCGTCGGACATTCATCCGCGCGACAAGCAAACACTCGGCCTCCGTCTCGCCCTCAAGGCCGAAGACATGCTCCATTGGATCAGCCGCAACTGCGACGGCCCTGTCTTCAGAAACATGTTCATCAACGGCAGAGAAGTCGTCATTCAGTTCGACAACGTCGGAAAAGGCCTGAAGACAACGGACGGTAAGCCGCCGAAAGCCTTCGCCATCGGCGGTGAAAACGGCGCGCTCTACAAGGCGGATGCGCGAATCGAACACGATAGAGTCATTCTGTCGTCGCCCATGGTCTCCCTTCCGCAACGCGTCCGCTACGCCTTCACAGGCTTCTGCACCGTCAATCTCGTCAACAGCGATGGCTTCCCCGCCATTCCCTTCCGCACAGATAAGCCGGATTATTTCATGATGTTCTAGGAAATCTAGAAATCTAGAAATCTAGGATTCTAGAAATCTAGAAATCTAGATAAACAAAAAAAAGCCCAAAAAGCCGACTATGAAATATAAATATCTACTGTTCGCCATCTTATGCCTTTCAATCATCATCAGGGCGGATGACCTCCTGCAAGGCGGTTTCGTCCTGCCGGACATTCAATCCAATTTGTCTGTTCCAGCGAACAATGTCTTCCAACTGCGCAAAAGGAAAACAGCCTATCTCGCTCCAGATGCTGCGGGAAAACTGTCGTTTACGATAGGTTGCGGCCTCATTGGAAGATATACAGACACTCTCCGCTATTCGCTCAACACATTGGACGGCAAGACATTGCAGGAAGGAAGCATTCCCGTCAAGGAGCAGCGTTCCATTGAATTGACCAATCTGCCGCAGGAAGTTCTGAAGCTGACGATTGATTTGTACCAAAACTCCACGCTCCTTCGCGTCTCCACTGGACGATGCGCCGTTGAAGCATCCTCCGGCGAACCGCTCCATCTCATCAACGGCCGCCCGAAGATGTTCTTCATGGTCAACAGCGGCAGTCTGAAAATGAAAGCCATTGGAGACAAGCCGATTGAGCATGTCGCCATCACGATCTGCGATGCGGATGGGCAAGTTGTTTTCGAAGGCAACAGCGTGGGCAACAAGGAGATGACGGTTTCCGCCGATGTTCCGATAGCGGACAATCAGGCGGGCCGCATTTGGTCCATCCAATTCAGCCGTGTTCCGAACCAAGGCTTCGAAGACATGGAGCTACAGATTCTGGACGGAGCTCTCCCCGTGGTTGCCTTGGAACCTAATCAGTTGATATTTCCGCTCTTCCATAAGGAACGCAAAGCTTTGGAAAATGGCGATTTCTTTTTGGGAATCGCCGTCGCCCCTTGGCTTGACAACCAGAAAGGGCTATCCGCCGAATTTGCTTTCCTGCCCGATGGCATGAGCAAACCAACATTGTTCAATGTCGGCGAGTCATGGACTGCTGTTTGCCCTTTCGAAAAACCAGACGCAACGATTGCAAGAGACTCGAACGACAATGAACTCTCCCATCTGGTTGGCATCCGCTTTGCAAAAGATGATTTCCTTTCAGGAAAAATCCACTTCACCGCATACGATGCCAACAAGAAACCGTTTGCGGAACTCTCTTGGAAAACCGTGACTTGCGACGGCAAGACATTTACGGAAATCCCTTGGAAGGATCCGCAGCCCGCCGTCGAACCAACCGCTGAAGACATCGCCCGCGGCTTCCAATTGTTCCAACGGGAGGAGCCCGGCTTCGTCCGCCCGAACAGCCGTCCCGCCACCGATGAAATTCGGTCGGAAATCAAAGGCGAGACATCGCCGGGCCTCGTCTCTTGCGAATTTTTCGCTTTCATGCCATTGAAAGATATGACAGGCGTTGTCGCAATTGGCGATCTGTCAGGACCTTCCACCGTTGCAAAAGATTCCATCAAACTTCTTTGGGCGGAAATGTCGTCGCAGCGAACGGATTGGAACGCCACCACGTACATCACCGCCCCCGAACGCCTTTTGCCAGTTGACGGCAAGCCGGACAAATTCATAAAAGACTATCCCGCAGAATTTTGCATCCGTGCAACCGTCCCAACGAACGCCAAGCCAGGCGTTTACAACGCCCCTATCCTTCTGGACGGCAAGCCTGTCGCCACATACACTCTGACCATCGATGACTTCACCCTTCCCGAATACCATGACATGACATTCGGCCTCTATGCGGATGGCCAGCGTTGGGTCTTTCAAAATTTCACCGACGATGAGATCCTCCGTGAGATGCGAATGTTCCGCGAACACGGCATGAACGCCTTGATGATGTATCCATTCTACGGCGCAAAAGTCACTTACGATGGAAAAGACTTCTATATCGACATGTCCCGTTTCCGCCATCTCATGAAGCTCTACTGCCAAGTCGGCTTCCCGGGCGTCGCCGTCATTTCTTTCCAAGCCGTCAACGGCTATCTGATGCGCGCGCTACAGGTTGAAACCGCCGACCATACGCCAGAGTTCGTCAGAGGCTTCCATGAACTTCTGGAAACCATCCGCACGATGGCGAAGGAGGACGGCTGGCCAGACTACTGCATCCACACCGTCGATGAACCGAACAAAGGACGCGGCGGCGACGAAGCAATCCGCACGCTCAAACTTGTGAAAGAGGCTGGTTTCAAGACATTTAACACATGCTACGGCGATTTCGTCCGCGAACATCTCGCCCCATGGCTGGACTATCGCTGCTACAACAACATCGCCTATATGTCCTGCCGCACGAAGGAAGCCAACGACACCCTCCGCAAGGAGTCACTCGACGACGGTGACATTTTCTGGTGGTATGGTTCCGGCTGCTACACGAACGGCGGCCTTCAGCAGGACTGCAACATCTACACAAACCGCCACATGCTTGGCATCTTCAATTGGCGCAGCGGCGCGACTGGCGCCTGGACATGGACTTTCCTCCGTGTCAACGGAAGCCCTTATAACGACTTCGACGGTAATGACAAACGTGAGGCAAAGGACGCCTGCATCTGCTATCCGCAGCCGCAAGGCAACGGCCTCATCGACACCCTCCAGTGGGAAGCCATCCGCGAAGGCGTCTACGACTACCGCTACATCCGCCTGTGGGATGATCTCTGCAAGAAAGCGGCGGCGACAGCGGACAAAGCCGCCATCGCCGCCCAAAGCCGTGAACGCATCCAGAAGACGATGGACTCCATCAACTGGAACTGCCTGAATTTCAGCGTCTCCAATGCGCAGCTCCGCACCCTCCGCGCACAGCTCATAGAAGAAATCAAACGGCTGAAGTAGTTTATTTCTAGGCGTCTAGATTTCTAAGCGTCTAGACGCCTAGTAAAACTATCTCGGCTGCAGGGAGAGATTATCCAGATAAACGCTGCCGACGTTCGTCTTGAATGACCAGAAAAGCAGTCGGATGGCTTTCACATCTTCTGGAACTTTGTATTCGGAAGAGAAATGTGACCAGTTCGGCATGGATTTCCGCCCGACGCAAGTCAATGGATTACGATACGCTCCTTTCGCTTCGTCGTCCATGTATTCCACGACATAGACGCCAATTCCTTCGTCGTGCTCCAGTTCGACCAACAAGTCGCCGGACACCGTGAATTTCTGCCATGCCTTCACGGGAATCGGCTGAGACCAAGCCCGCGTGTGATCCTTTTCGCCTTTCACGCAAAGCAGTTTCATGCAACGCTTTCCGTCTTTTGCCTTTTCATCCGTCGGGCCAGCGTTCAATTCCAAAATCCAATTGTCCATCGGGCCTTCGAAATCCCACGTCAACGACGTATGATTTTCAACAACGGGTTCCGGCGGCGGCAACGGCTTCGGCTCCGTGATTCCGGCGGCTTTCACCAAAAATTCGCACAACGCATCCGCCACGACTTGATGCCCTTTCGCGTTCGGATGCGCCGTATCCGCCATGTATGTATTCGCAAACTCTTTCTTGCCGAACGACTTAAACAACTTGCTCACGTCGAAGCACGGCAGGCTGCGTTCGGCGGCAAGCTCGCGGATGGCCTGCGCATAATCGTCCATCATCGTGAAACGCGGCCCTTTGCCGGGGCCTGGTGCGAACAGCAGAAAAGCCGAACGGCCTTTCGTGATTTCCGCCACGCGGTCGATGTAATCCGCAACCGTCTGTTTGTAGTAACCGACTGTATTGCAACCAGATTTGTCGTTGTAGCCAATCCACAGCGTCACCAAATCCGGAACATCGCCACTGAAATCACGCTGCAGCCATGCGCGTTCGTCATTCGTCCGAGCCCCGCCGACGGCGCGATTCACGCAGTTGATTTTGTCGTTTTTCAGCCATTTCCGTAGCAGTTCTTCTGTCTTGATGGAATACCGCTCCGCGACTTTGTTAGCCAGACTCGTTCCCGCCGTAATCGAATCTCCTTGGAACTGAATCGTTAACGGCTCTTTGTTGCGCAGTTTGGCCAAGACGCCTTCAAACGGCGCAGGCTTCCATGTGTTCGCGGGACGATTCACGACAGGCTCCAATTTCACATCAGAAATCATCAACGTATGTTCGGGAATCTGGGCATTGTCATACCAGATTTTCCAACGGCAGCCGATGCGCAGCGTATTGATGCCGCAGGCCGGAATGCCGCCTGATTGTTGAATCATCCCGCATTGGCTCTCCGGAATGAAATCGCCCCATGCCACCGTGTATTTCACCCATTCCGTGCTTTTCAGCGGGACAAAATAATTATAGGTGTAGTTGTAGTTGTGCAACAAGCTGATTGTCTCCCAACAGTCTGAACCGTCGCCTTTTACATAAAACGACACGCCTTGGTACTGATCGAAAACATCCAGCTGGTCATCATCAAACGCCAATTGCAGCTGCGCCGTTCCTTTCGGCAAATGACTGATGACGACGCCCGCCTGGCCGTTCACGCCGTCCGCCGCCTCGACCGTCACGCCGCCGTTCGCCTTCCAGCGGGAAGGCTTGTCCAATTTGTCCAACGGCATCGTTTCCAACGCCATGCATCCAATCGCCATCAGCAGACATGCGTAAAAAATTCTCTTCATGCTCTTTTCCTTATATTTAGTTTTGGCTCTCTTTCAAAAGCGAATCCAGATATTCCAACGCCTTCGGCAAGTCGTTGAAATCACCGTTCAACTGCGCGTCGAAGCATTTGTCCAGAATCGGTTTCATCTGCGGACCGGGCTTGAAACCGCGCTCCAACAGATGACGCCCCAAAATGATTGGTTTCGGACTTTCCGCCATCACGTTCAACGCATTGGCACGCTCCCTGAACAAATCGATTCGAGCAATTTTTGCTTTCAGCAAATCCTCCGGCATCTCCACGCCGCGCAAATCGCATTCGGCCACATCAGCCAGAAGCTCCATGCTTCTGACTTCCAACGACAAACGCCTGTATGCGCGGTCGGGAGCGTCATTCTGGATGAACATCGTCGGCAGCATGTGACGCTTCACAAGCGGCATGACGTCATCCAATTCCTTTTTGTTCCAAATCCGCCTGATGAATGCCTTCGTGGGCTCGACGCCAGCCTCGTCATGGGCATGGCTGATGATCCGTCCGCGGTCATCGACCTTTGTCGTCAACGGCTTGCCAAAATCATGGCATAACGCAGCCAACATCAGCACAAGATTCTCTGTTTCAGCATAATGGCGCATGGCGGCCGCCGCGTCCAAAACACGCAATGTATGCTCCCACACATCGCCTTCCGGATGCCATTCAGGCTCCTGTTTGCAGCCAATCAACGCCTTGAGCTCCGGATAGTAGTCGATCCAACCACAATCCCGCAGAAACGACAGTCCTTTCGACGGCTTCCGCCCTTTCAGCAAAAGCTTCTCCCATTCTGCCGCAACTCGTTCCTGCGCAAGCTCATCCTGCGACAGAGTCGAACACAGATGAACGGTTTCCTCCGCTATCTGGAAATCGAATCGCGCCGCAAATTGCATCGCCCGCAGAACGCGCAACGGATCTTCCACGAAATGGGCGGAAACATGCCGCAGAACACCGTCATGCAAATCCTTTACGCCGTTCCAAGGATCGATCAACTCGTTACTTAGCGGATCACGCATGATGGCGTTGATTGTGAAATCACGACGGCTCGCCGCATCTGCATAGCTCAAATTCGGAACGAACATCACATCAAAGCCTTTATGGCCGCTATTGGTCTTGTTCTCCACACGCGGCAACGCGATGTCGATGTCGTAATGCAGAACCTTCAGCACGCCGAAGGCCATTCCCACAAAATCCAACTTGTATTCTTTGCCGAGAATATCGCGGATGGCCTCCATGGAAAGACCATAGACTTCCATGTCGAAGTCCTTGCTAGTCAAGCCCAGAAGAGAATCGCGGACGCAACCGCCCACCAGCAGCGCACGCCCTCCCGCCGACGTCAGCAACTCCGCAATATGCCGGACGACCGCCGTCGTGTCTTTTTTCTTCAATGCCTTCTTCTGACTTTCCACGACAAAGCCTCCGCCGCCAAAGGCGGCGCTAAGGAGCTAAAAGCCAAAAGCTTAAAGCTTAAAGCAAATACACCACTAACCACTATAAATAGCTGCGAGGCATTATAGTGTGTTTGTGATTCCATATGCCCATAAGCCATAAGCCATAAGCCATAAGCCTTTGGCCGATAGCCGCTTTCTGCGGCTATCGACTAATGGTTGGATTCAGCCACGCCGAACCCATGTGCAACCATGACGGCCCGCCATCTGGATATGCTTCCAGCTTAAGGACTTTCACGCCGTCGATCTTCGCCTCCAGAACATCCTTCGGCTTCTTCCAATCGACTTTCACTTCCTTCAGGAGTTTCCCGTCGCCGAAGACTTTGAATTTCACGGACTCGCCTTTTTCGCGCATCTGGCACATCCAGCTCTCCCGCGGATTCAGCACGGTGACATCGCTCTTGAAATTCGCGAATTTTCCATCCAAATTGTATTCGAGAACGGCCGGAGCCCTCATGCCGATGCTGTTCTTCAACGGCTCGCCGAAGAACGTCCGCCCGAAACCAACCGCGCCGCGCATCTGCTGTATTTTCTTCGGAAGCAGCGAAATCAACGACAGCTCCGACAATTTCAACACGTTTTCGTCAACTTTATCGTATTTCGGATACAGCTGATCCGCCGACTCGCGGCGAACCTCTTCGTTCGCAAAATAATAGCGACCGCTCGTCACCTGCCAATCCGAACCAAACCAGCCGACCAGCAGCATCGTCTCCGGATTGCATGAACGCGCATCGTAAACTGCGTAATCAAAGTACTTTTTCGAATCAAACACGCCCCAGTTGAACCAGTTGCCAAAACGCCACCACCCCTGATAGGCGGCGGCAGGACTGTTCGCCGTCCATACGACCGACAGCTTGTCGGAATTGCTCACGCTCGGATACACGGCAATCGTGCCGACGTCGTCGCTGTTCATGACATCAAAGCCATCCGCCACCACTCCATCAGTCTTCTCTTCATACTGCTTGCTCGCGAGCAACGCCCGCATATCTTCATAAGGCATGACGGGTATCTGCCGTTCGCTCACCAAATTATCGTTCGTGCCGCCGAAAAGAATCATATTAAATTCGCGTTCCGTCTCTTCATCGACATCAGTGTCGTTGACAATGCGCGGATATTCATGGTAGCGTGACTTCCATTCGCGGGCGAAATATTCGGCCTCACGCCTCCACGCGTTTTCCATGGCCTTGTTCTGCGTGCCGACGACGAGAACAAATGGATTCATAAGCGCTTCTGCCACAGGTCCTTCGCAACCAACCTTCTTGATTCGCGGTTCAAGCGGCAAATCAGTCGTCAACCGCCAGCCATGGTTCGGATCCTTGCGAAGAGACGTCCATGCCATCACGTTTTCAGCAGGCGGCAGCGTCAACGTCGCACCGTCGATGATCAGCGTCAGCGGGCGGCCAGGCTCGAACAAGACTGGCGGACGCTGGAAGGAGAGCCCCAGCAGATTGACCGTATGGATTTCCAGAACCATGCGGCTTTTCGTTTCCGCATGCAATTCACCTAAAACCAACGGTTTGTCAAATTGGTCGATGCGTGTCCAATACGCTTTTCCGTGCTTCAGCAGATCCGCTTTCCAGTGGATGGATTTCGGATACGGATTGCGCTTCCAGCCGCATATCCAGGCCAAACCGCTCTGCGTGGCGTCGCCGGGGAAACCGCCATGGCCGCAGTTCGGATATTCGCGGTATTCCATGTTCAACCCCAGACGGCGCATTTCCGCGACCATGTTGCGCGAATGCGCAGGCGGAACCACTTCGTCCGCGGAACCCGCCAGAATATACGTCGGAAGATTGAAAAGATTTCCTGTGAACGCCCGCGCCGTATGCGACTCCTGGATCAGACGGCGCATTTCGTTGTTGCGGCCGGGGAATTCGCGATTCCAGCCCCAGCGTTCGCTCCACGCCAGATTGTCCGCATTTCCGACAGTCGGAAAGATTCCCGCGAAACGATCCGCATAATGCACGCCGAGATGGAAGCATCCCGTGCCGCCCATCGAACCGCCCGTCAGATAAATACGGTCGTCATCGACGTTGAATTCCTTTTTCACCATTTCGATTGCCGCCAATACGTCCTCTTCACCGAGATTTTTGTAGTCGCTAGAACCCCGGCCGTCAGGAGACAGGGAAATCGCACCGGCATAGTACGGCGCGGGATGGCCTTGGTATTTTCCATACCACCCATGACCGTGCATGGACACGATCAGCGGCCATTTGATCGCAGGATCATACGGGCCCGGAATGCTGACGGAATATGTCATGACATTGCCGTCGATTGGCGACACATATGTCCGCAACCGTCCGCCCCATTCCTCCAGCATTTTCTCAACGCCCTGAAGGGCCTGATGACGCGCGCGCATGATCATCAAATATGTGTCTTCCAACTGGTTGCGGTTGTTCACATCATCCAGTTTGTTGCCGACGCGGCTCAGGAGATAATCAACCTTCGCCTCCAGCCAGCTCGCACGCTGCTGCGCAAGCCCCGTCAGATGACGCGCCTTCCAGCCTTCCCGATCCCGTATCTGCTCCAATTGGAAACGATACTCCTTCGCGGCCTCCACCGCGCAGCTGCGCCTTCCGGGCGGCGGCGGATTCTTCTTGGGAAGACGTTTGTAAACCCATATTCCATAGCCTATTAGCAATAGAAATAAGACGGGGGTGATGATGTTCATGCAACGTTGAATAGACATTGTGACTTGCTTCTATGATTCTGCCGACAAAACGCGAGAGCGACTAACTAACGAGGCGAGACCAATCCATCCATGGACGGACGGCCACGCCCCGTGCTCTATCAAACAGCTCAGGCTTTCGCCATCGCCACGAAGCGGCGCAGGTTTTCCTGACCGATGGCGATGCCTGTCAGCACGTCTTCCATGCCTTCGAATTCAATCGACAGGACGCCGTCGTAACCCTTCTGGATCAGATTGCGGACGCACTGCGCGACGGGAACGTTGCCGTGGCCGATGATGGCGCCGCGCAGATAGTTGCCAGCGCGGGACTGGAACCAGCCCCTGCCCGGATTCGGGCCCATGCCGCTCTTGATGTGGAAGTCTTTCGCATGGCAATGGAACGCAAACGGAGCGAGACGGCCGATGGATTCCTCCGGCTTGTCGTCCGCGCAGGTGAAGTTGCCCATGTCGATCAGCAGGCCGAAATTCTCATGGTTGACAGCCGTCACCAGACGCTCGACACGCAGGCTCTCCTGGCTGAAGAAACCATGGTTTTCGATCATCGTCTTGATGCCTTTCGTGGCGGCGTATTCCGTCACGGCGCGGCAGCCTTGCGCGATTTTCGGCAGGGCGGCGTCAAACGTTTTCGCGCCAACCCAGCCTTCTGGGAAGCGGCCATAGGAGCAGTCATGGCGCATGCCGGGGGCGCCCAGAATCTCCGCGATATCCACTTCCTTCTTCACGCGTTCGACTTCGGCGTCCAAATCGCCGTTGGAGCCAGCCAGGAAGTCCGCGCCGATCGTGTAGTTCATGATCGGAATGCCGACGCGGTCCGCCTCGGCTTTCAGTTCAGCGGCGAATTCCGGCAGCGTCTTGCCTTCCGGAACGGCAATCGTCGAAAACTCGATGCAGTCAAAGCCCATCTCCTTCGCCTTCGCAATCACGTCGATCTGCTTCATGGCGCCGGAATTGACCAAACGGCTGTAGCTGTACGAACTCACACCAATCATCATCGTCAGGGTCTCCTTTTTTTGAACGTTCCCATGTTTCCATGGCTTTATGGAATCGCCTTCACATGATTTCATGCAAAGGCATGTCAACAAACTCTTTCACGTCGCAACCGTCGAGCTGAGCGGATGTTACAATGCCTTGCGACACCCGCAGGCATAGCAGTCCGCCGCCCGTCAACTGGTGAATTTCAAAATCGCTTGAACGCCCGAACGTCCAAGCCGCACTTGCGTATTTCTCACGCAACACCTCCAAGTCGTCGCCTTGCGGTTCCGCGACATGGCGCGCCACGCCGAACTCCTTCTCAGCAGCCGACATCAGCCGTTCGGCCAATTCGTCGCAACCAATCCGCACGCCAAGCTCTTTCAGGCTTGTCACCGGCACGCGATTCGACTTGACGAACGAGCCGACAACCGTCTTGCCCGGCTGCCGGGAAAGCATCACATGGAGACGGCCCAAATCCGTCTCCGCCAAGATGCAGCCATGCAGCATCGCCACGCGGCCGTTCAGCGCGAACGCCGTGCCCGAAAGCTTCCGTCCGCCTGAACAGACGCTCGTCCCGTCCCGCAGACCGACTTCCGGCACGCCAATGCTGCGTAGCACCTCCTGCAGCAGCGACAGCACACGGCTTGGATCATGCGCCGCTCGCGGCAGGAAGAAACTGTAGTTCAGGTTGCCTGCGTCTTGATAGACCGTCCCCCCGCCGCTCAGACGACGGAGCAAAACCACGCCTTCCTCCAGGCAATGGGCGACGTCGCACTCCGCCCATGGGTTCTGATTCCGGCCGAAAAGAATCGATTCGCCATTCCGATAGAGCATGAGAACCGGCTCGGATATCTCCGGCCTGCGAAACACGCTCTCTTCCATCGCGGCGTTCCGCGCCGCGTCCGTCGAACTCGATTCGATTACCTGCATGGTCCTGTTGAAGGTTTCACTGTCAATGTCGTCACCTTTTAATATCCAACATGACGGCACGTTTACAAATCCGCAATTACAGAAAATTCATCGTAACGACGGCGTCCCCGCCGTTGAGTGGTGTAGCGACGGCGTCCCGCTGAATATAACGACGGCGTCCCCGCCGTTGAACGGTGTAACGACGGCGTCTCGCCGTCGGGCGGTAATTCCCCAGAGACTCTGGAGAACATTTAAATCCAGAATATCTAGCAAATACAGTAAATACAGTTGGCAAATAACGTCAACACCGTGGCTTACGCCGATGCCTCTGCAAACGCAGTTTTGCCTCATTTTCTGTAAGATTCTGGAAATAATGGACATGGGCAAAAATGCCCTTTATGACTTTCCATGATTTCTTATGATTCTTTATGATAATATATGATTCTCTATGATAATGAAAAGAATTGCTTGAATATTCATATTGCCGTGCTATAGTCTGTTTTTGTCAAGTGATTCGTTTGTTATTCTATAAATATGGATTATACTATTAACAGTCGGTGGATTCATGGGCAGAAAAGACATGGCGGCGAAAGTGCTGATGAGGCGCGACGAGGAGTTCGCGGACGCGTTCAACACGCTGTTCCGGCGGGCGGGGTTCTCCGTGGACGCGCGGAGCCTGATGGAGAGGAACCCGGAGACGGTCGTGCCGGCGGGATGGCGGCGGAGCGGGTGGATGGCCCGCGTGAACGATATCGTCAACGAGGGGATCGTGCGCCGCCTGGGGAACACCGACTGCGTGCTGATGTGCCTCGAGAACCAGTCGGAGGCGGCGCTGGACATGCCGCTGAGGAACCTGCTTTCGGCGGGGGGCCGCTGGGAGGTCTGCCGGGAGAGGCGGGAGGAGAGGAACCTGGCGGAGAAGAGGCTGAAGGACGGCGCGGAGTTCCTTTCGGGGCTCCGCCACGGCGAGCTGCTGCCGCCGGTCGTCGTCATGGCGCTGTATCTCGGCAGGAAGCCGTGGAGCGGCCCGATGCGCCTCCAGGACATGGTCGATGTGAGGAACCCGGATCTGCGCGCGTTCATGGCGGACTGCCCGACGAACGTCGTGTCGCTCGTCGATCTGAGGGAGGATGAGGTCTGGGGCATGAGATCGCATCTCCGGCCGATGTCGTGGCTTCTGCGGACGCAGGACGACGACGGGGAGATGCTGAGGAGGGTGCGCGAGGACCCGCTGTTCCGCGACGCGCCGGCTGTGCTGTACCGTGCGTTCAATCAATTGACCGGGGCGGATTTGTCCGTTCCAAGGCAAAAGGAGCATAACGACATGTGTCTTGCAATCGAGAAGATGAAGGAAAAAGGCCGCCGGGAAGGCCGTAAAGATGAGCATGAGAAGTCTTTGAAGGCCCTTGAGAAGGAGCGCGAGAAGTCATCGAAGGCTCTTGAAGAAGAGCGGGAGAAGACTTTGAAAGCTATCGAAGAGCGCGAGAAGTCTTTGAAGGCCCTTGAAGAAGAACGTAAAAATGGTATTTGCAATCTGATTGAGGGATGCCGTAAATTGGGGGAAACTTTAGAAAAAACATGCCAACTGCTGATGATGTGCTATCATCTGACGCAGAGCGAGGCGTCCGCCTATCTGAAAGAGTATTATGTTTGATTGTTTCCCGCGATCTAGCAGAGGCTTGCATGTGTTCGGGAAAAAACAGGGGGATTTGTCACTTCCAAGACAGAAGGAGCATAACGACATGTATCTTGCAATCGAGAAGATGAAGGAAAAAGGCCGCGTGAAGGCCGTAAGGATGAGCATGAGAAGTCTTTGAAGGCCCTTGAGAAGGAGCGTGAGAAGACTTTGAAAGCTATCGAAGAGCGCGAGAAGTCTTTGAAGGCCCTTGAAGAAGAACGTAAAAATGGCATTTGCAATCTGATAGCAACCTGCCGTGACTTTGGGGAATCTCTTGAAAAGGTGTGTCAACGGCTGATGCGGAGCTATCATCTGACGCAGAGCGAGGCGTCTGCCTATCTGAAAGAGTATTATGTTTAAGGTTGTATGCCACAAGCTTGTGGATTCTTGTAAGTTTTTTCGTGGTTGATGGCGCAAATGAATTAACATTCATTTGTGAGTCATGTCATGACAGAAAAAATGACCGTTTCAGTTGCCAGAAGGGCCCTTTATACTACATTATAAGGAAAATACAATCATGGCCCACATCCTTTCATATAATGTCCCTGCACGATTTCTGCGAAAAAACCGAACAATATGTCGTCGATATCATCAATGGACGGCAAACCAATACCCTAGACATGATGTTCAGGCATTTCCTGTTCGTCCTGTCCAGGCTGTATCGGAATATCACGCAGCTTCGTCTAACATTATATGACAATTCTCTTATCAAACAACATGAACTCGGCTGCACCGTCATCAGTGTCGGCAATCTGACAACCGGCGGAACGGGCAAGACGCCTGTCGTCGAACTTCTTGCCAAAACGCTTGCCGCGAAAGGACGGCACGTCGCCATCCTGTCGCGCGGATATCGAAGCAAACCGCTTCCGTTCTTTAAGCGGTTAAAAGCCAAATGGTCGCGCAATCTGGACGAATTTCCGCCGAAAGTCGTGTCGAACGGCCGAGAGGTTCTGTTGGATTCGCAAAATGCGGGCGATGAACCGTTCATGCTCGCTTCCAACCTCTTAGAGACGCCAAACCGCCCGGGCGTGGCCGTCGTTGTGGACAAAGACCGCGTCAAAGGCGGCAACTACGCCATCACACGTCTTCAGGCGGACACGTTGATTCTGGACGACGGCTTCCAATATCTCCGTCTGCGCCCTCTCCACAACATCCTGCTCGTCGATTCCACCAATCCGTTCAACAACCACGAAATGCTACCGGCCGGTCTGTTGCGGGAGCCAATCAAAAACCTCCGCCGCGCGAATGTCATTTTCATCACGAAATCGGACGGACATCCACGGCTTCGCCATCTGCACGACTTCCTCCACCGCCACAATCCGTCCGCCGCCATCATCGAATGCAACCACGAACCGAAGAACCTACAGCATCTGGACACGCGCGAAGTCATACCGCTAGAGGCACTTAAGGGGAAAAAGGTCGCCGCGCTCAGCGCCATCGCCGTCCCGAAAAGCTTCCTCAACTACATCACCCGTTTCGGTGGCGACATCGTCTATTCCAAACATTTCGTCGATCACCATCGTTTCAAAGAGGAGGAATTGGAGGATTTCTACAAAAACGCCTTCCAGAACGGTGCGCAATATCTCGTCACGACGGAAAAGGACGCCGTCCGAATCCCGAAACTGAAGGATCCGAAACTCCCCTTCTATTTCCTTCGAATCGAAATAAAAATACTAAAAGGGCAGGAAGATTTCAACAAATGCATCACGCAAATTTGCCTTGAATGAGTTTGTGTGCTAAAATATGTATTTGTATTAAAATGCGTTAATCTTAACGTTTCCCAAGAGTCTCCATAAATCAGTGAATCATCACTTCCAACATAAGGTCACCCTTCCATGTTAAAACGACTGCTAGTTCCCTGCTTCATCGCTGGTCTGATACTGCTTGTCAACGTCCGCGCCCAGAATGCGGAAGAGGCGAAACTGTCGCCAGACCGTATCGCGGTCGCCAATGAACTGGCGGCCGCCTACTTCCAAAACCATTCGACGGATACGCCGGACGCGACGGCCGCCCAGGCCATTCGTGACGCCTTCTTGAAGAAGTGCAAAAATCTTCCGGCTGTTCCGAAAGTCCCCGCCGTCAATTTGGACGTCGCCTTGAAAGACAAAGATAAGTTCTTGGAAGAGAGGATGGAACGGACCATTCCGATTCCATCGGAAGAAGAGCTTCAAGCGGAGGCGGAAAAGACATATCCGCTCTACAAGCTTGGCGAAAAGGTGAAAGTCACCTACAAGAGCCCCAACAAAGATATCCC
Source organism: Victivallales bacterium (assembly GCA_017548425.1). Classification (GTDB taxonomy): domain Bacteria; phylum Verrucomicrobiota; class Lentisphaeria; order Oligosphaerales; family Oligosphaeraceae; genus UBA1407. The sequence continues at coordinate 19,130 of JAFZAB010000220.1, forward strand.
CAACATGTACGAGGGCTACTATCGCGGAACGGCTGGCCCCTATATCAAAATCGGCAGCTTCCCGATCCGTATCCAAGACATGCGCGAAGTGGAAGACAACGAGCGGGAAATCCTGAAATTCGATCCGCAGGCCACGGAAGCCAAACGGCGTGAATACATTCGCGATAAGAAAGCGGAGCTCAACGACAAACGTGCGACGTTCCTGAAAGAACAGCGCGGCGTCTCAATCATCCAGCTTATCGACGACACCGTCGATGCCAATGAAGCGGCGGGTTATACCTATATGCGCGGCGAATGGATGACGGCGGATCAAGTCCTCAACCACGCCGTCGCCCGCGCCAAGGAGAAAATCCGCAACGCCGCCAAAGTGAACGAACAAAAACAGCTCGCCGCCCAACGCAAGGCGATTGACGAGCAAATCGAATCCATCGCCTTGAACGCGACCATCCTGCCGCAGGGCGAACGCATCAATCCCGCCAGCCTCATCGCCAAGCAGGAAGCCGCCCGCAAAGCCCGCGAAGAAGCCCTTGAGCTTAAGCGGAAAGCCGCCGAAGAAGCGAAGGCCAAACAACTTGCCGCAGAGGAAAAGGCGCGTCAGGCTGAAAAGGAAAAGGAACTCGCGGAAGCCAAGAAGCTCGCGGACGAACAGGCGAAAATCGAAGAGGAAAAACGCCAGAAGGACAACGAGAAGCTCAGCGAAATGGCCAAGGAGATGGCCCGTACCGAAGAGCTGAAGAAAATGCAGATGAAGAGCCTCATGCGGCTGGTCATCGCTATCTGCGTCTTCCTCGTATTCGTCATCATCATCGCCGCCATCATGGTTTGGCACAAGACACAGAAGAAAGACCCCTTCAAGAAATACTTCGAAGGCAAAGGCCAGCTGCAGAAGGACTTCTGGGCGGCGGCCGCGGCCGATCCGGACAATTTCAAATATGTCGCCTACATGTTCCCTGATTTGAAGGAAGCGACGGCGGCCCTTGGCAAACTGTCCTACTTCAACGTCGGCCCGGGCGGCGATCTGAAATGCGTAAGAGACCTTCGTTACGGTGCTTATCCGCATCTGGACGGTGCCGTCTGCTTCGTCGGCGGCACGAAATTCACTTACGCCCTGTGGAAAGAAGCCTCCGTCGTCCTGCCCGAACTGCCGAACGCCTCCTACTTCAAAGTCTCCACCGAACCGAAGGTCCTCCTCGAACTGCCCAATCTGGAACAGCTTTCCGAACAGCAGAACCTCCATATCGAAAGCCTCGGCTTCGAAGATATCGCAGGCGAAAACGGCGAATTCAACCGCGTCTTCAAATACAAGACGGACACGCTGGATGCTGCCCGCCACTTCCTCGACACCATCGAAGTCAAGGAAGCCGGTATTATCATCCATATCGAGACGAAAGAAGGCATCATCGGAAAGGACGAAAACGGCGTCTTCTCCATCGACGCCCAGTAAACGCCAACGCGTTTTTTCCTGCATCCAGACGGCGGCTCCGCAACAACGGGCCGCCGTTCTTTTTTTGCACGACGGCATGGTGGGAATGGATTCTTTTGAGAAAACGCCTTTCCAATGGCTTTTTATGGCCATGCCATCCCTTCTGATATATTGAAAATCATGACGAATGGCTTAAATTAATTAGTTTGCAGAATAGTCATTTACAGGGAAGAAGGGAGGAAGCAATGAAAACAAACACGACTCAACCAAATGGACTCGCCAAACTCCGCAAGGAAATCCTTGCGGTCGTCTCATCGTCGCCTGAAGCAGGCTTTCGGCGGACGGATGTCAGGCGTTTCCTTGGAAGTCTGGATGAAGCATATTTCAAAGAGGCTTTCAAATCACTCGTCAACGACGGCTCGCTTGTGAAAAAGAACGGCGGCCGTTTTGTTACGCGGGAGGCGCTTTCGTTGGTCCGCGGCTCCATCCGTGTCAACGCCAAAGGTTTCGGATTCGTCACGCCGGAGAATAGTTCGACGTCCGGCGATGTTTTTATCCCGCCAAATGGCTTGAACGGAGCCATTTCGGACGACATTGTTCTCATTGAGATAACCAATCGGGATGATTCGCGCGGCCCTGTCGGTCTCGTTCGTAAAATACTCGAACGCGTCCATGAGAATTTCATCGGTTGCCTGCGTCTTGGAGACGAAGGCTTTGAAATCCGCCCACTCCGCCGCGAACTGCCATCACGCGTTCCGTTGCTTTGGAATCGCGACGAAGCGGACGCCCGCAAGGGGGCCCGCGAAGGCGACTGGGTGATGGCCCGCTTTATCAGCGGACGGACGCCGCGTTCACCGTTGCAATGCGAAATCATCAAACGCCTCGCCAAAAGCGGCTCCGTCACAAGTGACCTCAACGCCATTGTAAAGGAATACGACCTTCCGAAAAACTATACGGTCACGGATGACAAAAAGTTGGAAGGCATTGTCCCCCTTGAACTTCCGCGGGAAGATTTCACACAGCAAACGCTTGTGACCATCGATCCGGTCGATGCAAAGGACTATGACGACGCCCTTTCATACGAGCCCGGCCCCAAGCCTGGCACGGCGATTGTCGGCGTCCATATCGCGGATGTCGCCTGCTTTGTCACGGCCGATTCGCCATTGGACAAGAAAGCCCTCGAACGCGGCTTCACATCCTATCTGCCCGGCAGGACGCTGCCGATGCTGCCCCCTATCCTCTCGACGAATCTCTGCAGCCTTCGCGAAAACGAAAATCGGCTCGCGCACAGCATCTTGCTGACGATTGATGAAGAGACTGGCGAAGTCATCGAGACACGCCGCGTCCACAGTATCGTCAACGTGACACAACGGCTGGATTTCGACGAAGTCGAACGATTCCTCGCAGGAGAGGAGCAGCCGCATATAAAGGAAAACGTCCTGGATCTGCTGCGCCATCTCAGCGCGTTGTCGCAGACCATTCGCCGTCGTCGCCAGCAGGAAGAGCAGTTTCTGCCGCTCGAAACGGCGGAGCTCCGCGTCCTGTGCGGCGGCAGCCCGCTCAAAGTGACAGGCATCGCCCGTGTCACTCCCAATCCCGCCCACCAGCTGGTGGAGGAATTCATGCTTCTCGCGAACGTCACCGTCGCGCAGGAAATGCGTTCCCGCGGGATTCTCGGGCTGTTCCGAATCCATGAAGCTCCAGATGAAAACATGCTTGCGGAATTCGCGGCGCAGTCAACCATTCTCATCCAACGTAAGAAGAAGCTCCAATTGCGCTCCCGCAAGGCGCTTGTCGGCTTTCTGAATCAACTGAAAGAGCAGCATTTCTATGATTTGCTCTGCTTCAATTTCCTGCGTTGCCTGCCACGCGCCGTGTACAGTACGGAATGCCAGCCGCATTTCGGGCTTGGAAAAGCGGTTTACTGCCATTTCACCAGTCCGATCCGCCGTTATCCGGATCTGCTTGTGCATCAACAGCTTATCGCCGCGGATATGGGAACGGCTGGGCATGACGAGACGTTTGTCTTCAACGCGGAAACCGCTGTCAACGCTTTGGAACAGAACATCGACCAGGCTTGCTTCGCGGCATCCGACCGCCTGAAGCTCCGCTATCTGGACGACCGCCGCCAAGAGCAGCCAGCCGAACTGCACGAAGCGTTGATCGTCCATGCGATGCCGTCCGGCCTCACCGTCTATCTGCCTGAATACGGCCTGATGGGAAGCATCGACAGAGCCACGTTCGGAGACGGCCACTGGCGATACGATCCGCGCAGCTACGCGCTCGTCAATCAACGCGGCGGCGGCCAACGCTACCGTTGCGGCGATACGCTTTACGTCCGTGTCCGTTCCATTGACTCCGTCAGAGGGGAACTGGAACTCAAACCAATCTAGAAAGTCATCATCGGTCGCCGTGCGCAAGCCGCCCTGCGACATGCCATCATATACATATGATTAAATAATAGGAGTAATTGTCGTGCTGAGTCTGATTATTAGTCTTGTCTTCGGTCTTGTCGTTTGTTTTGGCATCGGCGTCAACTGGCCCGGTCATTGGGGCTGGTGCAGCTTCTTTGGCTTCCTTGGCTTCATCCTCTGCTCGTTGCCGCTCAACTTCTGGATCAAGAAGAAGCTGGAGGCCATTTTCAAAGACGTGCAGGATAAAATCGTCGCCTCCCAGTCGAAGCTGAAACGCGAAGCCCAAATGTATCAGAGCAAAGGCATTGCGGGCAAAGCCACGCAGGAGAAGATTGAAGCGAAACAGGCCGCCAGCATCCATGAGGCCATCGACATGCTCGATGCCGTCAATCCGCTCCGCAAATGGAATTTCCTCGCGGGAAAACAGGCGGACACGCTTCGCGCGCAGCTCCTTTACCAAATTAAAGAATATGAAGCCGCTGATCCCTATCTTGAAAAGGCGCTCGTCATGGATCCGCTGATTCTCGCCATGAAAATGGTGCGCAAATACAAGAAAGGCGACCTGGTGGAAGTCGAAAAGATGTATAACAAAGGCATCAAGCGCTTTAAAGGCGACAAAACGACGCTTATCTACGCCCTCTATTCATGGATTCTCGTGAAGGAAAACAAATTGGACGAAGCCGTCGTCGTCTTGGACGAAGGAAAGAAGAAGACGGAGAACGACGTGCTCAAGGCGAACTGGGAACATGTCGTCAACAACCGAATCAAGCGTTTCAGCAACGCGGGATTGGGCGACAACTGGTATGTTCTCGCTCTTGAGGATATCAAGCCCATCAAGCAACGCGCGCAACTGCCGTTCGGCGGCTCTCCCAAATACATGCACTAATCCGTGCGTTGTTTCTTATATCGACGCAGCGGCGGTCCTAAACGGCACCGCCATTGCAACGTTTTGCGGTTCACCAACATCCTTTAGGGGAAGGTTATAGTCGAGGTTACAAATCATGGCTGAAGAGAAGGAAAAAATGCAAAAGACGGCTGTCCGCAAACGGGACGGTAAAACTGGCCGCCCCGTTCCCGCGACAGGTAAACAGATCGCCAATACAGACGAAAACACGGAAGGCACCGCGACCATCCATCTGATGGTCGACGGCAGCAAGCCCGTGTTTCCAGGTCTCATGTTCCCGCTTCCGTTCGCGTCTGGGCTCCAGGCGGATACGCTTCGTGAAGCAAATGCGTCCGACCATATTCTCGGCTTCGTTTACACGCTCAATGAAGAGAGCGTTGACGACCAGAACAAGGAAGACACGAAGGACCAGCAGGATGCTAAACGCATCAAACGCAAGAAACTCGCGCCTATTGGCACGACGGCCCGTATCATGCGCTTTGAAGAACTGCCCGACGGCAATGCGCACGGCCTCTTCCAAGGCCTGAAACGCTTCAGGCTTCTTGCCGTCCGCATCGAAAACGGCAAGCTTGTCGGCGACATTGAATATCTTGAGGAGACGCCTGTTCCAGAAAGCAAGCAGAAACCGATGTTTCTCGCCATGCAGTCCTCCCTGCGCACGATTCTGAAGCTTAATCCGTCATATTCGGAAGAGCTCCAGTCGCTTGTCGAACGCGCGGATCAGAAGGAGCTTTCCAAACTGGCCGATTTCACGATTGTGCTCACCTCCGCCACCACGCTCGAATTGCAGGCGGCTCTGGAGGAGCTTGATGTCAGCGAACGCCTCAAAATCGTCCTCGCGGTGCTCAAAAAGGAAATCATCGCGCTCAAAGCAAAAGAAGACATTTCACGCGAAGTGGATGGACGGCTCTCCAAACAGCAGCATGAATTCGTCCTCCGTGAACAAATGCGCTACATCAAGGAGCAGCTCGGAATCGGCCACAACAGCAAGTCCGACGAAGACTACTATCAGACGCGGCTGGATGAAATCCGCGAATTCATTCCGGAAGAAGTCATCGACAAAATACAGGATGAAATCGACAAGCTCAATCTCGTGACGCCGCAGTCCCCCGAATACACGGTCTCCCGCAACTATCTGGACTGGCTCACGGGGCTTCCATGGAACACGATGACCAATGACAGGCTCGATGTCAAAATCGCACGCCGCATTCTCGACCGTGACCACTACGGCCTCGAAGACGTCAAAAAGCGCATTCTCGAATTCATCGGCGTCTCGAAACTCAAGGGCGAAATCGACGGCTCCATCATCTGCCTCATCGGCCCGCCCGGCGTCGGCAAGACCTCTCTTGGCCACAGCATCGCGGAAGCGGTCGGACGGAAATTCTTCCGCTTCTCCCTCGGCGGCATGCGTGACGAAGCGGAAATCAAAGGCCATCGCCGTACGTACATTGGCGCCTTGCCCGGAAAGGTTATCGAAGCCGTGAAAATCTGTGGCAGCCGCAATCCCGTCATCATGCTGGACGAAATCGACAAGCTCGGCCAGTCCTATCAGGGCGATCCCGCGTCTGCGCTGTTGGAAGTTCTTGATCCCGAACAGAATGTCAATTTCAGAGATCATTATCTGGACATCCCGTTCGATCTCTCGAAAGTCATGTTCATCGCGACCGCCAACACGGCCGATTCCATCCCGTCCCCTCTGCTGGACCGCATGGAGCTCATCACGCTCTCAGGCTATATCACCGATGAAAAGCTTGAGATCGCGAAACGCCATCTCATTCCCAAGCTTCTGCCCAAGCATGGCTTGAAGAAATCCAACATCACCTTCACGTCTCCCGCCATCCGCGAAATCGCCAACAGCTACGCTCGCGAAGCAGGCGTCCGCGCCTTGGAGAAATCCATCAAGTCCATCATGCGCAAAGCAGCCATGGACATCGCGGAAGGTGTCCAGCCGGAAAACGAAAAGGTCGTCATCACTCCCGACAATCTTGAAAAGTATCTCGGCAAGCCGCGCTTTACGGACGACGAACTCATGAAGCAACCGGAAGTCGGCGTCGCCATGGGCCTCGCCTGGACGGCGCTCGGCGGCGCGACTCTGTACATCGAATCCGTCTCCGTGCCCGGAAAGGGCGAATTGCAACTGACCGGACAGCTCGGCGATGTCATGAAGGAATCCATCCGCATCGCCCGCACGGTTCTGGAAGCCAACGCCAGCACGTTCAACATTCCTGACAAGTTCTTCAAGAAGAACGACATCCACGTCCACGTTCCTGCCGGAGCGACGCCGAAGGACGGCCCGTCCGCAGGCATCACGATGGCCGTCTCCATGCTGTCGCTCGCCACGAAACGGACGCTTCCGCGCAATTGGGCCATGACAGGCGAACTCACGCTCAAAGGCCGTGTGCTTCCCGTCGGCGGCATCAAGGAGAAGACCATCGCCGCCAAACGCGCAGGCGTGCTCGACATCATCATGCCCAAGGCCAATGAAAAGGACTACTCCGAAATTCCGGATCGCGTCCGCAAGGATTTGACCGTCCATTACGTGGAGCAGATTGACGAAGTCTTCGCCCTGCTCTTCGGCAATTAGGCGAAAACCTGACCACGCAACGCTATTCGTGTCAAATCTCGTCCTGTGCCGACGGCGGAAGCCGTCGGTGCGAAGGCATCTCGCCTCCGCGGTCGCTCTGGAGAGCGACCGTCCCGCAAAAAAAAAGAACCGAAGCCAAATGACGCTTCGGTTCTTTTCACAAGTCAAAGACGTTAGTCGCTTAACTTACTTTTTGCAGCCTTTCTTGCAGCAGGCTTTGGCGGCCGGTTTCGCGGCGGCTTTGGCAGCCGGCTTCGCAGCGGCTTTCTTCGCGGGCTCGGCTTTCGCCTGAACCTTGACGGCTTTGTAGGTGGTGTTGTAGGCGTCTTCGCTCACGAATTTCGGAAGCTTGCGGCCATCAGGAGCTTCGCCAACAATCCCAAAATGACCATTTTCATACTTGACCTTGTACTTCACTTCCGCTTCGATCTTCGTGCGAGTCTTGACATCGTAAAATTCGGCCTTCATCGTGAGATTCTCCTTTTTTCAGGGAATTGGCACCGCGTTCCACCGGGATACACCCGTATCCGAATAGGTGAAACTTTTGTAACCCGTTATAAAATACTACGCCTACCGCCACTTTTACAAGTCATAAAATCACTATTTTTTAATTTTTTTTAATAAAAATATCATTTTTTTACATTTTTTTCATTCAAAAGCTTTTTTTCGCCCTTTTCACGCTCATGAAAAGCCATTTCCACCTTGGGAGATTATATTATATGAAAGTCCCGTTCGGGACAATCAGACAACACCTTCCCACCCACTTGAATGAAGCACATTCCACACATCATTTTCACCTTGTCAGCCGTTTGCATCCTCTGTGGCTGCATCACCTCGCGGCAACCACGGCCAGAGGCAGCCACGCTTGCACCATTAAAGACGGACATGGCTGCCGAGCAAGTCATCGCCTGGCCTGTCATCCCTGTCGTCCGCTTGCAGAACGGCCAGACAGACGACCTGCACGAACAGTTCGGCGACGCCGAGCCAGCCGTACGTGTCTTCCTGCAAGCCTGCATGGTGGACTATGACGCATACCAAAATGCGCTCAAGCATGACAAGAAAGCGGACAAGCCTGATTTCGCCAGGCATTTTCCCAATCTTCTCAAAAACGCCTCCATTCAAACGCTTTCCCCCCTTCACAAGAAGAATCTGGACGAACTCATGCTCATGCACAATCTGTGCTGCCAGATGAACGACATCTTCTTCCTGCTTGCGGAGCCGCGTAAAACAACCGATGATCTGCAAAAAGCCATAAAAGCCGCCACAAGCCTCCAAAATCTGCTGGCGTCCAGCCCAAAATTGACCATCCCCTCCGTCATGCAACGCGCGGCTGACGACGGCGACGTTCTCGGAACCGAATGGCTGAAGCTTTTCGACGGCATGATGCCTCTTTCACCTGTGGCCGATGAATGGACCATCGCCACAGAGAAGATGGAGAAGCCCCTCCCCTGCCGTTATGGACGGCTTTTTCCAACGGATTCCGCCGCCTCGAAACCAACGGAAGACGACTTGCTGACATTGTCCATACAGACGAAAGTCCCGCATGATGGCAAGACTCCCGTTCATCTTGTGGCGCAGGGCCTTCCCGAAGGATTCACCGTCAAACTAGACGATGTCGCCCTCACTATCGAAGCCGGAAAAACCTCCGCCAGAATCACCATCCCGCCGCAAATCATCACTGGCGAGCCGCAAACGCTCGCCATTTCATGGAAATGCAATCTGCATGAAAATGCACGCATCTGCAGACAGCTCTGGTTTGTCATGAAGAATTGATCCTATGGAGCCATGACTATGGAAGACCAAGTAAAGACAACACAAGAAGAACTTGACACCCTGAAATCACTTGGTGCGCTGAAAGACAGGCTGATGACCATGAATCCTGTCGATGCAGCCGAAGAACTGGCCAAGCTACAGGACAAAGACCAACTTATACTAGTCTTCCGATTATTACATAAAGATCAGGCCGCCAGTATTTTCACGTATCTCGACAAAGACCTGCATCGCTACATCGTCGAAGGCATCTCCAATACGGAACGTAACGAAGTCTTCAAACGCCTCGCATTCGACGATGCCGTCGATTTCCTCGAAGAACTGCCGGCCAACATGGTCAACGTGATCCTCAGCGACGCATCGCCCGAAAAACGCGCCCTCATCAACAAAGCGCTTGAATACAAGGAGAATTCGGCCGGCAGCATCATGACCGTCGAATACGTCTCCTTGCTGGAGACCATGACCATCCGCGAAGCTCTCGCGCACATCCGCAAAAGCGGCATCGACAAGGAGACCATCTATAACTGCTTCGTCACAGGGCCGGGCAGAAAACTCGTCGGCGTCGTTTCACTCCGCAGACTCATTCTCGCCTCGGAGGAGGAAACAGTCCAGTCGATCATGACGACGAATATCGTCCATGCATATACGTATGATGACCAGGAAGAGGTCGCACGAAAATTTCAGGACTACGACTTGAACGCCATGCCGGTCGTCGATAACGAAGACCGCATCGTCGGTATCATCACCATCGACGATATCGTTGACGTTATCGAAGCGGAGAACACCGAAGACTTCGAAAAGATGGCCGCCTTGAAGCCGTCTGAAGACGAATACCTCAAGACGAGCATCTTCCGCCTCGCCCGCAACAGAATCGTCTGGTTGCTCATCCTGATGATTTCCGCGACGTTTACGGGTGCCGTCATCAGTCATTATCAACATCTTATCAATTCGGCGGCGATTCTCGCCGCCTTCATTCCGATGCTGATGGACACAGGCGGCAACTGCGGTTCACAGGCCAGCACGCTGGTCATCCGCGGTATGGCCGTCGGTGAAATCGAACTTGGCAATTGGTTCAGCGTGCTATGGCGCGAATTCCGCGTCGGAATTCTCGTGGCCCTCGCGCTCACGGCCGTCAATTTCGTCCGCATGCGGTTTTTCAGCACCGTTAAATACACGGATGCGGTTCCCGAAGGCCGCGTCGAACTGATTGTCACGATTTCGCTGTTCTGCACGATCGTCTGCGCCAAGCTGATTGGCTGCACGCTTCCCATGGCCGCCAAACGCGTCCATGCGGACCCTGCCCTCATGGCCTCCCCTATGCTGACGACCATCGTTGACGCACTCTCGCTGACGATTTATTTCGCCATCGCGGGCACTCTCATCAATATCGCCTGATACGATAACACGGGAGGGTCACGCTCCCGCGTGACCGGAAAACGCCGCCTTCAACTGGCGGACAAAGTCCGCCACATACAGGTCAAGATAGTTGTCGGCAATCGCACAGGCATGCGGAAGCCGCCAGAGATTGCGGACATGCATCAACGGAGACGTTTCCGGAAGTGGCTCTTCCGGAAACACATCCAGAAACGCTCCGGCCAGATGGCCGTTTTCGAGGGCCGCCGTCAACGCCGCCGCTTCAATGGCGTTGCCGCGACCGATGTTCGTGACTGTCGCACCAGCCTTCAGCAACGCCAGACGGCGGGCATTGACCATGTTCGTCGTGCCGGTCGTCCCTGGCAGAGCAAGTATAAGATGATCCGTTTCAGGAAGATACGCATCCATCTGCTCTGCATCGAGGCACAAATCGCCTTTTCTGAACCAATTTGGCCGCTCTGCATCACGATGGCGGCTGACGCCAAGGATTCGCATCCCAAACGGCTTCAACATCTTGCCTATCCAGCGACCGATATGGCCAAAGCCCAGAATCATGGCAGTTGACCCACGCAGCACACGCATCCGCGGCGCCAGTTCGCGGCGCGGCCACGGCAGCGACGCATATTCCGTCATGGCGGGCAGAATGCCGCGTTCCATGCCCAACAGCATGCCGACAACGCTCTCCGCGATGATTTCGCCATGGAACTGCCCGTTCATCATCCATAGGCCGGACGGCGGTACCACCGTGAAATAATCCTTTCCTGCGGCAGGCGTCGAAAGGATTTTCAACCGATTCGCTCCCGCGAACCATTCCTGTTGGAAAGTCCATGTCAATACGGCATCCGTATCATGAAGGCTTCCGGCGAATTCTTCCGCCGAACCGCAAATGCGGACTTCCGCTTTCGGCAGAAGCTTCTTCAACAAGGCCGCCTGTCTCTCCGTGAAATGCCATGCGGGAACCAATGTATGGACAAGGTAAGTTGATATCTTCTTAATTGAAAGTAATTGACGTTTGGCATCTTCCATTGTATATTCACCTTTTACCATTTCATTGTTTGTTTTCCAAGACAGGACACCATGGATACTCTATCCGCATCCGCGACAAAAGAACTGGTCGAAACCAGCCATGTCCAATATCACGCCTTGCTGAAGAAAATGGCGCCTAGCCGTTTCCATTCATGGGATTGGGCCAGCGACGATTTCACAGACGGAGCCGCATGGATTCGCAAGCACCCCCACGAAGTCCATGCAGGCCTCTATCTCTCCGACACGCCCAACAAGGAGGTCTGGAGAATCACGATTCCCGAAATCCATGGCGGCGGCGAAGTCGTCATCAAATACTATTTGGAAGCCACTCCATCGTGGTTCGGGCTCGGGAGACGCTCCATCGCCGTCAATGAAGCTCTCAATTACGCCACGTTGGAAGGACTTGGCATTCCAGTCGCCAAACCGCTCGCCTGCGGAGAAGTCCGACGGTTCGGAAGACTCAAATCCTCCTACATCGTCACACGCTTCATCAACAATTCCATAGACGGATCGGCCTTGATGCCAACAGGTTATCTAACGGAGGAAAAGGAGCTGAAAATGGCCTTCAGCCGAAAAGCCCTTGAAATCATCGCCCGTGCGCATGTCTGCGGTTTCGTCCATTCCGCTTTCCACCCGTATAAGATCCTCATGGACAAGGATGATCCGTGCAATTCACAGCTCACCCTCATCGACATCACGAAAGGCGGCTTCAACAAAACCCTCTCCATGAGAGCCGCCATCGCCATCGATCTAGCCACTTTCTTCATCGACCTGCGGCTTGACGCGGCGGAAATCGAAGCCCTCTGCGACCATTATCTGAAATTCAACACGACCTGCGGCTTTACCTCCGAATCCCTCTGGGAAGCCATCATCGCTGTTGACTTCTCACCAATAAACGCTTAAATTCAAGATATTAAAACAAGGCCGACCGCCATTTGGCGGCCGGCCTGTGATTTTTTATTTCTTCAGAAGATCGTTGAGCTTCTGATTCGCCGCCTCACGGCGGGCATCCGCCTCTTTCTGAGCTTCTTCGGAGAGTTTTTCCTTCGGCTTCTCTTCAACAGGCTTCGCGCCAAGCGACTCCAGCCGTTTCACATCCACCTTCGGCTGTTCGGGTTCCGGCTTCGCCTCCGGCGCCGCCGGCTCGTTCGGACGATGCAGGGCGTTCAACACCGCCTTGCCGTCTTCGGAATCAATCAGATACTGCGGAATTTCACCGCCCGCGCGGGCACCGGCCGTGTCAATACTCTGCTCACGAGCCTGCTTGACGACTTCCAGGAAGAACTCTTCCAGATTGCGGACAGGATTGCCCAATTCGATGTCGCCGGCATCCTTCACGCCATGCGCCAACAGCCACTCGCGCAACTCTTTCTGCGTATCCGGGCTCAACGTCGGGCAGACCATGCGCGTCTTGTCCTCTTCGCGGAGGATTTCGCTCAAGGCGCCGTTCGCGCGAACTTTGCCGCCGTACAGCACGAGCATGTCATCGCAGACATCCTGAACGTCCGCCAGCAAGTGACTGCACAGAATGACGGTCTTGCCGCGGCTGGCCAGCAGGCGAATGACATCCTTCACTTCGCGGCAACCAATTGGATCCAAACCACTTGTCGGTTCGTCCAAAATCACCAGATCCGGATCGTTCACAAGAGCTTGCGCCAAACCGATACGACGCGCCATACCTTTCGAGAATTCACCGACGCGGCGGTTGAAGGCATGCGCCAAACCAACCATGTTCAACAGCTGTTCACTGCGTTCACGACGCATCTTCGGGCTGAGGCCAAACAGCGCGCCGTAGAAATCCAACGTTTCCATGGCCGTCAGATAACGGTAAAGATACGTCTCTTCAGGCAGATAGCCGATACGGCTTTTGATTTCAACGTTCTGTGGGTCTTCGCCGAAAACCTTTAGGACGCCGCGCGTCGGATACAACAGCCCAAGAATCATTTTCACGGTCGTTGATTTACCGGAACCGTTCGGGCCAAGGAGTCCGAACACCTGCCCTTTCTTGACGGTAAAGTCAATGCCGTTCACGGCGCGGGCCTTTTCGCGGTTCCAGAAATCTTTGAAGATTTTCGTCAAACCAACGGCTTCTACCACATAGTCGTTTTTCGCTTCACTCATCGGATGATTCTCCGCATCTATCTGAATTTATTTACCTTATTATTAATACAGCCTCAATCTTCCGGCGCCGTCTCCTGCAGCATTTCGCCCGAACGAACCAGACGCGCACTGTTGAAGATGACCATCAGAGAACTCACACTGTGCAGCAATGCCGCGCCGACTGGCGTGACCTGCCCCAACGTCGCCAAATAAACGCCGACGACGATGAATCCCAAACCAACCGCGAAATTCTGTATCGTCAGAACACGCGTACGACGCGCCAAACCAATCAAGAATGGGATACGACGCAAGTCGTTGTTCATCAACGCGACGGATGCACTTTGGACGGCGATGTCACTACCAAAAGCACCCATGGCGATACCGATGTCACCAGCCGCCAAAGCAGGAGCGTCGTTGACACCATCGCCGACGACCGCCACGATCTTGCCGGTCTTCTTCAACTTGCGGACGTATGTTTCCTTCTGCTCGGGCAGGCAGCTCGCCGCCACTTCGCTGATGCCGATCTGCGCGGCCACAGCCTTCGCAACACGTTCATTATCACCAGTTACCATGCAGCAACGGTCAACGCCCAATTCCTTCAACTGCGCAATCGCTTCAGCAGTCACAGGACGAATGGCATCGCTCAAGCCAATCCAGCCCCACGCCTTACCATCGCTCGCCACGCAGACCACACTGAGTCCTTTGTGTTCCGCTTCGGTCAACGACGCATCCAACGCGGACAAATCAACGCCTTCGTCCGCAAGCCATGTCTTACGTCCTACCAGGCAACGTCTTCCGTCGAATGTCGCCCGAACACCCAAACCAGCGACTTCTTCGTATTCTTGCGGTTCGCGCCATTCGACTTTCGCCTCGCGGGCGAGGCGTCTCATCGCTTCGGCGGCAGGGTGGTTACTGTGATGTTCGGCGCTTGTCGCTAATTCAAGTAGTTCGGCAAGTTCAACGCCTTCAGCGGGTTCCAAACGAGCCACCGCCAATTTCCCTTCCGTCAGCGTTCCCGTTTTATCGAAGATGATGGCGCCGATTCGCGCCGCCTGTTCAATGTACGACACATCCTTAATCAGAATACCAAGACGGGAAGCCGCCGCGATAGCAGCGATGACTGCCGATGGCGTCGCAATGACGAACGCCGCAGGAACGGACATGACCAACACGGCGATAACGCGGTCAATGCGCATCGTGATGAACCACACAAGACCCGCAATCATCAGAATCGTCGGCGTGTAATAACCGACATATTTGTCGATCATACGCATAATCGGCAACTTGGAACGTTCGGCGTCTGCAATCAAATTACGGACTTTACCCAACGTCGTGTCCGAACCAATACGCGTCACGCGGAATTCAACCAAACCCGTCAAGTTCTGCGTACCCGCATAAACTTCATCACCAACCGCCTTATCCGCCGGTAGAGATTCACCGGTGATTGACGCCTGGTTGACCGTACTGGTTCCGACCGTCACCACACCGTCCGCAGGGAAGTTTTCGCCCGGACGGACGCGGCATACATCACCAGCCTTCAAATCCGTGAAGGCGTCCACTTCCTCTTCCACGCCATCGACGATTCGGCGGGCCAGACGCGGCGTCAACCGCACGACCGCTTCAATCGCCGCTTCGGCGCCGATAGCCGTCCGCTTCTCTATCGTGATGGTAATCAACATGAAGAAGGCGACGGCACCAGCCGTCTGGTAGTCTTTGCTCGCAAATGCCGCCACGAGCGCCAAGGCCACCAGTTCGTTCATGTGGACCTTTCCTTTGATCAAATCACGGATCGCCTCAAAGAAAATGGGCAGGCTCAAAATCAGCGCGCCAATCAGCGCGCTGAAATCGCGGGCCGTATCATCAATCGCATTCGGGAAGAAGACACGCGACAAATAGCAGTTCAAGACGAGTATCCCGCCGAACAACGCAATGCCCAATCGCAGCATTTCCGGCTTCCCGACCTTGTTTTCGGTACTCTTGCGGGGCGTCGGACCCGCTTCTATTTTAACTTGATTTTCTGACATGCTCTATCTCTGGTTGTTTGCTCTTTGACAAAACCCCCGCAGAATTACTGCTGCTGGGCCTGAGGCTCGGCGGTGGCCGCCTGAGATTTGCTCTTTTCGGGAACCTGCCCAATCTGCAGACGAACTTCTTGACCTTCGCCAGGCTTCTGATGCACAACGTATTTGTTGTCAACACGACCAAGAACCGAACGCAACGCATCTGTATATAACACCGTCAGCATCGTTTCGGGCTGCTTCTTGTACTCTTCCAGAACCGTCTTGAAATACGCGCTATCCGCACGGACGGATTCCACGACGTTGCGTTTGTACGCCATCGCGTCGTTGCGAATCTTCGCCGCCATGCCTTCCGCGTTCGAAAGAAGCGTCGCCGCGTCAAGCCGCGCCTTCTGGATTTCGGCGTTGCCCATTTCCGACGCTTCGAACACGCCGTCGAACGCCTTCAACGTCGCATACGGCAATTGGAACGTCAGTTTCACGCTTTGGACTTCAATGCCCAGATCAACATCCTTCAGATATTTCTCCAACTGCATCTGGACGGCATCTTCAATATTGATCGTCTCTTCGCCGACCGTGCGGATCTTCGTGCGGAGGTCCTCCACCGTCCATGTCGCACATGTGCTTAACAAGGCATTTCCCAACATGTTCTGCATGATGCCTTCCGTGCCGCGTTTGCGGTTTTTATTGGCGTTCTCCTGTCCGGGCTGCGTCCGCTCGGCGGCTTTTTTCCGTTCGGCCGCATTCATGAACGCTTCGGCTTCCTCTTCATCCAAGAACTTTAGATAATACTTCTGCGGATCGCGGATGCGGTAGTTCACTTCGCAAGAAGCATGAATGATATTCGTGTCGCCTGTCAGCAGATATCCATCCGCTCCAGGGCGCAGGAAACGGTTTGGCGGCTGGCCTTGTTCAGGCTTCACCCACGGCTCATACAATGTTTCCGTGGAAATCGTGACTGTCCGTTGCGCAGGCAGAACTTTCACCCAATCAATAGGATACGGCCATGCCCAATACCAGCGGCCGCTTGTCAAAACGGCCCGCTCTTCATTCTCAATCATGCGCGTCTGCAACGCGCCGAAACGGAACAGCATGGCTTCGTTCTGCTCATCCACGCGGAACACGCCGCTCATGAGCAAATACGCCAAGATGACGATGATCACGATTCGCAGGCAAAGGAACATGATGCGCGCCATGCGCATCAACGACTGCATGCCCGAACCTTCGTTTTCGCTTTCGGTTTTCACCGGAGCGCCTTCCGCCACCGCAATCAGCGGCAGGGCGCGGTCGTTTTCCAACGGCTCCTGCCCTTGCGGCGATTCATTGGTTTGTTTCTTGTCTTCTTCCATATTTCAAATCCACCTTTCCGTGAAGATGTTGCGGTTATTTCGATTGCGCGCCTTCATTGGCCTTGATGTTCATCGCGCCCGGCTTCAGCAAATGGAAGGGCGGAGTGCTCGTATCCAGAATCAGCGTATCTTTGTCGCTCAACGTCTCTTTCAAGGCGTCGAGATTGCGGAGGAACATCGCCAGTTCGGGATTCTCCTTGAACACGGCGTAGTGCTTCGCGGCCTCTTCATCGCCTTGGCCGCGGATTTCCTTCGCTTCCGCTTCGGCGACGGCCAGAATTTCAGCCGCCTTGCGTTCCGCGTCAGAACGAATCCGCAACGCTTCGCTGTTGCCGTTCGCCAACAGTGCTTCGGACTTGCTACGGCGTTCAGCCGTCATACGGTCGAAAACTTTCGTCGTCACAGATTCGGGGAAGCCCAGCTGGCGGAAACCAACGCGCGCCACTTCGATTCCGTATTCCTTCATCGCCTCGCTGCCGACGGCTTCAAGCATCTGCTTTTCAATCCGTTCCATTTCCAGACCATCGGTCTCATGCGTATTGCGAACGGCGATCAAATCGGAGAAATTGTGCTGCGGCAGAATCGTGTTACGGCTTGTGCGCACCAGTGAATCCAGTTTCTTTTCCGCTTCGGACGTCGTCTTGAAACGCTTCATGAACAGGCCCGGATCGCCGACTTTCCACAGAATATACGTCGAAACGACAATCTGATACTGGTCTTTCGTCGTGATCTGCTCAATCTGCCCTTTGGTCAATTCATAGCACTGAAGGCGTTTGTCATGGCGCCACACTTGATCGACGAATGGCCATTTGAAATGGAGGCCCGGTTCATATGTGATGATCTGTCCGGCCTCATCGACTTTCGCCTTACCCAACGTCTTCACGACCGCGTATTCCGTCTCCTTCACTTGGAAGGTCATCATCGCAATCGCGAATATCAATACAACCGCCAACGCCAGCAAGGCCACCGGCCAATGCTGAGACAAGCCGCGTTTCTCTTCTACTGCCTGCACATTTTCGCTCATCGCTTAACTCCTAAATATATATAATGATTGTTTATTTCTATTTTATGGATGGCGCGGGCCATCGCTCCGTCACGGCTTGTTTCCTTCTTCCGGATTGTCGCCCAGATTCAGATCAAGAAGGCTCGATTTCATCTTCTTCTCCAGATTCAGAATCAGCACTTCCTGTCCGAAGTTCTCTGCCAGCACATACTTGCGGCTCTTGCTTCCGGCTTCTTTCATCATGTCCAAGAAGCTGTATAGCTTGAACACGTCCGGACTGCTGCGGAAGCTCTTCAACTGTCCCATGAAACGATCCGCTTCAGCCTTCGGAACATTCGCCCGTTCATGCTTGTACGATTCCGCCTGGTTCTTCAACTGCGCCGCTTTCGCGCGCGCCGTCGGCTCTTGGCGGACGGCGTCCGCCTGCGCGAGAAGTTTCAATTCATTGTACGCTTCATGGGCGGACACGACATTGTCAAACAACGGTCCGACAGGGGTTGGCGGATGCAGACCGGCCAAACTCACAAAGAGAATCTCCACGCCCAATTCGACGTCATCGACGGCCTTTTGGATGCGCTCTTTTAAAACAGATGTCGCGTCGGCCCGTTTCGGTCCGAGAACGTCCATCATATCGACGCTGGAAAGATACAGCAGCAGTTCGCGCGTCGCCAGATTCCGCAACATCGCCAACGAATCGTCATGGCGATAGGAGAAATCATACAAATTCTTCACTTTGAAATACATCGGGATATGGGCGGTCAGCAGGCCAAGGCTCAGTGAAGAATCCTTCTCCGCCGCCGCGCCGTCGCCGCCGATCCTCTCCGCATGCCGCGCGACGATGTAGTTGTTCTCGCCGCCGCTGTCACCATGTCCGACACTCCACAAAATCACGCGTTCGTCATGATGCTCCTTCTTTTTCTTCTTGGGGGCGCCATGGCTGTGGCCGTGACCATCGTCCTCTTCCTCTTCTTCCTCTTCTTCATGTTCCTCATGGGCTTCGCCCAATTGTATTTCCTGAACTTCCTCCACGGGGAAACGCTTGATCTGCGCCAACGGCCACGGATATTTGAAATACAGGCCGGGCTTCAACGGCGTCTTGTCCTCAACACGACCAAACTTTTCATGGATGCCCTGCTCTTCCGAACCAATCACCACAAGGCAGGTCTGCAACCAAAGCAAAATGACCATCGCCACCAGCAGCGGGACGACCGTCCGTTCCAGAAAACGATAGAACCAAACTTCGGACACGCGGAAACCGAACTGGTAGTCCAAACTCGCCGCGACATTCCGCGCGACGCCGCCAGGCTCCGTAAACAACGCCAGCAGACGGCTTTCAATCAGCGGCCGTTCTTCTTCACCGGGCATACGCGGACGGTAGAATTCAATCACAAAACCCAAAATCAATTCGATGGCCAGAATCGACAGAATCACCAACGCGGCTTTCGCAATCGTGATGTCCGCTGTCTCCGTCGCCTTGCGGAAATATTCCAAAAACAGCGCGATGGACGACGCAAGGAACAGCAGTCCGGAGAAGAACAGCCACGCGCTTGCAGGACGCAGCCAACGGCAACCCGCCTCTCGGCTTGCACCTGCGAAATAACTGCCGACGATCAGCGAAGCAATCCATGTGATCGCGCAAAGCAACGCCATCGGCATCGGATTCGGGGCGATCGGAAACGCTTCCATCCCTTTCCAAATCCGCCATACAATCAAACAATACACGCCCAGCAGAATGCCCGAAACAATCGTGAAGATCGGCACGAAGTACTTCATATACTGGATGTTGGCGCGAGTCGCCATGCGGACGGCTTCATCCGCATCGTCAAACAATTCGTTCGAACCATGCTCCGAACGGAACTCCGCCGCGGCTTCCTCTTCCATCTTCTGGCGGCGGGCAAATGCGCAACGGCCAGCCCCGACAAGACCGAACAGCACGACCATCAAACTCGCCGCGCTGCCGATGCCCATCACGGAGCAATTAGCGTTCTTCGCGACTAGACAGGCGATCACAAACATGATCAGCCCCGTCACGGATATCGCGAAACATAAATTTCGCGGACGTGTACTTAATGCATTCATCTTTTAAAATACCTCTTCTATTCTGATTCAGTTCTTCCAGGCAACCTCCCATGAAAACCGTCCGGCTTCCATTCCTCCCCCGTGTTTATGAAATCTTAATATTAAACATATCCCATGACGGCGTTTTGTCAATACGTCATCCTATAATAACTTCACTTTTCTATACTATAAATTAATAAAAGGCTGCTCTCAAACGCCTTTTTCATTCCTTTGACCACAGCGTCTCCTTCAAATCCCAGTCGTCAACGGTTCGGAAAACGACCGTCTCCACTTTCAGCATCGTGAACTCGTTGCTCCGTATCTGGAACAGCTTGCGCACACCGTCCAGTTCCGTCTGGAAACTGCTTTCCCGACGTCCACGTGATTCGAATTCAAGACGATACGCCGTTTCATCACCTTCCAACCGACGGAGCGGCGGTGCCGACGGCGCGGCATCCTGTCCCGTTGCGGCATCGACACAACCACCGCTCCGACGCACGGCACGACGACTCGCCCCCTTCGCGACTTTTCGCCGCGACGGCAAGTCCGGCACCGCCGGATACGGGAAGTCCGTGACGCCAAGAAGGTTGCGAATACCTTCCTCGCATTCCCAGACTTTGACCAACTCCGCCTCTCGTTGGCGAAGCAGATCAATGACAGTTGTTTCTTCAGGTGAAATCACAAATGGACCGCCTCATTGGGCGCCTTCCTGCAAATTACGCGTTTTCGTCCTTCTTCTCGTCTTCTTCCGCCGCGGCTTCCGCAGACGGAGCGGCCGCCTTCGGGGCGGCTGGTTTCTTGCTGGAAGATGCTGAAGATGCGGGTTTTGCATTGAATCCCGCCACGGGCAACGGCGGTTCGGGGAACAAGAACACGCCCTGTTCGCCGATGACTTCCTCAACCTTCTGTTCCAATTCCGCGATCTTGCGATAGGCGGCTTCGCGTTCGGCTAGCAGCCCATCGACTTGCACACGCGCCTCGTACGCCGCTTTGATCGTTTCGGCGTCCGCGCGCATCACAATTTCCACAAAGCTCAAAGGAGCCGTGCTGATTGGATTTTTCGCCATGATGTTTCTCCTGGTTCGATTTGTCCTGATGATATGTCAATTCATTGTTATTTTCAAATCCATATGGGCGGTCTATTCGGAAAGCTTTCCGAACAGGCGTTTTAGCAAACCGCCGCCTTTTTGATTCTCTCCCGAATCCTCTGACGCGTCTTCAACGACTTCCTCCTCCGAATCATTATCGTTTTTCACCGTTTCCGCTGGACGGGATGGCTCCTGTTCTACGGGACGCGATGTCAAAGCCTTTGCCGCGCAATCTCTTACACGCGCATCCGGATCTTCGCACAACCCTTCCAACAGCGTTCGGCTGGCTTCCGGATTCCGCGTCAACGCCATGCGCACCAACGGCGACGCGTCATGGTTCAGGGCAGACATCATGCGTAGCGGCAGGCTACGCGCCGCCGCCGCCAATGCCCGAATGCTCGGTAACGCATTCAGCGAAAGACGCACCGCGCTTTCCGCCGACATGCCTGTGCAATCCGTCCCCTGATAGACCAGCCCGTACAGCGCGTCATCCCCGCCGTGCTCCAACACGAATTCCAAATCGTCTCCGCACAAACCGTCGCGGCACGCGAAGGCCATCATAAGACTCTCGTCTTCCTCTAAAAGTTCCTCAAGCAACGAAAGCGGCACCGCCGGATTGCCCGCCAACGCCAAATCCGTCTCATGGTCTTCGAGCGATAGCAACTTCTCTGCCGCTTCCGTACTAAGCTTGACATTCGCCGCCAACCGACGGCGGACAGCCGCGCTTTCATCCTCCGCGAGAACGAGTTGCACAATTGAAGGAACCGCCTCCGAACCGGCGATTTTCAACCGCACGCGTTCGTCGCCCTTCTGCGCGAAACCGACCATTTCGTCCGCCGTCAACCGCTTGCGACCGACGGCTTCGTTCTGGACTTCCGGATCCGAACTGAAGATTAATGACTCCAGCACATTGTCCGGTAACTGTCCGCGCAACAACAGGATACGCTGCGAAAGACTTTCATCCGAATCGGCGCATTCCAGCAGGCAGGACGGATCCAGACGCGGATTCAGCAACGCCTTCGTCTGCACCGTCACATCCATGTCGTCGCACAACGCCTTCTGGATTTCCACATCCAGATGCGGCAGTTTCAGCAGAGCGGCCCGCACAAACGGCACATCGTCGTTGCTCAGTTTCGCCTGAATTCGCGGCGTAATCGCATGGTTTTCCGCAAGAGCCGCACGCACGGACGCATCGTCGTCATCGCTCAGAATCAATGCCGACTGCGGGCTGATCCATTTGCTTCGCGCAACGGCCTTGCGAACTTCCGGATCCTCATGCTTCGCCATCTGCTGAAGCAACGGTTTCGGCGTCCGCGGATGATCGGCCAAAAGCGACAGGATCAGCACGCTCTGCGTCTTCTCGCCAAGTTCCTCCAGAATCTTGCTCGGCGTCTCCGCATAGCCTGCCAGAAAATACAGCACTTCGAACGTGTCATGATGCGCGAACAGCTCACGCAGAAGTTGGACAGAGATCCCCCCGTTCTTCCACGCGCGCAATGCCTCTTCGGGCCCGCTTAGTATCTGCTCCAGCAGCGTCTTGATGTTCAGTTCAACGTCCGTCATCGAATCAGTCTTGCCATATTCTTCCTGTTTTTCACGCGATTTGTGCAAAATAACACAATTTATAATATAATCCTTCCCGAAGTTTTCCAAAAGCACGCTATATTATTATTTTTGCCTGTTTGGTCTTTTCGGATTCATTTATCATGTCGTTTCTTCAGCTCATCCAACGTGAAATCATCAACGCGCTCAAGCTTCTTGGCCTGGGCCCGTCGCGTTGGTACCATGATGAAGACGCGGAAGAAGAGGAAGAACTGAATCAAGAGGAAGAAACGGAGGAGATGCCTGAGCAGACGGAAGCCGCCGAACAACAGTCGGAAGAAGTCCCGCAACAGCCCTCCCCGCAACAGCCGCAATTGGATGAAAAAGAACGCCAATCCTATCAGTCCGAACTACTTAAACGGCTTCAGGAACGCTTCACCGCCAAGCAGAACGCACGCGAAGAACGGCAGATGAAACTGCTGCGCGAAAAGGAATTGGCCGAACGTCAACTCAATCCGCTGAAGGCGGACGACACGCCGGCCAATTCGGAACAGCTCGAATTCAATTTCGAATCGGAAAACCGCCCGCAGGAAGAAACGCCGCCTGTGAAAACCACGTCGCCGGCCGCCCTGCCGCAGCCTGTTCTAACGCAACCTTACCAGTTGCCGCCCATTGACTTGCTGCTCACGCAGAATTCCATCGTCGAAGCAGATGTCGATGAAATGAACGACGCCGCGAAAAAAATCCAGAACACATTGGATTCCTTCTTCATCGACGCGGACGTCACAGGCTTCCAGCGTGGCCCACGTATCACGTTGTACAAAATCACCGTCGCCAGAGGCGTGAAGGTCGAAGCCGTCGCGCATATCGCCAACGATCTCGCAATGGCCCTTTCCGCCACCTCCTTGCGCATTCTCGCACCCATGCCCGGCCATGACTATGTCGGCATCGAAGTCCCCAACCGCACGTCTGATTTGGTCCGTTGCGGCGCCTCCATCGCGTCCGACGCCTTCCGCACGCACAAAGGCCAGATTCCCGTCGTGCTTGGACGCAACGTCGAAGGGAAGGACATCGTCATTGATTTGGCTCGGACGCCGCATCTGCTTGTCGCGGGCGCCACGGGATCCGGTAAATCCGTCTGCCTGAACAACATATTGATTTCATTGCTCTACCGCTTCCCGCCGGAAGACCTGCGGCTGATCCTGGTCGATCCCAAAATCGTGGAACTATCGGTCTATAACAAACTTCCGCATCTTGTCGTTCCCGTCATCACGGATGTCGAACTCGTCGTGATGGCCCTCCGATGGGTCATCTATGAAATGGAGCACCGCTACGCCATGCTCGCCAAAGTCGGCGTCCGCAATCTGGAGGCCTTCAACAACCGCCCCGCGTCGCCCGAACCGATCTATGACGACGACCATAACGAAATCCCGCAAAAACTGCCGTTCATCATCGTCATCATCGACGAAATGGCGGACATCATGCTGACGGCTCGGCAGGACGTCGAAACCTGTCTGGCCCGCATCGCGCAGCTTTCCCGCGCCGTCGGCATCCACTGCATCATCGCCACACAACGCCCCTCCGTCAACGTCATCACGGGCGTCATCAAAGCCAACTTCCCCACGCGAATCGCCTTCCAGGTCGCTTCGCAAATCGACTCCCGCACCATCATCGACGGCAAAGGCGCGGAATCCCTTCTCGGCCGCGGCGACATGCTTTACAAGGCGTCGGATGCCCTTCGCATGCAACGACTTCAGGGTGCCATGATCACAGACGCCGAAATCGAAAACATCGTCAATTTCTGCGCGGCACAAGGCGGCGCGGAACTGAATTTCGACGTCATCAAATCCGTCGCCGCCAAACCGCAACCGACGGACGGCGACGACGGAATCGGCGACGGCGGCTTCGACGGGCAGGACGACGGCGACGGGCAGGAGGCCCTCATCCGCGCCGCCGTCGAAATCATCGTCAACGACCGCAAGGCGTCCATCAGCTACATTCAGCGTCGCCTCAAGATTGGCTACAACAAGGCCGCCTCCGTCATCGAAATATTGGAAAAACGGAACATCATCGGCCCGCAGATCGGCACCGCCCCGCGCGAAATTCTCATCGATTCGCCAGACGACGCCTTCCCCGCCGACACATTATGATGGTGTGCCGTCGGCGTCCCGCTAATACTCCTAACTTAAGCCCCGTAGGGGCGACTGGACCCCAGCCGTGGGTGAGCGAAGCGTAACCCACGGAAAGAACGATAATCATAACAGAACCGCGTAGCGGTGGCAGGATCCTAACCGTGGTTTTCAACCCACGGGCATAGCGGTGGCGGGAACTAA
>JAFZAB010000221.1 GCA_017548425.1 Victivallales bacterium
ATTCTCCTTCTTTCCACAAATTCTTCAGAATGATGGCCGACGTCTGCGAGGCAATCCGTTTCTTCCGTGTATTCAGTGGACTCCAAATGAACATTCGTGTCCATTCGTGTTAATTCGTGGTTCTTAAAGCTTCTCTTCGTATTCCATCCGCAGACGGCGGAACTCCGCCAAATCTTCGTCGGAATATTCCAATTTGCCCAAGACACTGGAGAACGGCTTGTTCTTGCACGGACGAGACGGATCCGGATTCCAATCGTCGCCACGGAAGACTTCACGCGCCTTTTTATCATGGAAATCAACGATTTCCATCGGAACACCATGTTGCAAGGCAGACTTGTAGCCAAGAATACCAATCGCCGTCATGTCAATCGCTTTATAGACGTCGATATCGACGGGACGATTGCCGCGAATCGCTTCCGCGAAGAGATAGCTTGTGAAGAAGTCGCCGCCACCATGGCCAAAACCGCTGGCCTGTGAAAACTCTTCTGGGAATTTCGGATCATAGAATTCCGTCTCTGGTTGGTCGCCTGGCCAGTCCAAATGCATGCGACGGACCCGCAACTGACTGTTCCCCTGATTCCATTCCATCGTGCCGCGATTGCAGCATATGCGGAAACGGTTGCCATGGTCGCGCAGTTTCGCGCACGGCATGACCTTCGCCAACGCGCCGTTGTCCATTTGACACATGAGAATACTCGCGCAGTCGTCGATTTTGATTTTGCACGCGCCTTGATTGTGCGGATCGTCGAAATCATGCGGCACGACGAAGCCATTCACGCGAATCGGCCGCGTTCCCGTAATCCGCATGATCGGCCCCATCGAATGCGTGCTGTAATAGGTGATCGGCATCCATGCCCGCCAATGTTCCGGTCCGGAAGTCAGTGCCACACGGTCATTTATGCCGACGGGATGGATGTATTCGCCTTCCCCGTACATGAACTTGCCCATCTCGCCCGACTGCACCAATCGCGCCATTTCGAGATTCTGATTGCTGTACGGATAGTTCTCTGCGAACGAATAGATGAGACCGCTTTCCTCCACGGCTTCAACGAGTTCCACCGCTTCGCCCATCGTGAACATCGCCATGCATTCGCTCATGACATGCTTGCCAGCCTTCAACGCCTTCACGGCGGCTGGAGCGTGCTGCGTCGCGTAATTCGCAAGAATCACGGCGTCAAAATCATGCTGTAGGAATTTGTCGTAATCCGTGTAATAGGTGACGCCTTTGTCGTCGCCGCCGAGCGTTTTCTTTGCATGACGGAGCTGCGCTTCGAACACATCGCACAAGGCGACCAGTTCGAAACCAATCTGCCGCGCCACATTCGCCAAATACGCGCCACGCCCTGCACCAAACACACCAAGCTTAATCTTCTTGTCACTCATGATCAAATTCCTATCTTATAACTTATTTTATATCAAATATATGCACCGATTCTTACAACGACTCTTCGTATTCCTTGCGAAGCCGACGGAATTCCGCCAAATTCTCTCCGCCGAATTCGATTTTGCCCAAGACGCTCGAGAACGGCTTGTCTTTGCAGGGAATGGCCGGATCTGGATTCCAATTGTCGCCACGGAAGACTTCACGCGCTTTTTTATCGTGGAAATCAACGATTTCCATCGGAATACCGTGTTGCAAGGCCGACTTGTAGCCAAGGATGCCGATGGCGGACATGTCAATCGCCTTATACACATCAAGATCGACAGGACGATGCCCGCGAATCGCCTCACCGAAGAAATAGCAGGTGAAAAAGTCGCCGCCACCATGGCCGGTTGTGGCCGCTTCCGCAAATTCTTCAGGGAATTTCGGTTCGTAGAATTCTGTTTCTGTTTGATCGTCTGGCCAATCCAGATGCATGCGGCGAACGCGTAGCTGGCCATTGGTGCCTTGATTTGCTTCCATCGTGCCGCGATTGCAGCAGATGCGAACCCGCGTGCCATGATCGCGCAGTTTCGCGCACGGCATGATTTTCGCCAACGCGCCGTTGTCCATTTGACACATCAAAATACTCATGCAGTCGTCGATTTTGATCAGCCCTGCTCCTTGATTCAGATGGTCGTCAAAATCATGCGGCACGACGAAGCCGTTCACACGAACAGGCCGCGTTCCCGTGATCCGCATGATCGGTCCCATCGAATGCGTGCAATAATACGTCACCGGCATCCACGAACGCCAGTGTTCAGGGCCGGAGGTCAATCCCACGCGGCTTTTTACCGACATGGGATGGACATATTCCGCTTCACCGTACATGAACTTGCCCATCTCGCCCGACTGCACGAGACGCGCGATTTCAAGATTCCGAGCGCTGTATGGATAGTTTTCCGCGAACGAATAGACGAGACCGCTTTCCTCTACGGCCTCCGCCAATTCAACCGCTTCGCCCATGGTCAGCATCGCCATGCATTCGCTCATGACATGTTTGCCAGCCTTCAACGCCTTCACAGCCGCGGGAGCATGCTGCGTCGCATAGTTCGCAAGAATCACGGCGTCGAAATCGTGCTGCAGGAATTTATCGTAATCCGTATAATAGGTAATGCCTACATCGTCACTTCCGAGTCCTTTCCGTGCATGGTTGAGCTGGGCTTCGAACACATCGCACAAGGCGACCAATTCAAAACCAACCTGACGGGCGACTTTACCAAGATACGCCCCTCGCCCTGCACCAAACACACCTAGCTTAATTTTCTTCTCTGACATGACCTTATGACCTTTTGTTTATTCAATCGAAAAAAACTGTTTTTCATAATGTACATCTTGTTTCTAGAAACTCTAGAATCCTATCATTCTAGAATCTTGAATAACCGCCAATTCGATTGAAATCACCCTCGCCCATGAGTATATTAAGCCACAAATATCTGTACGACATCGAGAAGGATCATCGACCATGGAATATTCGACAGAAGCCATCGCGGAAACCGTCATCATGCGGCATCATGCCACCGTCCCGTTCACCCATTATGCGGGGCTGTTGACGTTACAAGGCTTGATCAATCTCGCGCAAACCACCGGTCGTTCCGACCTTCGCGAACTGGCCTGCAAATGGCTGAAACCTTTTTATACAGGGGAAGTTACAAGAGTCGGCGGCGTTTATGACAAGATGTACCGTTGTGGCGGCCACGCCTCCGCCCTGCTTGTCAAATATGACATGGCTCCAGAAGCGCTTCCAACGCTGATCGCCAAAGCCGATGAACTTATCCAAACCCATCCGCGGGATGAACATGGTCTTTTCGGCAGGATTGAAGCTCCGGAAAAAATCTGGATTGACACCCTTTTCGCCGTCTGCCCGTTTTTGGCAGTTCTAGGCAATATCATAGGGCGGCAGGAGTTCACCAATGAAGCGTTGCATCAGATTCACGGATTCTGCAACCTCTTGATTGACAAAGAGAACGGACTTTATCATCAATGTCGCAATTTTCAAGGCCCCGGAACAATGAGCGAAGACCATTGGAGCCGCGCCAACGGCTGGGCGGCACTCGCCTTGGCCGAACTCCTGTTCGAATGCCCTGACAACGACGAAATCCGTCATCTCTACATGGCTCTCATGGATGCCTGCGCCAACGTGCAGGATGAAAACGGCCTTTGGCATCAGGAACTGACACGCCCCGATTCCTATATCGAAACATCCGGCAGCGGACTGATCCTCTACGCGATCGGTCGCGGGCTCGAACGCGGCATCCTTCCGGAAAGATTCCGCACCATTTTCATGAACGGATTGCGCGGCTATCTTGGCTATATTGGCCTCGACGGCTCAATCTATCACGCCTGCAAAGGATGCCTCTCGCCCGGCCATGCACAGATTGAAGACTATATGAACCATCCATGGGTGAGAAACGACATCCATGCGTTCGGCCCTGCCGTACTCGCCTTCGGGCAAGCCCTCCGCCTCGGTGTCAAGACCATCTTTTTCATTGAATAAGAAGGAAATGCAACCATGAAAAAACGACTTCTTTCCATGTGCCCAATCGCCGACGAAACGGCGAAGAAGCGCATCGCCGAATACTACGACATCACGGAACGGCAAAGTTGTACGGAAGAGGAACTTTTCGCCTTGGCAGGCACGTTTGAGGCGTTGATCGTCCCGTTCACCCCCACGATGCTCGTTACGGAACGCGTGATCGACAAAGCGTCCAATCTGGAAATCATCGCCTCCTCCTACGGCGGCACACGCCAAAATATTGCAGACATTTACGCAATTCGCAAAGGCATTTCCGTCATCCACACAGGAGCTTCCCGCGAAAGGCCCATGGCGGAATACACGCTCGCGTTGGTCCTCTCTTCGTTCCTGCAAATCAACAACTACTATCACGACATGTGCGCAGGCGAATGGCCGCGTTTCAAATATCCGCGCACACGCATTCTCAAAGATCGCAAAGTCTCTGTAATTGGATATGGACGTATCGGAAAAGCCATCGCCTCTCTCTTCCATTGGTTCACACCCAACATCACCGTCGTCAGCAAGCATTTGACGCAGGAAGAAGCGGCGAAGGACGGCGTGACACTGACGACGCTCAATGACGCTTTCGCCGAATCGGAAGTGATCATTCTCGCAGGCGGCAACACACCTGAAAACTATCATCTTATTGGAGCGGAACAGTTTGCATTGATGCAAAAGGACGCCCTCTTCGTCAACATCGCCCGCGGACGCATGGTCGATGAAGCCGCCATGGCCGCCGCAGCCGCCACACGGCAAATCTTCCTTGCATTGGATGTCTTTGAGACCGAACCGCTTCCAGAAGATTCCCCACTCCGCAACAAAGAGAATATTCTTATCACGCCGCATCGCGCCAACAATCCGATCGAATTCGAAGAACGCTGGAAATGCCTCGCGACCGATCTGGTCGCCTTGGCCAACGGCCAGCGTCCGGATTCCCTTCTGACCGTTGAACGCGCCATGACGATGAGCGAATCGTAACCCTTCCTTTGGAAGGGTGCTAATGGCTTATGGCTAAAGGCTTATGGAATTGTACCATCTCCCCGCGAAGCGGATTCAGACCGCCGCAGCCGCCGGAGCCGTTTGGTTCATTCGCGATCAACGTCTTGTCTCAACATGGAATCCTTGGTGGTGTCGGCGGCCCGGCGGCGAGGCAATCTGTGAAAGAAAAACTGTGTAATCTGTGTAATCTGTGGTTTGATGAAAATTCGTGTTCATTCGTGTCCATTCGTGGTTCCTAATGAATAAGTGGTTTTATAAATCATTACAATAAAAACAATCCAGGCAATTCATCATGCGTGAAAAAATCAATCTGAATCATGGTTGGCGCGTGCTCGTCAATCCCCCTGCCCCGCCCGTCGCGAAAACAAAGGCCGGCATGTATCTCTCCGCCAAGACGGAACGACTCAAATGGGGCCCCGGAGCCTATCATCATATCGATGTCCATGAACATTGGAGCACCACGACGGAACTTTCGTCCGAACCGTGGCAAACCGTTGATCTACCGCATGACTACATTATCGCCCAGACGCCGTCACAGGACGAAACATGCGCGTTGGGCTATTTCAAATCATATCCCGCATGGTACCGTCGCCATTTCAAGCTCTCACCAGAAGACGAATCCAAACGGCTAGTCGTTTATTTCGAAGGGATTACGGGTATTTCCGACATCTATCTCAACGGCTGTTTTCTAAAGCATAACGAAGGCGGTTACGTCTCGTTTGAAGTTGATATCACGGATCTTGCGCGATTCGACCAAGAGAACGTCCTCTCCGTCTATGTCAATCCGGACAGCTACGAGACATGGTGGTACGAAGGCGGCGGCATCTATCGCAACGTGTGGCTTGTCAAAACGGACATGGTCGCCATTGATTTATGGGGCGTTTTCCTGCCCGTCCGAAAGTTGCAAGATTCGCTATGGCAAGTGCCTGTGGAAGTTGATGTCCGCAACGACAGCTATGCGGACGAAGCCGTCCAAATCGCATGCAATCTGCACGATCCGGCCGGCCAATCCGTCGCGATGTTGTCCATGAACGGCATTGCCAAAGCCCGCAGTATCGTAAAACTTTCCGCTGGAACGACAATTCGCAATCCGGAGCTTTGGGATATCGATTCGCCCAAACAGTACACCGCCGTCGTGACCGTCCGCAAAAAGATCAATGGCGGTTTTGTTGATTGCGATTCTGTCGAACAGCGTTTCGGTTTCCGTGAAGCCGTCTTTACTGCCGATAAAGGCTTCTTCCTAAATGGCCGCAACGTGAAAATCAAAGGTGTCTGCGGCCATCTGGACATGGGGCTCGTCGGCAAGGCCGTCTCTGACAATCTATGCCGCTACAAGGCGCAACTTTACAAAGAGATGGGCGCCAACGCCTTCCGCACAAGCCACTATCCGCATCAAGAAGCCTTCATGGATGCCTGCGACGAACTCGGACTGCTTGTCATGGACGAAACACGCCGCTTCGAATCCAATCCGGACGCCATCGCCCAAATGGAAATGCTCGTGAAACGCGACCGCAACCGCCCATCCGTCATCCTCTGGTCCACCGGCAACGAAGAATCCATGTATTTTTCCATCCCGCAAGGCGTCCGCATCCAGAAGGCGCTCGCCCACGCCGCCCGCAAACTCGATCCAACACGCCCCATCGTCGCCGCTATCGACCATCCTGCCAACGCTCTCATCCGCAGCGAACTCGATGTCATCGGCATCAACTACAGTCTCGGTTTGTTCGACAAATCACATGAAGACTATCCGAACACGCCGATCATTTCCAGTGAAAACTGTGCCGTTGGTTCTACGCGCGGCTGGTATTACGGCGACAGTCCCGACACAGGCCGTCTGGACGCGCGCGACCGCAATCCTGGCTCGGGAACGTTCGCTTCCGGCCGCGAAGAAACATGGAAATTCATCATGTCGCGACCATGGATCGGCGGTGGCTTCCAATGGGACGCTGTCGAACATCGCGGCGAGGCCGTCTGGCCGCGCCTCTGCTCCGTTTCGGGCGCCATCGATCTCTTCCTGCAACGGAAAGACGCCTTCTATCAAAATCAGTCCCACTGGCTTGACACGCCGATGATCCACATATTGCCGCACTGGAATCACAAGGGCTTGGAAGGCATGCCCATAACCGTCTGGATTTACACGAATTGCAATGAAGTTGAACTGTTCCTCAACGGCAATAGTCTCGGCCGAAAAGTCGTCACACCCTACACGCATCTCGAATATCCCGTGGAATACCAGCCGGGCCGTTTGGAAGCCGTCGGCTATGTCAACGGAAAAGAAGTCGTTCGCGATGTGCAGGAAACGACTGGCCCCGCCGTCGCGTTAAAACTCTCTCTCGCCAACGGCCCCGTCCGTTTCAATGGCGAAGACATCGCCCTTCTCACCTGCACAGCCGTCGATGCCGAAGGCCGCGAAGTTCCTGATGCGACGCCATTTGTCAACTTCGACGCCACAGGAGACGGCCATATTGTCGGCACAGGCTCCGACAACACGGATCACGTTCCCGTGCCCTGCACATCCCGCCAGATGCACGCCGGCAAAATCAGCGTCGCCGTCAAGCTCGGCAGCAAGCCCGACGGCTCCTTCACCCTCTTCGCCCGCGCCGACGGCCTCATGCCTGCTTACTATACCATCCAATAGGGGCTCTCTCCTAGACACAGGTGGCATCACTGCACTCCCATGAAATGGCAGTAGTCTAGACATCTAGGCATCTAGCCTCCTAGGCGTCTAGACTACTATAAAACTCATACCATCACATATTCCACCTTTCGTGCTTCGTGGATAGTGGGTAACACAAGATGGCGGCGCATGCGCGTCACGGCTTCTTCGGGAACGACCGCGACGCGGTTGCGGTTGCGGCGGTATTGTTCATCAACCGATGTCTCCAAATAGACGATTCTTACGGCGGCACCATATTGCGCAAACAAACTCAATTGACGGTTGCGGATATCCGTCGAAATATTCGTCGCGTTCCAAAGAAACGACGTATGGTTGCGCAGAAATTCGCGGGCGCGGCTGTAGGCCAAGGAGACGACAGGCTCCTGCGGTTCGGTCGGCAGGACATGGATCTCTTTGCGGATTTCGTCCAACGAAATCATCGGCAGTTCGGGATGGTTGCGACCAATCCACGTGTCCTTTCCCGTGCCTGGCAAACCAGCCATCATGACGATTTCGCCCCATGTGTCATCCGCCACGACAGCTGACGCGTCGCGGCTTTTTCGCGAAAGAAACGCAAAACGACTTGTTTCGTCTGCAAATTTCGGCGGTTCTTTCAGACATTCAGCATGTTCCGCCGTCTCCATAAAGCGTTTGCATGCGTCCGACTCTTCCGTTGTTTTCGCCAAAGCAAGGCCAAGCACACCAAGCAGTTGCAACGAAAAATCTTCTACAAGAATTCCATGCGAAGACAATGACATTACGTTGAAGGTTGCTTCTGCATCCCCCTGTTTCAGAACGTCTTGGAACATCAGCAGCTTTTCGTGATGCTGCACCAGCAGACTGACGGCTTCGCGGAACGACAGCATGTCCATCGTGCCCGCCAGTTTGTAGTCCGTCCACAAACTATATCGCGCGAGTTCCGCGCCGCGCAGATCATGGTTCGGGGCAATCCACTGGCGTTTTATCCGCTTCGTCGTCAACGTCTTGCCGACATCATGCAGGAAGCAGGCCAGAAACACGATTTGGCGTTGACGGTCATTCAGAGAGCGGAATTCAGGCAGTCCGATCAGCCGTTCGCAAGCCGCTTGCGTGTTTGCGAGAACGTCACTGCCGTCTGTGGCGGACACATCCCGCGTCCGCCGCATGTCCGCGAACAGCTCCGGCCATTCAGCCTCCCACGCTGTCCAGCCAATCTGCCAGTTTGGCGCTGTCGGCATCGGCAACGGAATATTTATCATATCATCTTTCATGTTATAGCATAATAAATTGCTTTATGACATGAGACATGAGACGAGAGACGAGAAATCAGCGGAGACGAATAGACAAAAGACAAAAGGTAAGACACAACTGCTTATGTAACATCGTCTTATCGTCTAATAGTCTTACGTCTTTTGTTCACGTCTCACGTCTCACGTCTCACGTCAAAACGCGCAATGGCAACGCCATTTCGCCCACATGTCTTTATGCTCCCCTAAGTGGCTTACCACTCTAGCAATCCTTCTCCTTTCAATGAAACAACAAACGCTTTGTGTTTTTCAATCCATTTCACGTCGATCGGCTTGCCCTGCCATTTCACTTGGGGAGTCTCCGCATTCGCATCGGCGACTGGAACATCCATCTCAATGCCAGAAACCAACACATCCGTCTCTTTGGACGGCCACAGATTCAGTTCGACGCTGTTCTCGCCATGCTTCGTGATGCCGCCCAACGCATGGACGATCACACCCGTCCGAATCATCTTCTTGTTGACGACAGGCGTTTCGCCAAACGCTTGCGGCATATAGAGTTCCACCGTTCCCGGATTGATGGCGGGGCCGCCTTTGCCGTGCGTTTTCAAGACAAAACTGTCGGGCAATAGGCCCCATTTCTTTGGATCATCGCCATCGCGTTCCTGCCAAGAGAATTGCAGGCCCGTAATCGTGATGCCAGCCGCCATTTTCCGCCAGTAATCAGCCGCCTTCTGGTTCGGCAGGACGTCGGCATATCGGTAGAGGGCGTTGCGATAGACGAGACCGCACCACTGGACGGGCAGTCCCACCCAGAACGGCGCAACCCACGCCGTGGAGCCCAAAACGGCAATCGTTCCATAGACACCATCCTTGTGGATGTTTGGCACGGGCGTTTCAAGATAGACGAACGGAACGCCCGTCAGCGCCCAATATTCCGCTTCCCGCAGATATTTGGAATCGCCCGAAATGGCATAGGCAACAGTGCACAAATCAAGCAGATAGGCAGATGCGAGAATGTCGGGCGTGTGCAACGGAATCTCCCACGTCTGGGCGCCGCGCGGCACATCGCCACGATACAAATCAAGCACTTTGTCAACGACCGTCAGATACTTCTTGCGGTATTCCACATTGCCGGAAGCCAACGCGTAACGGGCGGCTGTCAGCAAGCGATTGGCCGTCAAACCATTCGCGTGGTCCGTCCAATGCGTGGAGCCGTAATCCTTCGCGGGCGGCATCGGCGCGACATATTTCGAACTGCCGTCTTCGCGGATATTGTCCAACTGGCCGTTCGCACTGCTTTCGATGACATTCAGCCAGTTTTCCGCGTAATTCGCGTAAAGGAAGCTATATAGATTCTCATAGTCGTGCCCCACGCTTGTGCCGTAATCGCCTTTCGGGAAGGTCGGCAGCGTTTCGGCGATACAGTTGCGCAGACGTTCCGCCAGCTTGGCGTCCTTCGTCTTGCAGGCGATGTAGTCCATTTCTACAATTGCGTCATAGACGCGTTTTGGCGCGAAGTGCCCCATTCCCTGAATGTAGGCATGTCGCCATTCCATACCCATGTGAATCGCCGAATCCAGCCAGCCATGGGCCAGCAGCTCAATCGCCCCTTGGAAACCGTCTTCGAACGACGGCACATCCGGAAGCGGATGGCGCATCATGTAATTCGCCAACGGCGCCGCCATCGAGCCATCGCCAATGCCAGCGATCAATGTGGCGTTCAATGCAATCCCTTTGTTTGCTTCCACAGGCATTGCCTCATAAATACGGAAGTCGTTCTCAAGTCGTCCATTCTGCATGCCGGGCGCCCACAATGCGAACAGATGGCCGCCAGAATTGAACTGACGGTCCGGCGAATCAAAAATCGTCGCGGGAAACGCGTTGTAATCCCATGAAAGCGACATCCAATGTTCTTTGTAGGAAATCGCCATCAATGGGAAAGCCAATTTATAATCATCGACCATCAAGCGATTTGCGTCCTTTCCCCGGACATCTTTTTCGTCACTCGACGGCTCATCGACAAGATATTCGACGCCCGCCAGCAAGGCCTGGCTCTTGTGTTCGCCAAATCCACCCGCTCCCGGAAACAACGTCACAAACGGGACATGCAAAATTTCACGCGGCTTGTCCGTAACGAATACCGTCTTGATATCAACGGCGTTGCCAGGCAGCGCGGTGAAGACTCGCGTCGCCGTCCATGCCGCTCCGCCTGCATCCGTGAATTTCGCCGTAACGGTCATGGATCGCATTGTTTTCTGGATTGTCGTTCCCGCTTTCGTCAAATCATATGTCCATGGTTTGCCGTCGATCATGCAAGCAAACTGCGGTTTGAGATGGGACGTCGCCATCATCTCGCCATCGACTTTGACGGCGAACGCGTCCCATTGGTTCAACTTGTGGCGAATCTCCAAGCGACCGTTCCACAGCGTCGCATCGTCGTCGGCCTGTTGGAACACCCCGCCGAATTCCCAGGAAGGCTTGAATTTGGCGATCATCGGCCGAGCCATGATGGTGGCGACCGTCATTTCCCCATGGCCGACGCATGGATCAATGCGCAGACGGCATTTTGCGTCAGGCCGCGGGATGATGGTGGATGAAACCGTCCATTCGTTCTTTTTGTCATTGTGGAGGCGATTTTCACGGGTTGCGGAGAATCCGTCACCGTAGAACAATTCAAAACTCTCCGACGTTCCCTTAAAGCGGATGATGATTTCCACCTTGTCATAATCACCGTCAGGCAATTTCGGAATCACAGGCCCTTCGATGATTGGATCTTCGCCACCATTGCTCAAAGCATAGAAACCCTCTGGTCTGGCTTCCGTCTTCTCGACATGGGAGTTGCCGCGCCATCCGCAGGAATTCCCGTTGCGGAAATCGAACAGCATGACTTCACTCTGTGCGGAAACGATTGCCGCTGACATAACGGCCAACACTGCTAGCATCTGTCTCATGTCGTTCTCCTTTATTTATCGATGGTTACGAATTTAGTCCTGCGGCACGCCGATGGGCATGCAAAGCGTCACGACCTTTCCTTCCGCAAGCTTCAGCGCGGGAGCAAGTTCGGCGTTGTTGAAACTGCCGCGCGCACATGCGCCAAGCCCCATGGAGGCACAGGCCAAATAGACGTTCTGCGCCGCGAAGCCCGTGTCCAGTTTCGCCCATTCCATGATGTTCGGCCTCTTGTCGCCAATGGCGGGAATCACATTCGTGTTGAACACGAACACAATTGTCATCGGAGCGTTCACGGCGAAGGCCTGCCGTTTCGCATCGCCTGTCTTGCCGCGCAAATCATCGTTGGAAACTCTCAACAACGCATGCTCCAACGGTTCATAGAGCCACGCGCCATCCGCTTTGACGACGTACAGTTCCACGCCCTGCTTGTTCAAGGCGGAAGGAGCCGTCCGCATACCTGCGCGATTGAAGCCGAAACCAGCCCACAGCAAATCGCCAAGCTTCTGCTCCGCAATAGGTTCCGCCTTGAATTTACGCGTCGAATGACGTGCGCTCAACGCCTCCATCAACGGCATTCCGCCGATTTTCGTCGGCGACGGCAACGTGATTTTGGTCTGCCCGAACACCGTCAAACTGACCACTGCCAACAACGCGCATAAATTCTTCATGATGTCCTCCTGTTCAGTTCAAAATCGCTATTGTTTAATACATAAACCATAATGGGAGGGACGCGCTCCTGCGCGTCCGGTCGCACTGGAGTGCGATCCTCCTAACCATAAATCATTTAGCCATAAGCCATTAGCCATTAGCCCCAATTATAAAACCGACGGTTTTATATTTTGGGAATATCTCCGACGCCGTCCAGAACGTATGTCGGGCGGTAGCCGAAACTCGTCATGCTCTGCCGCGTCGTCACGCCGCTCAAGACGAGAACGGTCTCGAATTCGGATTCGATGCCCGCCAGAATATCCGTGTCCATGCGGTCGCCGATGATGACCGTCTCTTCGGGGCTTGTGCCCAACAGCTTCACGGCGTGGCGCATCATCAGCGGATTCGGCTTGCCGAGAAAATAGGCGGTCTTGCCTGTCGCCAGTTCAATTGGCTTCACGAGCGCACCCGTCGCGGGAACGATGCCGCGCTCCGTCGGGCCTGTCAAATCCGGATTCGTTCCAATCAGCATCGCGCCACGTTGCACAAGACCGACGGCGTCTTCGATTTTTTCATAGCTGTACGTACGCGTTTCGCCGATGACTACATAGTCCGGATCAACGTTGTTCATCGTCAATCCCGCCTGATACAACGCCTGGATGAGGCCCGCTTCGCCGATGACGAACACGCTTCCGCCGGGCTTTTGCTGAGCGAGAAAACTCGCTGTCGATAAGGCACTTGTGTAAAAATGTGATTCATCGACATCGACGCCGAGCCGCGACAGTTTCTGGCTCAGTTCACGCGGCGAACGTTCGCTACTGTTCGTCAAAAACAAATATTTCTTATTGTTTTCTTTCAGCCAATTGATGAATTCAATCGCTCCCGGCAGCAGGTTGTTGCCGTGGTAGATCACACCGTCCATATCGCTGATGAACGCTGTTTTGTCATGTAGTTTGTGCATAATCCGCCTCCTGCATATCTCCTTCTAACGCAACATGTAGCGATTGGCAATCACAACGCCGCTCAACAGGGAGCCGACGATGCCCAAATAGCCTTGGTCGCTACCGCATAAATACAAATTGGGAATGGACGTCCGGCCGTCCTTTTTCTTATCCGGCGAGCCGTAAATCGAACCGCCGACACGCCCCGTGTATCGCTCCAACGTCAATGGCGAAAACATCTCGCGCCGTTTGACATGCGCATTGAAGGTTGGATATGGTTCTTCCAAGACCGTTTGCTGACGATCCATGATGCGTTCTTTTTCCGTTTGGTAAGCACTCTTGTCCAATGACTTCCAAACATGATAATTTGCCAGATGGGACATGCGGACAATCGGTCCGCCGTCCGTTTCATGGACGCCTTGGAAATTTTCAGGCATGCACAGCACATAACTGTCCATGTCAACGGAATCGTTCTTCGGCGGAGCATAATGGAAGCTTGGACAGGTACTGACAAATTGGATGCTTTCCATCATGCCAAGCTCCGCGGCGGGCGTGTCCAATTCAAACAGCGTCTCCGTATAGGCCAGCGCCCCATGACGCGGCATTTCCAACGATGGCGACGGCAACAGCGACATCGTCTCCGGATAACCTGCGCAGGATAAAACATTGCGTGCGGACAGTTCTTCGCCGTTGTCCAACAACACGGAAGAGACCAATCCATTTTCCAAACGAATCGCCTGCACGGTGGTGCCCATGCTCAATTCGACGCCGTTTTCTTCCAACCGCCGCGTGAAGTTCGCGATGAACCGCTCCATGCCGTAAGCGGGACGGCACAGCCCTTCGAAGAAAATGCTTCTGAACACGATGCAGAACTGATGGAAGTCCATGTCATCCACCCAGCAGCTTCCATAGAGCATCACGGGGCAAAGCAGCATCTCTCGAAGCTCTTCATCTGGAATGACTTCTGTAAGAATCTTTCGTGCAGAGAGATAACCGAGCAACGGATTGAAGCAGTCATCGTCGCGGATCATTTGCGCCAACTGGTCGAAACCGTCCATCGAACGCGGGAAATTCTGCCGGACGCTTTCGCGCAATGTCTCAAAATCGTTGTCGAACCACAGAATCGCGTTTGGAAATTTCACGCAGGAGCGTTTTTGTGGGCAGAGTTCAAGCTCTTCACGACGGATCCGCAGCTGCCGCAGCAATGTGTTCAACGGCGCGGAATGGTCGTTTGGATTCGCGAGATTGGTCATCGCATGGAGGCCGATGTCATAGCAACGTCCGCCGCGGTGATAGTACGAATTCATGCCGCCCGCGAAACGTTGGCGATCAACAATCCGCACGCGCTTTCCATACTGGCTGAGCCGTATTCCGGCCGCCAGCCCCGAAAGCCCCGCCCCGATGATGATGACATCGTATGATTCCATTCACGTTATCGTTTATTCATAAGTGCAAATGGACACGGATGTTAGTTTTGACTAATACCAACATTCGTGTCCATTCGTGTCCATTCGTGGTTCTTTTATTTAATGTATAGGGGGATTTGGCGGATTGGCGGGCGGCACATCCTCCGGCTCCAACGGCGGAGCGGCCATCTTCGGGCCGTCGTCTTTGGCGGCGGAATCGTCCGGGCCGAAGTCGTCGTCGGATTCGGCGGCGTGTTCGGGCATTTCCATCTCCAGAAGTTCATAGACCTCTTTGGCGGTCATCGTCTCGCGTTCCAGCAAGGCTTCCGCAAGCTTGTGCAGCTTGTCCAGATTATCCTTCAGCAACGCCAACGCGCGCTTCTGTCCTTCCTCCACGAGACCGCGAATCTCCAAATCGATTTCGCGTGCCGTTTCAGGACTGAAGTCTTCACTTCTTGTGATGTCACGGCCGAGGAAGATATGCTCTTCGCGGCCGATGTAGTTCACGGGGCCCATGCGACGGCTCATGCCGTATTGGCAGACCATCTTCTTGGCCGTTTCCGTCGCTTGGCGGATATCGCCGGAGGCACCCGTCGAAATGTCGTCCAAAACCAATTCCTCCGCGGCGCGGCCACCGAGAGCGACGGCGATGGAATCGCGCAACTCGTTGTAGGAACGATGGTAAATGTCCTGTTCCGGCAGGAACATCGTCATGCCGCCGGCCTGTCCGCGCGGAATGATCGTGATCTTGTGCAACGGAATCGTATGCTCGCAGAGCATGTTCACCAATGCATGGCCGCCTTCGTGATAGGCCGTCAGCTTGCGGTCTTTTTCCGTCACCTTGCGGCTACGGCGCTCTTTGCCGAAGCAAACTTTGTCACGAGCCGCTTCCAAATCGTCGAGACCGACGGTTTCCTTGCCAGCACGCGTCGCAATCAGCGCCGCTTCGTTGATGAGATTCGCCAGATCGGCGCCGCTGAAGCCAGTCGTGCCACGCGCGATGACTTTCAAATCAACGGACGGATCCAGCTTGATTTTCGCGGCATGGATTTTCAGAATGCCGAGACGGCCACGGAGATCCGGCAGGTCGATGACAATCTGGCGGTCAAAACGGCCTGGACGGAGCAACGCAGGATCCAAGACGTCCGGACGGTTCGTCGCCGCAATCACGATGACGCCGGAATTCACTTCAAAGCCATCCATTTCAACGAGCAGCGCATTCAATGTCTGCTCGCGTTCGTCATGGCCACCGCCAATTCCGCTGAAACGCGAACGGCCGACGGCGTCGATTTCATCAATGAAAATCAAACATGGAGAATGCTTCTTGCCTTCTTCAAACATGTCGCGAACACGGCTCGCGCCGACACCGACGAACATTTCCACGAAATCGGAACCGCTGATGGAGAAGAACGGCACATCCGCTTCGCCCGCAATCGCCTTCGCAAGCAACGTCTTACCTGTTCCGGGCGGACCGACCATCAAGACGCCACGCGGAATCTTGCCGCCCAGACGGCGGAATTTCGCGGGATCTTTCAGGAAATCAACGATTTCCTGCATTTCTTCCTTCGCTTCGTCAATGCCCGCCACGTCTTTCAACGTCAACTTGTCCTTTCCAGGGTTGAGCATCCGCGCACGGCTCTTTCCAAACTGCAAGGCACCGTTGCCAGCGCCGCGCATCTGCCGTGCGAAAATGAAATAGAACAGCCCGACCATCAGCAGAATCGGGAGGACGGAAATCATGATGTTCGTCCATAAGCCGTTGGAAAAACGCGTTTCGCGGACAGCGCAGTATTCGCGGATCATCTGGTCCAGAATATCGCTATAGACGACGCGGCATTTGAAGCGGATGACCATCGGCTCCTGCACGAAACCAGACTTGTCATCCTTCGCGGCGTCTTTTCCAGACGCCTTGCCGTCCGTCTGCGCTTCGGGACGTTTTCTCTGAAGCAAACCACTCCGTTTCTGCCATGAATTCCGAACGTCCTCCGTCGGCCAATACGTGCCTTCCAGCACGATCATCGCACCGCTCGACTGCTGCTCTTCAATCGTCACCTTCTGAATGAGGCGGCGTTTGAGCAAATCTTCGAAATCGCTCTGGCGAAGTTCGCGCAACTGCGTCGTGTCACGTCCGTTGAACAAAACCAAAAACAGCGGAATCGCGAAAATCACGACCGCCCACAACAGCAGCATTTTCACCGGCGGGCGAAGCAACGGCCCGCCGGGCCCGCCCTCCGTATCACGTCTCCGTGGTGGTTCCTTTGTACGCTTATCTGACATTTAAGCCTCTACACAAT
Source organism: Victivallales bacterium (assembly GCA_017548425.1). Taxonomy (GTDB): domain Bacteria; phylum Verrucomicrobiota; class Lentisphaeria; order Oligosphaerales; family Oligosphaeraceae; genus UBA1407. The sequence continues at coordinate 17,061 of JAFZAB010000221.1, forward strand.
ATTCATCTTCATCAATATCAATAAAAAAAAGTTCCGCCGACTAGGCGAAACTTCTTCCAGGCTGCGCAGCCCGAAAGAACCAGCCCCGGGCTGCATGCAGACACATCATCTGCCCGCATGCCGCGGCATGCGGGGCGAAATTCTTACTGGAACATCTTCATGAACACCATGCCGGCCACACCCAACGCAGCCAGAGCGAGCAACGCGATCACGCCATACCAGATGGCGTTGGAGCCTTTGTTGTCACGAAGCTGCACGGCGCGTTTCGTCGTCGTCGTGCCAGCCATGTTCTTCATGGTGTTCCGCTGGATTTCACCAGTGCCCGTGTGCTCAAGGCTGATGACATGGCTACTGGTGTGGGTCGAAGCATGCTGCGTGAATTCGCCTGTGTCGAACATGACTTCGATGCCGCCCAGCTGGAAGATGTCGCCCTGCTTCAGCACGACTTCCTGTCCGGCCTCGATCGGTTCGCCGTTCAAAGAGGAGCCGTTCGTGCTCCCTTCGTCACGAAGCATGTAAACGCCTTCCTCCGTACGGAACAACGTGCAATGATGCCCGCTGATCGTCGAATCCGGGATGGCTATATCACAACTGTCCGTACGACCAATCGTGTAGCTATCATTCGTCAGTTGGAATGAATTGCCGCGCATCGGGCCGTCTGACAAGATCTGGATTTTCGCTGTCGCCATTACTGTTTCCTTTGGTTTATGAATCTTTCCACATTCTGCGGAACCGCTTTCTAGAGATTCCTACCCAGCAAACCTTTCTATATATATAAAACTTAATTTATATGACTTTTATTGTGTTTTCAATGTCTTTTTAACGTCTTTTTAACAAAAACTTTTGTTTATCCGCCTCTTTGACATGATTTTTTATTTCGTTTTCTCTTCGAACAACGGCTTCAACGCCGCGTCGCCGCGATATTCCTCCGCCTTCAGCGGATACCGCCGCCGCAATTCCTCCCACGCCTCACGCGCGGAATCCTTCTTGCCCAACGCCAGATGGGCGCGGATCGCCAGCAGCATCGCCGTCGGATTGTACAACGGATGGTTGCCGACGATGTAACACATCGTCGCGTAGGTCAACGCATCAGTCGGATTCTTATCGACGTCCAGCAGGATTCTCGCTTTCACAAGCCACGCCAGCGACGTGCTTTCCTCCTTCGAACGACCGCCGGACAAGACCAAGACCTTCTCCGCCAGATCCAACGCCTGCGTGTATTGCTTCTGGTAGTAGAGATTCTCCGCCAACAGCGCGAGAACATCGCAGCGGAACGGCATCCGTTCGTCTGGATTCAACGTCCCTTCCACTTCCGGAATCTTGACCTGCAAATCCGTCAGCAACTTGCCCGCTTCCGTGCGGCTCGCCTCGCCGGCCACGACCAGACGTTTTGCAAGCTCCAGACCGCCGCGGCACGCCCAGACAGGTTCGTTCTTCCGCTGCCACAACGTCCGCCAAATCCGCTCTTCGCATGCACGCGAATCGAAACCGGCCAGATCCACGCCGGAATCACGCAAGTCACTGCAAACCATGCCTGCCTGATACAGGAACGGACCGTCCAGATTGACGCCGTTGTATTTGACAAGCAAGTCATTGACCAGCTTGACGCCGTCGAACATGTTCTTCAAATCATTCGGCGTTTTCTTGTCCTGTTTCTCACCGACGAACGACGTCAGAAGAATTTGCGCGGCAAGCTTCTTCATGCTCTGCTCGATTTCCGCGCCGCCGACCAGCGGCTTTTCCAAAGCCGCCATTAACACGTCCAAAGACGCCTTGCGCTCTTTTCGATTGTAGAGGATGGTGGCCAGACCGAGCGTGAAACGCTCCGCCCGCTCACCAGTCGCATCTTTCAGCAATTCACGGACTTGCTCCTCCGCTTTTTCCAACTGGTCGGCTTCGCTGTAGATGTACATGAGACGTTCGCGGCTGATATCGACTTCTTCCTTCGACTGCGGATACGTTTCAATCAGTTTCAGATAATCGCGCGTCGCCAAATCAAGATGCTTCGCTTCGCGTTCGCATTCAGCGGCTTGCAGCAGGAATGACGCGGGTTTCTCAATGCCCGGCAGACGGCTCAAAACCTGCAATTCATCCGCCGCCTTCTGCCATTCCTTCGCCTTCATGAACATGGAAATCAACAGTTCATGGCTGCGGACCTGTTCCGGCAGATTGCCTTTGTATAGCGCAAGTGCCTGCCGATACGAGTTTTCCGCTTCCTCAAGCTTTCCACTCAATTCGAAGATACGGCCACGATGCTGCAACATGCCGGCCTTCTCCGGACTCTGCGGATATTCCTTCACAAACGCATCAATCTTCTCGCCCGCCTGCTCAAACGATTTTTCCTCCATCAGGCAGTAGATGATATACGTTTTGACCATTCGACGAATGTCCGTCGGAACATCCGCCATCTCTTCGATTCGCATGAAGAATGGACGCGCCTCCGGATAACGCCGCGCATTGAACAAGCACAGGCCATGCACGTAATCCATCTCATAATCATGGACTTCCGCATAACGTCGATGCCAGTCTTCAGCCTTTTCCAACGCCTCCGCCGCCTTGCCTTGGTCAAACAGCAACATCACGCGGCGTTTCCGCACTTCGCGGCTGCTCGCGCCGTCCGGATACAGTCCCAAGCAGAGTTCGTAAGCGGCCAACGCATCCGCATAATGGCCTCGCGCGTTGCAGACTTCGCCCAAACGGTACATGGACGCTTCTCGAATTTCAGGCGACACGCTTTCATTGCCTGAAAGCCGCTTGAAACCAGCCTCCGCCTCTTCCAGTTGCCGCGCTGTTAAAGCACGCCAACTCAACTGGTAAAGCGAAAACGCACGCCATGGGCGGTCGCCACGCAGTTCGCCTTTTGCCAGCGTTCTGAACAAATCAAGCACTTCCTCCGTATCTTTTCCATTCTGATAGCGGATGCACATCGCCAAAAGATACGTCGAATATTCAGCCAGAGATTCGTCTTTCGAAGCGCGAAGCAGACGAAAACTCTCCGCCGCACGCGCGTAATCTTTCTTTTGATAGTAGGCGTCTGCCTCCCAACTCGTCAACGCCTCCAATTTCGCGTTCGTCGGAAAATTCTTCCGGAATTCCGCGATGCTGGCCAGCATGTCGTCCGTTTTCATCTGTTCATGAAGGCACAGAATCAAATTCACATGGGCCTCAGCGGCAAGACGATGACCGCCATTGGCCGCCAAAAAGTCACGATACAGCTTTTCCGCGCGGTCGTAGAGCTTGCGGTCCTGCAAGCCATGCGCATACATGTACTGGTCCTGCGGATCGTGCAACTCTTCCACCGTCCCCTGCCCGAACGCGGGGGAGACAGACAGAAGCAGAACAGCCAAATATGCTAAAATATGGCACTTGCGACTTTTAGGCATATGCGTCATCTTCGCCTCCTGCAACGTCACTTCTCCTCCGGACGAATCGTCGCGAACGACACGTTGCGGATATCGACTTTGGCGCACAAATCCAGAACTTTGATGACATCCTTGTGCTGCGTCTTCTCATCCGCACGGATGATGACCGGCTGGTCTTGGAAAGCCGCCTGGACTTCCTGCAAGATTCGTTCCAGCCGCTCCATGGACAGCTCCTGGCTATTGATGGACACCACGCCCTTTTCATCCACGTTGATGATGACTTCGCCACGCTGGCGGTAGCTGTGATTTTCCGAACTCGCCGTGGGCACTTTGATTTCAAGCTTGTTCTCCCACTGCGCGAAAATCGTCGCCGCCATGAAGTGAATCAAAAGAATGAAGATGATATCAAGCATCGGCCCCATCTGGAAGCCGGCGTTCGTTTCCGTGATTTTTCTTTTGAAATTCATGCTTAAGCCCTTGCTAAAGCGATATTAAAGTCTGTTGCTTGCGGACAGTCTGCGGAGGACGGAATTGCATGCGCTTTCCATGCCGCCGATCAGCTTGTTCAAACGGCCGCGCATCAAATCGTACATCGCCATCGCGAAGATACCGACGATCAGGCCGCCGAACGTCGTGTACATGGCCTGCGAAACACCGTTCGCCAACGTGTCGGCCTTGTTGATCATGCTGACGCCACTTTCCAAACCGCTGAAGGAGACCATCATACCCCAAACCGTACCAAGCAGTCCGACCATCGGGGCGATGACCGCGATATCCATCAGATACTGAAGGCGTTGCCACAACAGGCCGGCCTGGCGGCCGCCTTCATCTTCCATCGCATCCCGCAGGATGACATGATCCGCGATGTGACCGTCTTCGCACTGCTCCAACGCCGCGCTGATGATTTTCGCCGCGCATGAGCCATTGTTCAGACACAAATCGCGAAGTCCTTCCAAATCACCGTCTTCCGCCGCATCCTGCGCTTCCATGATGAACGAACGCGGATACAACGTGCCCTGCCGCATGGACAAGAGATAGAAGAACAGCAACGCGATCGCCAGAAGCGACAAACCTGCGATGACGTTCATCAGCCAACCGCCGCGAACCATGATGTCTTCAATCGTGATAGTGCCAGAATTCTCCTCTTCGGTTTCCGTGGCTTCGGCTTCTTCATCTTCCGCCGCTTCAGCGACTTCCGCCGCCGGCTCATTCTGCGTGGGCTGCGTTTCCACGACGCTCGCCGGTGCTCCGCCGGTGGGCGCCGCCTCCTGGCCCCTCACGCATACGCCGCTGAATAACAGCATCAGGACAAGTACGATACTCGTTGCTTTCATTGTGTTTCCTATGTTCTTATGTGATTTTGTTTTTTTCTTTTATTCCATTAATAATAATGGAAAAGGTTAAAAAGATAAATATACAACTTCATATGCATTAACGCAATTTTACTATAGGAAAAATTAACTTTACGCCCCCAATGGACGCTTGTCTCAATAGAAAACGACTTCAGATGTGCATGTCATCCCGCGTTTGTCCGTGACGAACAAATACGCGGCATTTGCATTAGACGGCACGACGGCTGTCAAAGTTCCCGTCGCTTCGTCATATTCCGCATCGGCGACCTCCCAGTTCCGTTCGGGCCATTCGCCGCCGTCCTTCGTGAACGCCAATCGGCCGTCCAGTAACGGTCCGCCACCGGCGATTTTGGCACTGACACGACGGCCAAGCACGGAGAACGACAAGATTTTCGGCAACGGCTCGCCGTCTTTCAGCAACGAATCCGCAAGGCATTTGATTTCAGGCGGATCGCCAGCCGGAGCATGGCCATGCGGCATGCGGATCTTGTAGCTGCGGAAGACTTCGCCACGCGGCAACAACGTCGTCCGATGCCACACCGGCGTACGATAGAAAATATCGTTTGTGCCATTGCAAAACAGCATCGGCATCTTTGCGAAGCAGACGTATTCCGCAGGATCCCAAAGCCTTAGCCATTTCATCGAGTTATCCGTCCCCATGCCGCGGAACGTTCCCATCCAGCCGCTGCCTTCGCCCAGAAAGCCGCAACCATATACGGGAGCCGCGAATTTGAAACGGTCATCGACGCCAGCCACGATGTTCGTCAGATAACCGCCCCACGAAATGCCCGTCACGCCGATTTTATCCGCTTCGACTTCCTTGAAGGAACGCAACAACGAATGGCCGAGCACGACCGCCGCCACGGCATGGTATGTCCACTGATCCGTCACAGGCTCGTTCACGCTGCCGAAATCGCCCCATCCGGCCGGGCCGGACCATTCATGCTTCGGCCACGGCTTGCCATCCGTGTCCAACGGCAACGGCAGATGGCCGCAATTGTCCATCGCGATGGCCGCATAGCCGCGGTCGTTCCATGTCTTGACCCATGTGCGGAACGCCGTTCCGCCACCGCCATGGACGAGAACCATGCCCGGAACGGGATGTTCAGTGGACGCGTCTTTCGGAAAACCAATATACGCGAAAACGCGCGTCGGCTTGCCTTTGTACGGAACGCCGTCGTAGAAAATTGGCTTCACATCATCGTCTTTCATATTGCTAAACGGCTCTGTTTCCACAGGATATGTTTTGGGAACCTTGGAAAGCTCCGCCATGTTCCACATCGTCTGCGCCGTTCCTTTCGGCAGTACAGGACTGTAGAACGGCGTCTCCCGCGCGGCCAATTCGCGCTCCGTCGATTCATAATTATTTTCACTCATCTTGACCTCCTGCATGATTTCATCCGCATCCATCGTCCGATTCACCAACCGAAAACTGCTGAAAAGCCCTTCGAATTTCCGCCCCGTCCATGTCGAGACAATCAGCGGGGCATCCGGAACATCCAGATTTCCAGTCAGTTGCGGATTATGATTTCGAACGCCGGCCGTCGCTCCGCCAACATAGTACGACGTCGTGTTCTTCTCTCGGTCCACGACGACCGCCACATGCTGCCATTTGCCCGTTTTCAGAATTGGTTCCGATTTCGTCGAAGCATATTGGCCGCCATCGTCCCGCATGGAGAACATCAGCCGCCCATCCGCATACACATCCAACACCCAAAATTCATTTTTCTTGTTGATTTTCAAAAGGATACGACGGTAAATCGTGTCATCCTTCGTCTTCAGCGTGTCTGGACAAAGCCACATCAGCAGGCTGAAACTGTTTTTGCCGACGCGCACCGCCTCCTGGTCTTTGAAGAAAATGGACGAATCGCCCCCAGCCCCTAAATACGCGGCCTTTCCAAACCGCCCCGTCGCCCAACGGCCTCCCATATCCACTGCCAGTCCTTTCGGCGTATCTTCCTTTCCGGGAACGAGATAAGATATATCACCCCATGCGGTCGCCGTCAAGCCAAGCCAAACCGCCATCATCCAAATTACGGTCTTCAGTTTCATGATTTTTCGTTTTTCCTTTTATTTTATATTCCATATATAAATTGCTTTTACACATTGGAAGGTTATTCTAAATAAACAACGTCTTTTCAACTTTTCCACTATTTCCAACATGAATATGGATTTCAACACCGATCTTATCATCGTCGGCGCAGGAGCGGCGGGCCTCATGGCCGCCGCAACAGCCGCGGAGACAGGCCTTCGATGCGTTGTTCTTGAACGGCGCCATCGTCCTGGCCTCAAGTTACTTATGTGCGGAAACAACCGCTGCAACATCAGCCATGCGGGAACGCCGGAAGAATTGCTGGACGCCTATGGCGAACCAACCGCCTCCTTCCTGCAAACCGCCTTGGAAAAGCTCTCGCCAGGCAACCTCCGCACACTTTTCTCACGGTGGGGCCTGCCGACCATCGTCAATCGTGACCGCATCTATCCCGCCACCGAAAAGGCCGATGATGTCCTCCACTGTTTCACAGACAGGCTGCGCGATTTTGAAATTCCATTCATGACCAACTGCCCCGTCGATTCCATTACGACGCTTCCAGACGGCGGCTTTCTCGTCAAATCGCCAAAGCTCACGATGACAGCGCGTTATGTGCTTTTGGCGACAGGTGGTTTCTCCTATCCGAAGACGGGTTCCGTCGGTGACGGACAGCGTTTTGCAAAGGAGCTCGGGCTGGACGTCACGGATCCACGGCCCGGCCTTGCGGGCGTCACACTCGCCAATCCATGGCTTAATCCAAGCGAAAAAGCGGACATTCCGCAAGTCGAAATCACCGTTTTCGATGGCGAACGCCACCGCATCGCCGTCACGAGCGGCAATCTTCTCGTCGAAAGCGATTGCCTCCGCGGAACCGCTGTTTTCGACGCCGTCCGCCAAATCTCCCGCAACATTTTGAAAGATTTTTCACTCGTTCTCGACTTGTTTCCAGGCACTTCCGTCCAAAATCTCAAGATGAAGCTCGGGCGCGGCATGCTCGCCAACGCTCTCGCCAAACAGGACATTCCGCCAGCCCTCTGCGGCGTATTCGCATCCGCCATTCCGAAAGAGGTTCCCGCTGAACAATATCTGAAGCAGATGCCATTGGATGTCACAGAGATACGTCCGTTGAAAGAAGCCATCGTCACCGTCGGCGGCGTCGCCCTCCATGAAATCGATCCGCAGACCATGGAATGCAAACGCATTCCCGGCCTTTTCTTCGCAGGAGAACTCATGGATATCGACGGCCCGACTGGCGGTTTCAATCTCCATGCGGCTTTCGCCACTGCGCGTCTGGCCATTTCCGCCATCGCCGCCAAATGCGGCAAAAGCCCCAAACGGCCATCCCCGCAATATGACCGCCAGCCGCCGCCCTACGCAAAAGGCGCGCCACGCCGTAATGACGCATATCCTTCCAGACAGCCGTCTTACACACCACGTAAACGGTCTGACCGAGGCGATCGTTGGGACAAGCCTGAACCGCCGTCGTGGAACCGCCGCCCAAAAAACTAATATCCCTTTCGTCCCTTTCGTCCCTTTCGTCCCTTTCGTCCCTTAAAATAATAAAAGGTAACCACCATGAAAAAAATCGCAGATTCCTTCTCCCTCCTGAACGCCGGTGCCATCAAATTGCATGGCCGTCTTGGCGAAGCCTTGGATTTGAGCATCAAAAACAGATTGAAAACCGTTGATTACAAACATCTTGTCCAACCATTCGCCGAACGGAAGGAATGCGACCACCGTTGGCGTTGCGAATTTTGGGGCAAAATCGTCCGTTCCGCCATCCGTTCATGGCGCGCCAAACCGGACGGCGAACTGCTCGCGTTGATCCGCCAGACCGTGAAGGACATCTGCGCCACGCAGACGAAAGACGGCTGCATCTCCTCCTATCCCGCCAATCTCCAGACGACGGATTGGGACGTTTGGGGCCGCAAATACGTCATTCTCGGCCTCACACGTTATTGCAATACAGTCGGTTACGATCCTGATGTCGTGAAAGTTCTGGTCGATTGCCTCGACCATTTGATGTCGCAGGTCGGCCCAAACGGCAAGACGATGGTCGAATCTGGCTGGCATGACGGTATGGCGCCATCGTCCATTCTCGGCGCCATTCTGCAGGTCTATTGGCTGACTGGCGAAAAGCGTTTTCTCGACTACGCCGAATGGATCGTCGATGGCGGCGGCGCCTCCGTCTTCCAGCAGGTTCTCGATGGCGTCGCGCCGTTCAAGATCGGCAACGGCAAAGCGTATGAAATGACGTCCTGCGTCGAAGGCATGCTCGAACTCTATCGCGAAACAGGCCGCAATGGCTATCTCGAAGCCATCGTCAAATATTTCAAAAACGTCGTCGATCAGGAGATTTTCGTCACAGGCGTCGGCGGTCTGAAAGATTCCGTTGGCGAATATTGGTGCGAAGGCGTCAAAAATCAGACGAACGCGGAGCTCGGCGGACGTGGCGAAACATGCGTTACAACCACATTCATCCGCTTCGCGCTCAGCCTCTTGCGCATGACAGGCGATTCGACGATCGCCGACCAAATCGAACGTTCCGTCTATAACGGCGTGCTCGGCGAAATGGTTCCAGACGGCTCGTGGTGGATGCATCTCAATCCGTCGCCGCTCTGCGCCGCCGCCCCCAAGAAGCGCGCAGGCGACCAAATTCCGGGCTACGGTGAAGACTGCTGTCTCGCGCAAGGTCCCGAAGCTCTTGCGACTAGCGCACTTGCAGCTGCCATGAAAGAAGGCCCCAATGTCGTCGTCAACCTCTACGAAGCGGCCGACATTGCCGTTGACAGCGGCCTCCAGCTTGTCATCACAGGCGAATATCCGGACGAAGGCGCCGTGAAAATCGCCGTCAAGCCCGCCCGTCCGCGCGAATTCACCCTTAAGCTCCGTATTCCCGCTTGGAGCAAGAATACGACGCTGTTGCTCAACGGCGAGCCAATCTCCGTCACACCAGGCAGTTACCGTCCAATCAACCGCCTGTGGCAGGATGGTGATGTCATCGAATTGAATCTTGACATGTCGCTCGCCATCATTCCCGCCGCCGATGGTTCAAAACTCACCGCCCTCCGCCGTGGTCCCGTCCTGCTCGTTCGCGATTCGCGTCTCGGCGACATCGACAAGCCGTATGGCAATCCGAAAAACGCCACGCTTCTGCCGCCCGTCGAAGGCATCAAACGCGCCTATCAGTTGGACGATGGCTCAAAGGTCTGCGACTATGCGTCCGCCGGAAATCAATTCTCCGACGACAACCTCCTCCGCGTCTTTGTCTAAACCGTCCATCGCAGCCGTTTTCCGCCACTCCAACCACCACCAACCATATTATAATAAAGGAATAACATGAAGAAACTCTTTATCTTATGCACGTTGGCAGGATTGCTTCTCAACGCCCAGACGTTCGATTTGGCGCCAAACGGCTGCGCCTTCATCAAAGGCCAGAATTTCATTCGCGCCGTCCGTCCCATCATATGGGACAAATCATGGACCAATCAATCCATTGGCGAAGATTCACCCGCCGATCCGTCGCTCACATCCGCCTCTGTGTCGCTGCCTGTGCCCAAAACCCAGAACGTCATGGATTTCAAGATTGTGAAATCCACCAGCGGCGCAGGACAGTCCTGCCTTACCTACACCACGACGACGAAAACATCGCTCTCGCTCAACGGCGTCTGCGTTCTTGCGATTTTGCCGCCGGACGCCGTCGCCGGTCGTGAATTCGTCACCATTCCGAGCGGCGTTAAAGACGTGTTTTCAAAGGAATACCAAAAGCAGAGCATCCACAATTCCATCGACAGCGGAATCGCCATCAAGCAGGATGACGGCAACTATCTCGTGCTGAAGACCTCCAAACTCGCTTCCATTCTCATACAGGACGACCGCGCCTTCGAGATAAACGCCATTGAATTGCGCTTCGCGCTTGCACCGTCAAATCCGCGAAAGAACATCAAATACGTCAACCGCCTCACCGTCTCCACAGCCACCCCGGAGGAACTGCAGAAAATGATCAACCAAACAAAACCGCTTATGAACGTGGACACAGGAAGCATGCTCATTTTAAGCCATGATGACAACGGTGCAGGAACCCTCTCGAAAGGCTCGTCCACCTATGTCCAAGTGTCCGCCGCCGTCCATGGCCTTGAATGGGCCTACGCCTCGCAATCAGAAGGTGCCTTCAACATACAGGATGACGATAACTGCCGCACATATGAAGGCGGTATCACCATCCCGAAGACCGGCGACGTCCCGCTCAACATCATCGAACAGAACTCGCTGGACGAAACAAAGCACAAGCTCATCAGCCACTATAAGTTCAACATCCCGCAGAAGATCCGCCTCAACGGCTATCAGCTCTCCTACTATCTCATGCTCCCCTTCTATACAGGGGCGACACTTCTCTGCGAGACGACGGAAGGCCCGAAATCCTTCGTCATCCCCGAAACGGTCGGCGAAAAGACACCTTTCGGAGGCACCGTTAAATCAATTTCCATAAAGCCCGTGACAGAAGCGCCTTCCGTCACCCTGCAATTTGACCAGCCCATCTATCTTTTCTTCCAAGACAACCGCGCATGGGGCGGCAGCAACCTTGAAATCCGCCTGAGCTTCGCGCGTTTCGAGAAAGGCGGTGAAATCGGCCCCGTTGACGTCGAACGAACCATCACGTTCTCCGCCGAAAATGCGGACGGCCCCATGACGCCGCTTCTGGCCGCCAACGCCGTCACATCCGTCACGGATACGTCCAAATGGTTCCCCTACACGCTTCCGTGGGACACACCCTCCCCGCTGGACGTCTCCTTCCTCAATGAAAAGCCTGCCGGACAACATGGTTTCATCGCCGTAAAAGGCGACCAATTCATTACTTCCGGTAACGGTCAGCCCATCCGTTTCTGGGGGACGTGCTTTTCCGCAGGCGCGAACTTCCCCACGCATGAGCAGGCCGAACTCGTCGCCAAACGCCTCGCCTCCTACGGCATCAACATCGTCCGCACACATCATGCAGACACGCAGTGGGGCGAAAACAGCCTCTTCGACAAAAAAGCGGACAACACACGCTCCTTCGATCCCGTCAATCTCGACAAATTCGACTACTTGATGTACTGCCTCAAACGCGAAGGCATCTACATCTATCTCGACCAGCTCGTCAACCGCACGTTCAAGAAAGGCGACGGCGTCGATAACGCGGAAGAGCTTCCCATCTGCGCGAAGCCGTACTGCTATTTCGACCGCAAGCTCATCGAACTTCAGAAGGAATATTCGCGCAATCTCTGGACGCATGTAAATCCTTATACGAAAATGGCCTACAAAGACGATCCAGCCGTCGCCATGATGGAATTCGCCAATGAAAACGACTTGTGGTCGCAGTCTGTCGTGATCGAACCGTACCGTACGCGTTTCGAGGCGATGTACCGCGAATGGGCCGCCAAAAACAACATCGAATTGCCGCCGGACAAAGTTGATTTCACGCAGAAGACGGATGCGATGGTCAAATTCTTCATCCACGTCACGGACGAATACCACCGCGAAATGGGCGAATTTCTCCGCAACGAAATTGGCGTGAAAGTTCCGCTCACCGGCTCCAACTGGACGCGCAACACAAGCCTTCTCGCCTCGCTTAACAAACTCGACTATACGGATTCTCACGCCTACTGGAACCATCCGAAGTCTGGCGGCGAATTCAATACGAACTCCATGCTCCGCAATGAGTCCATCATCACCGATGGCCTCGGCTTCCAGAAACTCGCGGGCAAGCCGTTCTTCGTCTCCGAATGGGACGCGCCATGGCCGTACGAATTCCGCGCGGAACTGCCCGCCTGGATCGCCGCCGTCTCCGCCTTCCAGAATTGGAACGGTCTGACCGTCTATACCTACCGCCATTCGTCCATTCCGACGGACGCCCTCAGCGGCTCCTTCGAGACGTTCAACGATCCCGCCCGCTTCGGCCTCTTCCCGATCGCATCGTTGATCTACCGTCGCGGCGACGTCACGCCCGGCAAGACCGTCAAACGTCTCGTCCATTCCGCGCAGGTTGCCGAAACGACCAAATCCCCAAGCAGTTGGAGCCTCCCCGTCCTGCGGTCGCTTTCCAACATCTACCGCTTCGAAGGACAATTCGCAGACGATGTCGCCCCGAACGACATCACGCCAAAGGACAGTTCGCTCATCAACGGAACCGAAATCACGTCTGAAAACGGCCAGATTAAGCGTGATCTGAAAAACGCCAGCGTTGTCATCGACACGCCGCGCTCACAGGTCGTCACATCGTTCTTCCAAAACAAGAAGTCGTTCAGCACCAACGACATGACGGTCGCCATCGACGGGCAGTTCGCGACCGTCGCCATTAGTTCGCCGTCGGACAAACCAATCAGCCAGGCGGACAAGCTCTATTTCATCGTCGTCGGTCGCGCCGAAAACACAGGCTTCTCCTATTCGTTCGCCCGCAACAAACGCGTCACTTCAGGCTACGGCCCCATCCTCACGGATCACATCAACGCGGCAATCTCCATCAAAACCGCCAATCCCGCTTTGAAGGTCTATCCGATGGCCAACACAGGCGAAAAACTGCCCGCCATCCCATCCACGTATGAAGACGGCAAGCTTTCGTTCACAACCTCCGCCAACACCATCTATTACATCATCGAATAAATTTTCTTGCATATTTCCGTAAATGTATTATTCTATATGAAATTGATATTTGTTTCTTTTTCCAATTGAACTAAAAACAAACAACGGAGTAACACAATGGCTAAAGAAGAATTGGTGCGTTTTGGTATCCTCGGCGCAGGCAGTATCGCCCTGTTCCGCCACGCTCTCGAACTCTCACAGAACCCCTATGCGAAACTCGTCGCCGTCTATGATCCCATCAAGTCACGCGCCGAATACCTCTCCAGCCTGTACCATGTTCCAGTTGTCGATAGCGAAGAAGCCATCATCAACAACAAGAACATCGACGCCGTCTGCGTCTGCACGCCCAACAGCGAGCATGCCCGCCTGACCATCGCCTGCTTGAAGGCCGGCAAAGACGTCCTCTGCGAGAAGCCGATGGCGACCAATCTCGAAGACGCCTCCAAGATGATCCTCACGGCTGAGAAGCTCGGTCGCAAGCTCATGATCGGCCACAACCAGTGCCTCATGTCCCCCCACCTCAAGGCCAAGAAACTCCTGCAGGAAGGCGTCATCGGCAAAGTCATGACCTTCCGCACGGCTTTCGGTCACGGTGGCCCGGAAACATGGTCGCAGGACAAAGGTCCGCATACATGGTTCTTCAAGAAGGAAAAGGCCTACGTCGGCTGCATGGGCGACCTCGGTGTCCACAAGTGCTATCTGATTCCGTGGCTGCTCGGCACCGACATCGTCGAAGCCGCCTCCTTCGTCGCCACGATGGACAAGAAGAATGAAAAAGGCAAGCCCATCACGGTTGACGACAACGCGGTCTGCATCCTCAAGATGTCCGATGGCGTTCTCGGCCAGCTCACCGCCTCCTGGACCTACTATGGTCCCGAAGACAACATCACGACCATCTACGGCACGGAAGGCCGCATGATTCTCGGCGCGAATCCGGACTATCCCGTCGAAGTCTATCTGAAGAACGGCGAAGTTCAGAAGTACAAAGTCGGAGCCGTCGCCACGAACACCGTGCAGGTCAAATCCGGCATTCCGGATCTGTTCGTTGATTGCATTCTCGACGACATCAAACCGCCGTTCGACGGCATCAAAGGCTACAAGGCTCTCGCGGCCGTCGTCGCCTGCCTCGAATCCAACGAGACGGGCAAGATCTGCAAAGTTCACAACGAACTCATGCCTGTGAAGGTCGATGCGGCTCCCGCCGTCGCCAAGAAGGCCTCCGTTCCCGCGAAGAAAGCTCCGGGCAAGAAAGCTCCGATCAAGAAAGCCGTTGCCAAAAAGGCTCCCACCAAGAAAGCCGCGCCAGCCAAGAAAGCCGTAACCAAGAAGGTTCCCTTCAAAAAGACCGCCAAGAAGAAATAATTAGCTTCTAGTTGAGAGGCCGTTGGAGCAACATCCAACGGCCTTTTTCATCTATCCACCACTGTCTCTTTAGTCGCTTTTGTCCCTAAAACCACGTAATTGCTTTAAGCTTTCGGCCTTGTATTTGCTTTTAGCTTTCGGCTTTAAGCTTTTAGCTTAACTAACCACTAACCACTAACCACTAACAACTAATTTTATGGCATTTTTAGACGAAAACTACCTCCTCCGCGGCGATGAATCCAAGAAGCTCTACGCCGCCGTCAAGGATCTTCCCATCATAGACGCCCACAACCATTGCGATGTCAAGGCGCTCGCCGAAGACCGCAATTTCACCGATCTGTGGGACGCCGAAGCCGCGACCGACCACTATGTCTGGGAAGTTCTCCGCAAATCCGGCGTTCCGGAATATCTGCTCACAGGAAAAGACGCCTCCAACCACGACAAATGGATCGCCATGGCTGCCGCCTTCGAAAAGGTCGCCGGCAATCCGACGTATGAATGGATCCATCTGGATCTGAAACGCCGCCTCGGCATCGACGAACTCATCACCGCCGACAACGCGGAAACCATCTGGCAGAAGTCAAAAGCCATTCTCGCGAAGAAAGAGTTCTCCCAGCAGAATCTCATCAAGCAGATGAACGTCGAAGCCATGTGCTCCACCGACGATCCTGCCGACACGCTTGAATACCATCAAGCCCTCCAGAAGTCGCAACTGAAAGGCATCGTCCATCCGACGTTCCGCCCCGACAAGGCCATGAATATTTTCAAGCCGGATTTCGCGGATTATGTGAAGACGCTTGGAAATCGTTGGAACATCGCCATTAAGACCATCGATGACTTGCTCGCCGCCTTGAAGGCCGCCCATGACTTCTTCGCCGAAAACGGTTGTGTCGCCTCCGACCACGGCGTCGCCGTTCCCTACGGCCTGCAGATCGCGAAGCAGGACGCGGAAGCCGTCTTCCAGAAAGCCCTTGAGCGCAAGCCGCTTACGGAAGCCGAAACAATCGCCTACATGTCCTACGTCTTCAACGAAGTCGCGGAAATGGACGCCCAGAAAGGATGGGTCTTCCAAATCCATATCGGCGCCGTTCGCGACGTGCGCGACTCCCTCTACAACAGCCTCGGCGCAGACGTCGGCGGCGATATTTCCGACCATCTGACCGATTACGTCGCCAACCTCCTGCCGTTGCTGAACCGTTTCGATGGCCGCCTCAAGACCGTCCTCTACAACATGAATCCCATCCACAACGCGACGCTCGCCCATCTGACGCGCGCCTTCGGCAACACCGTCTCGCTCGGCCTCGCGTGGTGGCTCAACGATTCGTTCATCGGCATGAAGAACCAGCTCGAATACTCTACGTCTGTCGATACGTTCGCGAACATGGGCGGCATGGTCTCCGACTCCCGTAAGATTCTCTCCTACGGCTCGCGCCACGAAATGTTCCGCCGTACGCTCTGCCACGTTCTCGGCAACGAAGTCGAACTCGGCCAGATGCCGGCGGAAGTCGCGGAACGCCTCGCCGTCAGCCTCTCCTACACACGTCCCAAGACTCTCTTTGGACTCTGATGCACCCGCCTTCGCGAAGCTTAAAGCCTAAAGCTTAAAGCTTAAAGCCTTTTTAAGCAATTGGCCATAAGCTCCGCGAAGCGACTTGTGTAGTTTTTTTCACAAAGATTTTTTACTATCTTTTCCATCTGTTGCGCGCAGCGCTATCAGACCGCCGAGCCGCCGTAGCCGTTTGGATTCATTCGCCGCAAGATTTCATAATCTATGAACCAATACTTTTGAAATGTGTCGGCTCGGCGGCGAGGCAATCTGTGAAAAAATCTGTGTAATCCGTATGATCTGTGGTTCATAACACATTGTGTTGTATTGTCTTTCGTGATTCCTCTAATGTTCAAGACGTTGCAACGTAATTTCAAGTTGCTGGGGAAGCGGCGTTTCATTTTTATGTTTGTCCTTCCCCTAGTCATTTGCGTCTTTCTTGTGGCGACGCGAATCGAAAGCTCCGCCGTCCAGTTGCGCCGCGTTGAAATGAAAAAGGACGACTTCCGCGTCCCGTTCAAAAAGCCGCTGCGCGTCCTCCACATTTCGGACACGCACCTCTACAACAGCGCCGCCGTCAAACGCCTCCACAAAGCTCTTGATCTCGCCCTCCCGCATTCGCCGGACATCGCCGTCATCACAGGCGATTTCGGCATCATGCCCAAAAACGAACACGATTACCTCCTCGCGCTCAGTTACTTCCAACTGTTGTCGCAAGCCATGCCGACGTTTGCCTGTCTCGGCAACCACGACTACCAACGCAAGCCCAAAAAGTTTCCGCCTCCCGGCCCATCCGTCCTAAAGTTTCTTGCCGATGCGAACATCACGGTTCTTCAAAATGAATCCAAGTCCATAATAGTCAACGGACAACGCATCATCATCGCGGGCATGGAGGACTATTGGAAAGGCCGTCCGAATGCGCAAGGCTGCCTTCCGCTTATCGACGAACCGCGCGAAGACGTCCACTATCTCCTTCTCGACCACAATCCGGACCATCTTTTGAAATTGCAGGACTACGATTGGGACGTCGCCTTTTCCGGTCACGCCCACGGCGGCCAAATCAAAATTCCTTTCATCGAATGGCGTCCGCACACGAATCTAGAGAACAACCATCTCGCCCGCCCGGGCATCCATGAAATCTTCCCGAAGCGTTATTTGTGCGAATCCGTCGGCCTCGGCAACCTCTACGAACTGCGCATGTTCTGCAAACCAGATATCATATTGCTGGATATAAAGTAAGTGGCAGCGGCCTCGCCGCCGCCACTTCCATCTTTTTTTTCATGAGGATTTGAAAACCTTCAATGAGGAATGTATAGTAACATCTAGTGTGAGTCATTTTCTTTTACCATATATATAGTCTCTCAGGGAACTGAAAACCATGGCGGACGATCTGCAAGCCCTACTGAACAAAATCAACGAAGAAGGCCTGAAAAAGGCGGAGCAAACCAAGGCCGACATCATCGCAAAAGCCCAGGCCGAAGCGAAAGGCATCATCAAAAAGGCTCAGGAAGAAGCCGATGACTGCCGCGCAAAGGCTCAGGCGGATTCGCAAATCCTTGTGCAAAAAGGAGAAGAAGCCCTTCGTCAGGCCGCGCGAGACATGATGCTCTCCCTCCGTCAGCAGCTCCAAAGCCGCGTCAAGACGGCCGTCCTCCAATTGATGGACGCCACGTTGGACGCGCAGCAGATGCCCGGCATCATCGCGCAGATCGTTGAAAGCTACCTCCAGAAAGACGGCAATGAAGACAATCTCGAACTGCTCGTCAACAAGGACCAGTTGGACGCCCTGTCCGCCGCCGTCAAGGCGAAGCTTGCGGACAATCTGAAGGATCGCTGCGAATTCTCCCCCGCCCCAACCGTCACCAACGGCTTCAAACTCGCATTTAAGGACAACGACGTGCTTTACGACTTCACGGATCAGGCTCTTGCCGACGCCGTCGCATCCTACGTCGGTCCCCGCATCGCCGCCGCGCTTTCCGACAAGAACTGACGGATTCCAGCCATGCCCACCGACATCCATTATTTCATCGCGTCGCTGCCCGGCCTGAAACGCCATGAAAAGCCCTTCTACAGCTTTCAGGAGTTTCTGAAGCTCTGCGAATATAATTTCGCTCCGGAAGTCGCGCGTTCCATCGCGAGCCTTTCCCTTGATCCCGTTACAGAAAAAAATGATTTCTGCGACGCCGCGCGGGAATGGCGCCAATGGACTGTTTTCGCGAAGGATTGTCTCGCCAAGTTGCGTGCCGCCAAACTGAAACGCAATCTAGACGCCATCGCGAAACATAATGAATTCGCGGATTTATATGACAAACGCGACCTTGAAAAGGCGTTCGCCATCGAGTCGCCCTCCGAACGGCAGACGGCTCTGGAAAACGCCATGTGGAATTTTCTGGATGGCTATCTGGCCACCAAATATCCGTTCAGCCTGGACGCCGTAGTCGTCTATGGCCTTCGGCTTCTTCTTGTCGAACGCGAGTTATCCCGCGGCTTCGAGAAAGGGCTTGAAGTCTTCAACTCCATGGTCGCCAACGCCATCGAAACAGCTGACAACACGAGAATGTGAATCTAGGATACGATAACACCATGACTGAAACCACCTCCATTTCCAAAGTCACAGGCGTCAACGGAAACATGGTCTCCGTTGAATTCGCAGGCGCCGTCATGCAGAACGAAGTCGCATACGTCTTGCCTGCGGACGGCTCCCGCCTCAAATCGGAAGTCATCCGCGTGCGCGGCCGCGAAGCAGACTTGCAGGTTTTCGAAAGCACGACTGGCGTGAAAGTCGGCGATCCCGTCGAATTCACCACCCAGTTGCTTTCCGTCGAACTCGGCCCGGGCTTGCTCACGCAGGTCTATGACGGCTTGCAAAATCCGCTGCCGGAATTGGCCAAGCAGGCCGGATATTTCCTGAAGAAAGGACTTTACGTCTATCCGCTGGATAAGGAGAAGATGTGGTCCTACACGCCTGTAGCCAAAATCGGCGAACGTGTGAAGGCCGGCGATACCATCGGAACCGTTCCCGAAGGTATTTTCAAACATCGTATCATGATGCCATTCGCATGGAACGGCGAATGGACCATCATTTGGACCATTGAACCGGGCGACTACACCATTGACACCGTCGTTGCCAAAGCTTCCGACGGAGCGCAGACTCGCGAAATCACGATGGTTCAGACATGGCCTGTCAAGATTCCGATCACCGCTTACGATGACAAACTTCTCCCGCGCGATCCATTGATCACACAGGTTCGTATTATCGACACGTTCTTCCCAGTCGCCAAAGGCGGAACCTTCTGCACGCCAGGACCTTTCGGTGCCGGTAAGACGGTTCTTCAGCATGCTCTCTCACAGCGTTCCGAAGCGGACGTCGTCATCGTCGCAGCCTGCGGTGAACGCGCTGGTGAAGTCGTCGAAATCCTCCGCGAATTCCCGCATCTGGACGACCCGCGAACAGGACAGAAACTGATCGACCGTACGATCATCATCTGCAACACGTCGTCCATGCCTGTCGCTGCCCGTGAAGCATCCATCTACACGTCCGTTACATTGGCGGAATACTACCGCCAGATGGGCCTGAACGTCCTCCTGCTGGCGGACTCCACGTCCCGTTGGGCGCAGGCCCTCCGCGAAGAGTCCGGCCGATTGGAGGAAATCCCTGGCGAAGAAGCATTTCCGGCGTATCTGGAATCGTTGGTCGCGAGTTTCTACGAACGCGCGGGCCTTGTCCGCCTGAAAGACGGCAACCTCGGTTCCATCACGATCTGCGGTGCTGTTTCACCTGCCGGCGGTAACTTCGAAGAGCCTGTGACGCAGGCAACTCTGAAAGTCGTCGGCTCCTTCCTCGCCCTCTCCCGTGACCGCGCCAACGCCCGCCGTTACCCCTCCATCCATCCGTTGGATTCATGGAGCAAATACGCTTCCATCGTCCCGAAGGAGAAAGTCAATGTGGCGCGGCAGATGCTTCGCGCTGGCAACGACGTCAACCAAATGATGAAAGTCGTTGGCGAAGAAGGCACACCGACGTCCGACTTCGTCACCTATCTGAAGTCCGAATTCATCGATTCCGTCTATCTGCAGCAGAACACCTTTGATCCCGTCGATTCCGCCTGCGGTTCCAAACGGCAGGAATACGTTTTCGACAAGATCCTCTCCGTCATCAACAAGAATTTCTCCTTCAATGACAAGAGCGCCGCGCGTACGTTCTTCCAGAACCTCCGCCAGGCCTTCATCGACTGGAACTACATCGCATGGGATACGGACGATTTCAAGGCGCAAGAAGCCAAAATTGACGAACAGCTCGCCACTGCCTGACCATCAGCCAACCAAAAAGCGGATTGAATAATGAAGAAAATCTACCATCGCATCATCCAGATCAGCGGCAACGTCATTACCGTCGAGGCCGACAATGTCGCCAACGGCGAACTGGCGGAAGTCAAATCACCGCGCGGCACATCCCTTGCGCAGGTCATCCGTCTTGACAAGACCAGAGTCTATCTGCAGGTCTTCGCAGGCTCGCGAGGCATTTCGACGGATTCAGAAGTCCGCTTCCTCGGCCAGCCCATGCGCGTCTCCGCGTCAGACGCCCTGCTCGGACGAATCTTCACAGGCAATGGCTCGCCGCGTGACAAAGGCCCCGCACTTACCGACAACATGATCGACATCGGCGGCCCGTCCGTCAACCCCGCGAACCGTGTCATTCCTAAGAACATGATCCGCACGGGTTTGCCCATGATCGACATTTTCAACACGCTCGTTGAAAGCCAGAAGCTGCCGATCTTCTCCGTCGCTGGTGAACCCTACAACGAACTGCTCGCCCGTATCGCCATGCAGGCCGAAGTCGACGTCATCGTGCTCGGCGGCATGGGTCTCAAATACGACGACTACCTTTATTTTAAAGAGACGCTGGATCAGCAAGGAGCCCTCTCCCGCACGGTCATGTTCATCCACACCGCCGCCGACCCAATCGTCGAATGCCTCCTCGTGCCGGACATGGCTCTTGCCACCGCAGAATATTTCGCGACGCAGGAAAACAAACGCGTGCTCGTCCTGTTGACGGACATGACAAACTTCTGCGACGCTTTGAAGGAAATCGCCATCACAATGGAACAGATTCCTTCCAACCGCGGTTACCCAGGCGACCTTTACAGTCAGCTCGCCTCCCGTTATGAAAAGGCCGTCGATTTCGAAACCGCCGGATCCATCACGATTCTCGCCGTCACCACCATGCCTGGCGATGACGTGACGCATCCCGTGCCCGACAACACAGGCTACATCACGGAAGGACAGTTCTATCTCGTCAATGGTCGTATCGAACCGTTCGGCTCCCTCTCCCGTCTGAAACAGCAGGTCAACAGCGAAACCCGCGCCGACCATCGCGCCCTCATGGACAACATGATCCGCCTCTACGCCGAATACAAAGAGGCTCTCGAAAAGCAGTCCATGGGTTTCAAGATGTCGGATTGGGACAACAAGCTCCTCAAATATGGTAACCTCTTCGAACAGCGCATGATGGACCTGCAGGTCAACATTCCGCTGGAAGAAGCCCTTGATCTCGGCTGGAAGACTCTCGCCGAATGTTTCACCCCCGCCGAAACTGGTATCAAGACCGACCTTGTCAAACAGTTCTGGCCTAAAAATTCTTGATAAACACTCCACGACCGCCCACAGAGGCGATACTATCGTTACCGCTTGCAAGTGCCTGAAAGGCATGTAGCTGGCGGCAAAACTACAAAAAGCCGCGAAGCGGCAACCGCCCGAAGGGCGAAACAATCGTAACCGCTTGCAAGCGAGCATCAGCGAGCGCAGCTGGCGGCAGCGAGCGCAGCTGGCGGCCCCTAAAAACCATGGCGAAAATCAAACTCACCAAAAACGAACTGAAAGTCCAACGGGACGCCCTCAAGCGTTTTGAACGGTATCTTCCGACTTTGCAGCTGAAAAAACAGCAGCTGCAAATGGAAGTCCGCCAGAATCGCGAGGCCATCGCCGCCATGGACGCCGAAATGGCGGCCCTCACGGAACGTTCCAAACAGGCCATCGCCCTCTTCTCCGGAAACGACAACGGCGGCCTGCAGGACATCATTGCCGTGAAGGCCTGGCATACGACCACCCGCAACGTTGCGGGTACCGATGTGCCTGTGTTCGAATCACTTGAGTTGGATGTGAAGGAGTACGACCTCTTCACGACTGCTCCATGGTTTGAAGACGCCGTCGAACTCGTCCGCGAAAAAATCGAACTCGAACTGAAGAAACGCCTCCTGCTGGAAACATCCATGCTTCTGGAACAGGAACTGCGCGTCGTCACGCAGCGCGTCAATCTCTTCGAGAAAGTCATGATTCCGAACGCGCGGGAGAACATCCGCGTCATCAATATCTATTTGGGCGACCAGCAGACCAACTCTGTCGGCCGTTCGAAAATCGCCAAAGGCAAATGCGCAGCCCGCGACGCCAATATCGCGTAAAAACCAATCGAACCGCGTAGCGGTGGCTGGAACCCAGCCGTGGGTGAAACCCATGGTCGGAACATAAAAACCAATCGAACCGCGTAGCGGTGGCAGGAATCCAGCCGAGGGTGAAAACCCACGGATATTTTAGGAGTTTTCAGTGATAGAAGTCATGAAAAAAATAACCGTTGTCTGTCTGGACAACGCGAAAGAGCAAACGGCCAAGGCCCTGCAGTCCCTCGGCATCGTCCATGTCATGGACGTCGTGCCGCCCGCCTCGCAGGATCTCGACGCGCTTTCGTAAAAGCAGGCCGATCTGGAACGCATCCTCAAAGCCGTTCCGGAAAATCTTGTCGCGGACGGACAGCCCCGCCTTCCGGCACAGACCATCACGGAAGCCCTCGAAAATCTGGACGAACAGCAAAAGCTGCGCGATGATTTGCAGAATATCTCCAAAGAGCAGGAGCTTCTGGAGCCGTGGGGCTCTTTCGACGCCGCCATGCTCACTGATTTCCGCAGCCGCGGCCTCAACGTGGAACTCTGCGCCTCCACGCCCTTCGCCATTAAAAACATCCAACTTCCGGAAGATTCCATCCTCCAAGTCATCAATCAAGACAAGAATAACGTCTATTTCCTTGTCGCGTCACGCAATTCGTTGGTGGACTGCAATCTGCCGGTGGCGACATTGCCCGCATGTACGGATGCAAAAGCCCTCGTCGCCCAACGCCAAAAAGATGATGTTCAACTGGATGTCCTGCAAAAGAATTTCGAACAATTGGCGTCGCAGAATGCGGACGCATGGAAAAAGGAACTGACCAGACTGCAGGATGAAATCGCCTTGGCGAAAGCGGAATGCGGCATGGGCGCCTCTGGCATTCTCGCCTATCTGAACGGCTATGTTCCTGAAAAGAAGCTCGAAATGCTTCAAAAAACCGCTCAAGGCAACGGCTGGGGTCTTCTTGTCGAAGATATTAAGGAAGACGACGCCGACGTGCCCACTTTGCTCACCATTCCGAAAAAATTCAGCATGGCGCAGCAGATTTTCGATTTCATCGGCATCCTGCCCGGATATTTTGAAACCGACGTCGCCGTCGCGCTATTCATCTTCCTCACATTGTTCTGTGGCATTCTCATTGGCGATGCAGGCTATGGCCTCCTGCTGACCGTCGCCGTCCTCTTCGGTTTCAAAAAGGCCACCACGCAAAATGCCAAAGACGGCCTTAAGCTCCTCCTGTCCATTTCGTTGAGCGTTTTCGTCTATGGCTGGCTGTCCGGCAATTGGTTCGGTATCGATTCCGCCATCCTGCCGCGTTTCATGAAAGGCCTGCCGTGGCTGTACGACGATGAAAACAGCACCCACGTCAAGACGCTCTGCTTCTTCATCGGTGCCTTCCATACATCTTTCGCGCGCGCGTGGAGCGCCTACAACGCGCAGAAGAGCAAACGCGCCGTCTTCGGCCATCTCGGCTGGTCCATCTTCCTGTGGGGCAGCTTCTATCTTGCGAAAGTTCTCGTTGTTGATGGCAAAGGCTTCGACGCCCTACCCACTCCCGGTATCGCCCTCTTCGCGATTGGCTTCGTATTGATTCTCGCATGCGGCATCAACTGGGGCAACGTCGGCGATGTCATCTACTCGCCGTTCACATTCATCAACGGCTTTGTCGATGTGCTGTCCTACATCCGCCTGTTCGCTGTCGGACTGTCAGGCGTGTATATCGCGAAATGCTTCAACGAAATGGCCGTCGGCCTCGGCAAATCTGGTGTTCTCGGCATCTTGGCGATGCCGATTGTCCTGCTGATTGGCCATGGCCTGAACATCTGCATGGCGTTCCTTTCCGTTCTGGTCCATGGCATCCGACTGAACACGTTGGAATTCGCGGGCCACATCGGCGTCTCATGGAGCGGTCGCCCCTACAAACCATTGGCAATTCATAATTCATAGTTCCCAATGCATAATTGAGGTCTGGATGTTATGAATTGAAACTTACTAACCATAAATCATAAATTATTAATTATTAATTGTTAATTGTTAATTGAAAAGGAGTTAATGATGCTCGAATCAACACAACAAGCTTTGACATTGGCCGGTGCCTTCTGCGCCATGGGTTTTGCCGGCGTCGGTTCCGCCTATGGTTGCGGTGTCGCTGGTGCGGCCGCCGTCGGCGGTTGGAAGAAATGCTATGTCCAAGGCAAGCCCGCCCCCTTCCAGCTCTCCGCCTTCGCCGGTGCTCCGTTGACGCAGACCATCTACGGCATGTTGCTCATGTTGCAGATCATGAACAAATCCCCTGAAATGTGGCCTGTCTGCCTGATTATCGGTATCGTCTGCGGTTGCGCCATTGCCGCTTCCGCCGTCTTCCAGGGCCGCGCCGCAGCCTCTGCCTGCGATTCCTTCTCCGAAACCGGACAGGGCTTCGCGAACGATCTGATGGCCATTGGTATTATCGAAGCTGTCGCCATCTTCGCCATGCTGTTCGCCTTCATGTTGCTGGGCAAAGTTCCCGCCGCCGAAGCGAAAGCCGCCGCTGAAGCCGCAACCGCTTTGCTGTAACATCTAGCAAGCCAAACCATTACACAAAACGCGCCGCAGAATCATCCAATTCTGCGGCGCATTTGTTTCTAGTCTTCTAGAAAGCATTAAGCATTAAGCATTAAGCGAAGCTTTAGTCCTGTTTCGCGTTGCGATGGGCGGTCGTTGCGCAGTGCCATGCCCAAGGCACGACGCGTTCCAATCATGATCAACAGCTTCTTCGCACGCGTCATGCCCGTGTAGATCAAGTTGCGTTGCAACATGATAAAATGCTGCGTCATGACAGGCATGATCACTACGGGAAACTCACTGCCCTGCGATTTGTGGACCGTCACCGCATAGGCCAGCATCAATTGGTCACAGTCCAATTGGCTGTATTCAACGACGCCTGAATCAAACTGCACCGTGAAATTCTTCGATGAATTATCGACAAACAGCACACGGCCCATTTCGCCGTTGAAAACGCCTTTGTCGTAATTATTTCGCGTCTGCTTGACGCGATCGCCTGTGCGGAACATGCGGC
>JAFZAB010000222.1 GCA_017548425.1 Victivallales bacterium
CTTGGCGGGATCGCCTTCCTTCGCGGCGAGATCGGTCTGGAAGATTTCGCAGGTCGCTCCGGCGGCGCGGAGTTCGTCCGCCAATTTGGCGGCGGCGTCTGGATTGGAGCGGTAATGGAGGGCAAGCGTCGCGCCATCCGCCGCGAGACGGCGGGCGATGGCGACGCCGATGCCGCCCGTCGCTCCCGTGATGAGGGCGACACGGCCTTTCTGGCCGCCCAGCGGATTGACGACGATCGGTGCCGCCTTTGGGGCGGCGGCCGCCGCCGCAGGCTTCGCTTCAGGAGCGGCGGCGGGTTTCGCTTCCGCCGCAGGAGCTTGCTTGCTGGCGATATAGTCTTCCACGTCTTTGCGGTGGATCATGTCCCGTTTGCAGAATGCCGCAACATCCGCTAATTCAACGCCTTGCTGACGCGCGAAGACTTTCGCGGCGGGAGCCGCGCGGAAAGCGGGCTTCTCCCCCGCGGCGGGGGCCTTCGTCGCGAAATCGCCAAGATCAATGCCGCCGGCCGTCGCCTTCAAATGGGCGGCGACTTTGGCTTCGTTGGCGGCGGCAACATCTGGAGCGGCTTCGCCTTCAGCGCCAATGGCGCACAGCGCGTAGCCATGCGGAACCGTGCTTTTCTCTTGCGCGTAAATCGCCAGAACTGTCCCGTTTTCAGGAGCTTCCAGCTCTGAAACGGTCTTATCCGTTATCAATTCGACGAGAAAGTCGTCTTTCTTAACGGTCTGACCGACTTTGACCTGCCACGGGCCAATGGTCGCTTCGTCCATGTTTTCGTATAATTTGGGTAATTCGATGATGGTAGCCATGATGATACTCTGTCTTTTCAGACGCAATAAAGGAAATAGATACTAAAACGCAAAATTAAAACGAACGAAGAATGGCATCCATTGGGTATTACCTTATATTTTATAAGAGAAAATGCGTTTTATATGAAAAAAAATTGGCATGAAAGGCGTTTAGCTGATAAAGTAACAAGAGATGTCAATTAGAATTGATTTTCGTTAATGTAAATACGAAAACAGCTTTTATCGGTATATTCCAAAACAATCGAAACAATGAGAGGAAAATGATGAAACGTGTTTGGTTTGTGTTGATGGTGTTTCTGTCCGCAGGCATGTTTGCGCAGGAGGCTCAGGCGAAAAATCCTATTAGATTGCAGTTGCCGGATGGCATCTACGCCGTACCGGGCGTGGAAATGAACGTCTATTTTGACAACATCGCCTGTACGCTTACGCCAGGCAATTATCTATTTGATGTGACATGCCGCAAAGGACGCAACAACACAAAATTCTGGACGTTTACACCGAAGAATGAAGATGTTGGAACATATGACTGGACTGTCAGAGTGATCAATGACAACGGCGTAGCGGCTGAAGCTTCGACAAAGCTCTACGTGGCTCCGGCGGACGCGGGGAAAGGTAAAGACATCACCGTCCTGTTGATTGGCGACAGTCTGACGCATGGACATATCTATCCGACACGCATTTTCAATTTGTTCCAACAGCCGGACAATCCGAAATTCCACATGATTGGTTCAAACGGACCAAAGGGTGAACCGCAACCGGACGGTGTCGCCCATGAAGGATGGGCCTGCTGGATGTGGGACACGTTCGTCCATCGCGCGGAGCCGCGCAAGGTCAAGAATCCGCAGTCGTTCGACATCGCGAGCCGTTTTCTCTACAAAGTCGATGGCAAGCCGCAATTGGACTTCAAGAAGTATTTCGAACAGTATGGCAATGGCCGCGTGCCTGACATCATTACGTTCCAGTTGGGCGTGAACGACATTGCGGGCGCCAGTGATGAAAACGTCCAACAGCGTTGCAAGGCGATTCTCAAGAATGCGGATGAACTGATTGCGGCGGCTCGTGCAGGAGCACCGGAAGCCATTCTGGGCGTTGGACTTGTGACGCCTGGTTGCAGCAGTCAGGATGGCTTCGGCCATGACTATGGCTGTGGGTTGACCCGCTGGCAGTACAAAAAGAATCAGCATACGCTGAACGATGCGATGCTGAAGCATTTCGCGGATTATCCGGACAAGAAGGTCTTCATCATTCCGACTTCCTTGAATCTGGATTGCGAAAACAATTTCCCCATGTATAAAGGTGTGCAGTGCAATGGCGTACATCCAACGGCGGCAGGCTACAACCAGATGGGCGACACCTACTATTCGTGGATGAAATACCAGCTTTCGAAGTAACTGGATATTCTGGATGTTCTGGATGTTCTGGATGTTCTGGATGTTAGGGTATTCCAGTGAATCCAGAAATTCCAGAATGTCCAGAAAAATATCAAAATGCAAGAGGAGATTTATGATCAGACAAGCCCTTATCAGCACGTTGCTGCTTTCGTTATCTGTTCAGGCGCAGGATGTTTGGCAGATGTACAAAGAATCGTTGCTAAAGGATCCGTCGTTGCTGCGCTTCTACACGTTTGAGAATCTGAAAGCGGAGGACAAGGCGATTGCGTCGATTGGTTCGGAAGCGGAGCCGTTGATGTCGCAAGTTCCATTGGAAATTGTTAAAGGCCGTCTGGCTGGCAAGACGGCTGTCCATCTGGATCGTTATCCATTGGATTCCAGACGGTTCGTGTTGAAGGACAAAGTCTTTACCGCACAGATTTGGATGCGTGTGACAGGCGTCGGTGTCCATCGCGGCAATGCCGGTTCGACAAACGGCACGATTCTTTCCATTGGCATTGGCTATTGGGACGGATGGCGTATCGTGGCGGGTTATCCAAGCTTGAACACATCGCTGGAATTAGGCCGTCCGTCTCCTATAAATGCTTTCCATATCGGCACGAACAAGTCATTGGTCCATAACGTGTGGCAGCATGTCGCGGTTAGTTGGGATGGGCATATCCTGCGGCAGTATGTGAATGGGCGTCTGATGGCGGAAGCCGTTTATGAGCAATCCTATACGGAACCGTCTGAAAATGCGCTGTTCCGCGTTGGCTACAATGGTTACGGCGTTGGTTCCATCGCGATGGACGTCGATGAAGTGGTGGTTCACAAACGCGCGTTGCGGCCGTCTGAGATTCTCGCGTTGTCGCTTGGCTGCGTGGATTTGGCGGCGGATATCATGGAGCTGCTTGACGAATTGCAGACGGCGTTCGTAAAAAATGACGCTTCGATGATTGCGGCTCTCATCGGCAAGCTTCGCGCCAATCCGCAGTTGCCAGCCGCACTGAAGTTGTGGCTGATGTCTTGTGAAGAAGCGCAAGTTCCGTTGCAGGAAATCATTGCGTCAAAGGAAATTCATTCGACGGATGTGCCGGATGTGTTGCGCCGCATGATTTATGCGCAAATTATCCAGAAGCTCCGTTACAATCCGATGATGGTGGTGCCGAAGGAATTGATGACGGTGCTTATCAATCAAGCGGATGGCTTGTCGAAAGAAGATCGCCAGTATTTGATTTTGAAACAGGCGTTGCTGGAAATAGAGGAAGGTCAGACGGATGACGCGATGTCACGTCTTGATAACATGTTGCAGGACAATGAGCTGACACTGCAGCTAAAGAACGAATTGACCATGAGCATCGCGCATACCTTGCGTGCCGCAGGGCATTACAATGAAGCCCGCAAGTATTATACTGAATTGGCTTACTCTTTGAACAATGACGGCTTCTCAAAGCAATTGTGCGGTATCGCCGCCTTGGCTGCTGCTCAAACATATTTATTGGAAAAGAATTATTCCGAAGCTGAAATGGTGTTCGAAGACATTGCAAAACAGGATGTTCTGCCGCTTCACCGATTAGAGGCTGAAGAATGCGCGGCGGAGGCCGCGCGGTTGGCGGCGGGCAAGCCCGCGCGCGATCCGGAGGCCAATCGCTACCGTCCGAAAGATATTGTCGTTCCGAAACTTGCTGTCTATGTTTCACCTGACGGCGATGATGATGACGATGGCTCCGCTGAGAATCCTGTCATGTCCGTCGATGTCGCGTTGGAGAAAGTCCGTAAATTGCGTAAGGCGAAACCGAATGAACCATCGGCCATCGTCTTCAAAGGCGGACAGTATTTTATGACGGAACCCATTGAGTTGACGGATGATGACAGTGGTTCGAATGATGCGCCGTTCATGCTGATGGCGGCACCCGGCGAGAAGCCTGTTTTCTATGGCGGCATGCGGCTTCGTGCATTTATTTCAGAGACGGATCCTGCTGTGTTGGAACGGCTTTCGAAAGAAAAACGCATCAATCTACTGGTCTGTGATTTGAATGGCCTGCCCATGGATTTCAGTTTGGACAAACAGCCACGAGCGGAATTGTTTGAAGACGGCAAGCCGCTCACGCCCGCCCGTTGGCCGAATGAAGGCTTTGTGAAGACGGGTGCGCCAGACGAGACGGAAGACCATAAGCCATTGCCGTCGTTCAAGTTTGATGGTTTGGACAAATTGAATTGGTCCAAGGCGGAAGACATCTGGGCATATGGCTATTGGAAATATCTGTGGGCGGCTGATTATCTGAGAGTTAAAAATATTGATGCTGAGAATGGAAAGGTCAATCTTGCGTGGCTATCTGGTTATGGACTTGCTCATAATATGCCATTCTACTTCTATAACTTATTGGAAGCCATTGATCAGCCTGGTGAATGGTTCCTTGACAGAAAAGCGAAGAAGATATACTTGTATCCAGACAAACCAATCAATCAGGCCAAATTGGAGCTGTCACTTTTCAAAGAGAATTTCCTGAAGGTCAAGAATGCGCATCATCTTGTCATTCATGGCTTGACGTTTGATTGCGGGCAGGGGACAGGCGTCGTCATGGAAAATGTCCATGATGTGCGGTTCTCCGCCAATACGCTGTCGCGTCTGGCGGGAGACGGATTAGTGGTGACAAATGCTTCGAATATCGACATCTACGGCAATGATTTCTTCTGTCTTGGCCGTGGTGGAATGAAACTTAAAGGCGGTGATCGCAAGACGTTGACGGCGGGTAATATCAATGTCGAAAACAATTGGGTACGAGACTTTTCGCGTATCGACCGCACCTACACGCCGGCTGTGCTGATGGAAGGCGTCGGCAACCGTATCGCGCATAATTTGTTCCATGACGCGCCGCACCATGCCATCCGTCTGGAAGGCAATGATCATATTATTGAATACAATGACGTCCATTCCGTCGTGTATGAATCCGACGACCAGTCGGGCATTGACATGTGGTACAATCCGTCCTATCAAGGCAATATCATGCGGTATAACTTCTGGCATCACATTGGCAGCGGCCATACGGTGGCGGGGCAGAGCGGCATTCGCCTGGACGACGCCATCTGCAATGTCCAGATGTATTCCAACATCTTCCTATGCGCGGCGGACGGTCATTTCGGCGCCATCCAAATCCATGGTGGAAAGGACAATGTGGCAGATAACAACTTGTTCGTGGCGTGTCAGGCCGCCGCATCGTTTTCGACATGGTCGAACGAACGGTGGCAGGAAATGTTCACGCGGGCGGACATGAAGAAACGCCTGCATGAAGACATCGAAATCGACCAGCCGCCATATTCCACGAAATATCCGTGGCTTGCGGATTTGCTGAAGAACAATGGGCAGAACTTCTTCTGGCGGAATCTGTTGATTCGCTGCAACAGTTTGGCGTTGCATCGCAACGCGAGTATCCATGAGTTTTTGGAGACGATTTCGACAGATGACGCGAAGGCGTTTTTGACGGATGGCACGCCTGAAAGCTATGACAAGGCTTTTTCGGCTGAATCGTGGAAGCCGTTTACGGCGTGTTCCGCCATGCGACCGATTCCGTTTGCGGAAATCGGCCTGTATGATGATCCGTCACGTGCGTCTGTCGTTGATAAGGCCGCTGCGCGGCAGATCACGCCGCATTTCAAAGGAACCAGACGATAATAACCATTTTTCAATGCATAATTCATAATGCATCATTCGTAATTTTTATAACGCTTTTAGCTTTAAGCTGTTAGCTAAAAAGGATTTGAGATGAGATTCATAGAAAACGACAATGCTTTGATATTTCAGCATCAAGGGGAAATGGGGCGGATTGAAGCGTGGGGAAAGGACTCCTTGCGCTTCAGGGCGACGAGACGCGGAGGTTTCTCCAATATTGAATGGGCGCTGACGGAGGCCGTCGAGGCCTGTAAATCCGAAATTTGCATTGAAACCGTCAATGGCCGGCCATTCGCGAGCATCGTCAATGGACGGCTGAAAGCGACCGTGAACCACGCAGGCGTCATGTCGTTTTATAAAGATGGCGAATTGTTGCTGCGGGAATATCATCGCATGTACGACGGCACGTATTCGCAAGAGAGTCGCTGTCTGAAACAGCCCAGCCGTACATGGAAGCCAATCATCGGCGGCGACATGTACAGCCTCAATCTGAAATTCGAGAGCCATGACGGCGAAAAGATTTTTGGTATGGGGCAGTATCAGCAGCGCAACATGGACATGAAAGGATGCGTCTTGGAGCTTGCGCAGCGCAATTCGCAGATTTCGGTGCCGTTCGCCGTTTCATCGCTTGGCTACGGTTTTCTGTGGAACAATCCAGCCGTTGGACGAGTGACGTTCGGCGCGAACTACACGGAATGGATCGCGGAATCGACAAAGGACATGGACTACTGGTTGACGGTCGCCGACACACCGAAGCAAATCATTGAAAATTATACGAATGCGACGGGACGTCCAGCCGTGTTTCCAGAAGACCGCATGGGCCTGTGGCAGTGCAAATTGCGCTACAGAACGCAGGAGGAAGTGCTGTCCGTGGCGCGGAAATATCATGAGCTCGGCATCCATATTGATCAAATCGTCATTGACTTCTTCCATTGGACGCGGCAAGGCGAATGGCAGTTTGATTCGAAATACTGGCCGGATCCGAAGGCAATGGTCGATGAACTACACAGTTTGGGTATCAAAGTGATGGTATCCGTTTGGCCGTCCGTTGATTGCAAGAGCAAGTATTTCAGCACAATGGTAGATCGTGATTTATTGGTTCGGACGGAGCGTGGCACAGGCCAAACATTTAATTTCCAAGGCGATTGCGTTGACATCGATGCTTTTAATCCCGAAACACGCATGTTTGTGTGGGATATTTGCTATAAAAACTACATGTCGCATGGAATCGACGCGTTTTGGCTTGACTGTGCGGAGCCTGAGTTTGGCTGCTATGATTTCGACCATTATCGCTATTGCGCGGGGCCTGCCATGGCCGTTAGCAACATCTTCCCGCAGATGGTCAGTCGTGCGTTCTGGGAACCGATGGACGAACTTCGCAACGGGCCGATTGTCAACTTGATACGAAGTTGCTGGGCGGGTTCGCAGAAGTATGGAAACGTCGTATGGTCGGGCGATGTGCCGAGCACGTTTGAATCGTTTGCGGATCAAGTGCAGTGCGGCCTCAACATGGGGCTGGCCGGCATATCATGGTGGACGACGGATATTGGCGGTTTCATGACGGATGATGTGAACGATCCCGCGTTCCGCCAATTGCTTGTCCGTTGGTTCCAGTTCGCGGTATTTTCCGCCGTTCTGCGCATGCATGGTGATCGCGGACCGCATAACATTCCGCGGCTGGATGACCGCGAATTTGGCGGTGGTTATTTGGGTACAGGCCAGCCCAATGAATTGTGGAGCTACGGCGACGATTGTTTCCGTATTATGAAATCATATCTGGATATCCGCTTATCCATGCATGATTATATCAAGGAACTCTATCAAGAGGCGCACGACAACGGTTCGCCGTTGATTCGCACCATGTTCTATGAATTCCCTGAAGATGCAGCCTGCTGGAATTTGCAGGATCAGTATATGTTCGGAAGCCGCTATCTGGTGGCGCCGATCCTCCATTTGGATGAATTCAAACGCGATGTCTATCTACCTGCGGGAACGTGGAAACTGACATCGACAGGGGAGACGTTTGAAGGCAGCCGCACTGTGACAGTTGATGCGCCAATTGAATACATGCCTGTGTTTGAAAGAGTAGTGGTTAGTGGTTAGTGATTAGTGGTTAGTGGTTAGTGGTGTATCTGCTTTTACCTTTTTTAAATAGTGCTAAATAAAAATATTTCATGAGTTTTCTTTATAAAAGCAAAAACAATGGTGGGACTATACGGAGATACTCAATAATATCACAAATATTTTTCAAAAAAACTGGCAACATTTGTTTTTTGTAGTATAATTTAATTGTAATCGTTGTTTTTTGCAGTGAAAAACCGATAACCAATTGGAGACAACAAACATGGCAAGACCGAAAAAAGAAGGAGCCGAAAGCATGGCCAAGAGAGTCAGAAGAGGATTCGCCCAGATCATTATCGACAAAGTCAGCAAGAAATATGACGGCGCAATTGATCCCGCCAAGTTGCAGGCCGGTCTGGATGAAATCGAAAAAATCATCGCTACGTTCGATGAGCTGAAGAAAGCCAAGAAGAAAGATTTCCGCGCGTTGAAGAAATTCAGCAAAGAAGAATTGGAAGCCTATCTGGCGACGTTGAAGTAATCATCCTCTTCACGATGGGACTGGCGGTTTACCAACCGCCAGTCTTTTTTTTCATAAGAAAACACAAAAAGGTTGTTCATGGACAGACGGAATTTTCTGAAAATTGGTATGTCTGCAGTGGCTGTTGCAGGAATGCCATTTAGCATGGATGCGCAGGCGGAGGAACCATCTGCGAAACAACCTGTGTTTTCCATAGACGGAAACAGAATCCGTCTTCAACAATTGGGCTTGAAAAAGCCTGTCAGACTTCTTGTATTGGCAGATTCGCATTTGAGCATAGATGACGAACGCGGAGAACCTTATAAAGATTACAGCAAACGAATGGCGCAGTACTTCAAACAGTCCATTCAAAATTTAGAAAAAAACACGACGGCGGCCCAGAAGCAGAAATATGATATGATTCTCATGCTTGGTGATATGGTCAGTTTTCCAACGGCCAAAGGCGTGGAGACGCTTTTGGAGGCTATCAAGCCATTAGAGACACCTTATGCCTACATCGCGGGCAATCACGATTGGCATTATGAAGGCGAAGAGGGAACGGAAATCGAATTGCGGAAGAAGTGGTGCGGCAAGACGCTCGCCTCGTTGTTTCAAGATCGTAACCCATTGTGCTACAATATGATGATCAATGGTCTCAATATCGTCATGATGGATACATCCGTGAATGAAGTTCTGCCTGAACAATTGGATTTTTGGCGTGAGCAAGTGAAGGCCGGATTGCCGACATTGCTGTGCTGCCACATTCCATTGTGGGTGCCTGGGCGAGGGCTTGCCTGGGGCGTGGGCCATCCAGATTGGAATGCCGCACACGACAAAAACTGGCAGGTTGAATGTCGTCCGCGTTGGTCGGAATCAGGCCATACGGATGTGACGAAAGCATTTTGTAAAGAAGTATTTGCGGCTCCGAACTTGTTAGGCATTGTGGCGGGTCATGTCCATAAGCAATGTTATAATCGTTATGAAGGCAAGTTCCAAGTCACATCCGCTGCGACAGGATTGGGCGGACAGCTGGATTTGAGTTTGAGTTGATGGCAGGAAAAAGTTTATGACTGCAACGCTTTATCCAGTCGTTCTTTGCAACATGTGCATGATTGAAGATGGTCATGGGCGTGTTCTTGTGCAGCATCGGCGTCCAAAGGCGAGCAATTCATGGCATGGCTTGGCGTTTCCGGGCGGCCATGTGGAGAATGGCGAATCCATCACGGCGTCCGTCATACGGGAAGTCGAAGAGGAGACAGGGCTTGTCGTATCCAATTTACACTTGTGCGGAATCGTGGAATGGGAGATTGTGGGGGAGCCGCCAGCCGATTCTGCGGCGGAATGCAAACCAGATTCGAAATACATCGTTTTTCTTTTCAGGACAACGAGTTACAGCGGTGAAATCCGCTCATCGTCAGAAGGCCCTGTGGAATGGATGACGTTGGAAGAAATGCGTTCAGGCGGCTTGGCGCCGAACATGGAGGAGCATATTCGTGTGATGCTGGATGGCAATATCAATGAAGCCTATGGATTGTCCGGCCAAACGTTGCGGCTGCTGTGATTAGTATCCTTTGGAAAAGCATTTCTTTTTTCGTGGATGTGTTGCACTTCGATTTGAAAGCATGATATTATGTCAGTCTAAGACTGAGCCATAAAACAAAGGAGTTTGAAACATGTCAACGGTTCATAGATGGATTTGCCTGGGAATGTTGGGCTTATGCGCATTGCATGTGGCGGAGGGCGCATCGGAAAGGGAATTGTACCCATGGCGTGAGATCACGCATGTCATGAAACCAGATACACAAGTGCCGTTGAATTCGCTACTTGATATGACATGGCGTGATTCCGGCGGTCCTGAAGGCCATATAGCCGTCGTAACCGACGAAGCCACAGGCGAAAAGATGCTCGATTGGAAGATCAAAATCGATCATTTCAATGAAGGGGAGTATCCGATGGGATGGCCGTCCTTTGAGACGCGGCCGGATCCATGGCTTGATTTTTCCGGCAAGAAAGTCATCCGTTTCAAAATGCGCGCTATGACGGATGTCGGCTATGCGCAGGTCGTTCGCTTTATCTTGCGGCGTGAGAATGGCAATCCGATCAACGTGCCATTGCCGCCAATAACCGTTGGCAAATGGCAGCAGATGAGCGTGCGGCTCAATGACGTGGCCTTCAAGGATGTGACGCGGGTCCATTTTTTCATTTGTGAAGACGCTTACAAACATGGTGACGAGCTGGAATTCCAGATAAAGGATTTCGAATTGGGTGAAGAGGAAGACAAGATTCTGCCGTTGACAGCTGGCAAAGCAGGCGTGACGTTGTGGCTAGGCGAACGGGCTGATTCAAATAGCCGTATCGTGATGCTGCCGAAGGGAACGAAACAGTTGCCTGCCACGTTGCGGCTGGAAAATTGCCTTGGGAAGACCGTCAAAGCGGGTTTGGAGCTGCGTTTCCGCATTCGTAATGTCTTCAATGGAGAAGAAACGATTACATCCATGAAATTGGGTCAGAGCGTCGGCAACGGACTGTGCTTCCGTGGACAGTATCAATTAGATATTTCAAAATTGAAAAGTGGTTACTACCACGTGCTTTGTGATATTTTGGACGATGGCGTATCGATTTTGGAATTGCGTAAAGGAAGTGATGATTTCTATCTGATGGAAGATGGCGAAACCATGACGCATGCGATGCTGTCGTTGCGGACAGGCATGGCATTGTGGTTGAAAGACTTGCTGCATGACGGTTTCTTCCATTCCGCCGCCAATTATCTGCCGCACTGCTACGATCCATATGATGCGTCGAAAGAAAACTATGCGGCGTTCATTAAGGCGTTTGTTTACAACACGTTCAAGCATACGGAAGGCTATGAGGCGGGCGTGCCCGGTCTCGTGTTGGCGGCGGAAGCTTTCCGTCGGAACGGCGAGACGGAACGGCAGCATTTTGCGGAAGGCTTGATCGACAGTGCCGTGAAGCAGATGTTGACGATGCAGGACGAATGCGGCGGAGTCATCATGATGACCAATGAACTGATGGAAGACGGCATCGGCAAAGGTCCGATGGGCAATGCGCGCGGCAATTACGACAACAATCAGATCGGCGAATGGATGCGCGCTCTCAACTATGTTGCGCTGTATTATCGCGAAGTCGCTGATAGAGCGGAATATGTGAAGAATCTGAACGATGTCTGCCGCAAAGCGGGCGATTTCATCGTTCAATATTCGTTGCGTGAATCCGACGGCATCGGTGGCGTGTTGCGCCATGTCGGAATCAATATGACGCGTCCTGAGAACAAGCGGATCACCGTCTATCATCAGGAAGGACGTCAATGCGATGTCTATCAGCCGCGGGCTTTAGCGGGTCTTGGCTATACGGCTTATACATTGCAACGCTTTGGTTTGGAAGTGCCTGCCAATTGGTGGCCGATGTTCGACGCGACGGTGGCGTGGATGGACAAGAAGATGAAGCCAAACGGTTGGTTTGACTGGCAGTGCGAAGATATCGTGGAAGGCGGCTGCCATACTTTCCTTGGCAACATCTATGCTGGTGAAGGGCTGTTCGGCGTCTATCTGGCCGATCGTTTGGAGAAGCGTGACGCTCAGGCTGATGCGGCGAAAGCGGCGGCGCTCAAGGCCTATCGTTATGTGACGGACGATTGTTATATTAAAGGAAAGCGTTATCAGTATCCGCTGGAATTCTGGGTGGGGCCGTACGTCTATTGGTTGTTCCGTGAATGGCGGGATGCCATCGGTCGTGAAGACGCCTTTGAAGACTGGTTGGCAGTTTTGGACAAACGCTGGTCGGAAGAACGTAAGTGGCAGGATTTCCAACGGATTCCGGGCTGGAATTGCGGTCGTGCGGATCATGCCGCGTTGCTGAATCTTGCAATTCTTGGCTACATCGGCATCAAGCAGATGGACGAAATCCAGAAACCGTGGAATTTCATGGAATAATAATCTAGTTGTTAGTGGTTAGTGGTTAGTGGTTAGACTGGACTCTCAAAAGTATTCATGTGCATGGATTTCAAGCCGCTAAACGGTATCCGCCCGCAGGGCGTGATTCACCGTAGCCGTGGGCAAGTACTCGAAGAGTATGTAGCTTACGGGAAACAATGGCAAAGGATAGAACATGTTGAAAGTATGCATCAATTATGAAACAGGCGGTGGAAGACGCGGCGGTCATTTCACGCATTTTTCCTTTACAGGACTGCCCGGTGTGGAAATCGCCGCTTTGGCGGATTCCAATCCTGCGGCGGAGAAGACGTTTCGCCTGACGGGCGCCAAACGGCTTTATACATCTTTTCATAGTATGATGGAGCAGGAGAAGCCGGATATCGTTGTCTTGTGTTCACGGCTGCCAGGCGAACATGTCGAACAAATCCGCTATGCGTTGAACCATCATTGCCATGTGCTTTGCGAAAAACCATTTGCGGAGACGCTTATTCAAGCAGACGAACTTGTCGAACTGTCCCAAAGGACTGGTTATCTTGTCCAAATGGCTCATTTGGCGAGATTTGCGCCGACCTTCCATGAAATGAAGCGCATGATTGAGGCGGGGGAAATTGGCGATGTTCTGACCTGCCACATGCGCGGGAAGGAAGATACGCGCGGTGGCGGTGAAGACATGATTGTGTTGGGAACTCATGTTATGGATGCCGCTTATTGGATATTTGGACAGCCTGAACAGGTCTTCTCCGACATCCGTTATAAAGGAAAACATCTGACGGCCGCCGACGTCATTGCAACTACCGAGCCATTAGGTCCTTGTGGTGGCGATGAAATCTATTCGATCTACCGTTTTAAAAATGGTGTGAACGGCATTTTCGAAAGCCGCCACGTCGTCGATTCAGGCGATGTCCGCCTTGGCTTGACAGTTTGTGGAACGAAGGGCATTCTGGCCATTCGTTATACAGGCAACCGCGAATTGCGAATCTGCTGTGATTTTCCTGTTCCGGAGGAAGATCATGCTGATTTCCAAATCGTTCCGATTCAGGAAGAAACACCGATTCCTGATGCGGAGCCGATTGATTTTGATGGCTGGCGGATAGATCCAAAGCCTTTCTTTCATCACTATTTTGTCGATAACAATCGACGTGCCGCCTGGAATCTGCTTCAGGCCATCAATGGAAAGGAGCCGCTTGTCGCGGGAATCAATTCCGCCGTCGGTGCTTTGGAGATGATCACGGGGGCGTATCAGTCTGCATTGCAACGTTCAGTGGTTGAATTTCCATTACAAGATCGCCGACATCCTTTAGCCAATTAACAATTAACAATTTTAATTCATATAACAGTATGAAAGTTAGATCGATAGATTTTGTTGCGCGTGGCAAAGCGGAATTTCGTGAAATAGACATGAACGAAACGCTCGCGCCTAACCATGTGCTGTTGAAGACGGTCTGCACGCTGGTTTCCCCTGGAACGGAATTCGCCTGTCTTAACGGAACGGATCTTGGCGGGATGAAATTCCCTAAGACGTTGGGATACAGCGCGGTCGCCCATGTGCTGAAGACTGGTTCCGCCGTGACTGATCTGCATGAAGGCGATCGTTGCCTCTGTTATCACAGCTGCCACCGTAACTATCAGAACATGCCGCAACAGAATCTAGTGAAAATTGTCGATGATAGTCTCCCTGCTGAAGAGGCGGTTTTCTGCGTTATTGGTTGCATGGGCTTCCAGGGGGTGCGGCGGTGCCGCCCCGAGTTCGGTGAGTCATTGATGGTTATGGGGTTAGGACTTTTAGGACAATTCGCCGTGCAAACCGCCCATCTGTCAGGATGTTTTCCTGTGATCGGTTTGGATTTCAATGAAAATCGACGGAGCATCGCGAAGGATCTTGGCGCGGATGCCGTCTTCTCGCCTGACAATCCAAATCTGAAAGCAAACATTCAACAACTAACAGAAGGGCGTGGTTGCGATTCCGTCGTTGAAGTGACGGGCAATCCGCAGGCCGTTGTGCAAGGCTTGGAATTGACGGCGCCGTTTGGGCGGATTTCGTTGACCGGTTGCAATCGGACACCAACGGAACATGTTGATTTTTATAATCTTGTACATCGAAAAGGTATTACGGTAATCGGCGCCCACAATATGGCTCGACCATTAGTCGAGCGCCGTCCAGGCGTCTGGACGATGAAGGAAGATATGGCGTTGCTGCTGCGATTCTTATCGGCGGGCCGTCTGCATGTTCAGCCATTGCTTTCCCGTATCGCCGATCCGTCGGAAGCTCCAGGCATCTACGACAGCATTTTCGCCCGTGATTTTAATCATCTTGGTTTTGTTTTCGACTGGAGGAAATATTAATGGCTTGGGATTCTGGAGGTTCTGGAGGTTCTGGAAATGATGCAAAAATAGTAAAACCAGAATATCCAGAATATCCAGAACATCCAGATCAACCAGTAAAATTATGAAGAAAGTTCATTTTGACATAAAAGGAATGTCATGTTCGTCTTGCCAGGCGCATGTGCAGAAGGCGGCGGAGGGCGTTGCAGGTGTGTCGCGCGTCAACGTCAATCTGCTGAAAAACTGCATGGATCTGGAACTGGACGAGACGACGACCTCTGAAGATATTGTCTGTCAGGCAGTTGCGGCGGCTGGATATGAAGCCGTCGTGTCCAATGGTGGTGGCGAAACGGCGAAGAGCGTGAAAAAAGCGGCGGATGGTCCGTCGGAATATGAATTGATGAAACAGCGTTTTTTCCGTTCGTTGGCG
Source organism: Victivallales bacterium (assembly GCA_017548425.1). GTDB lineage: Bacteria > Verrucomicrobiota > Lentisphaeria > Oligosphaerales > Oligosphaeraceae > UBA1407. Next base: position 15,137 of record JAFZAB010000222.1, read on the forward strand.
TTTCTGATTCCGTTGATGTATCTGTCCATGCAGGGAATGGCGCATTGGCCGTTGCCAAAATGCCTCCTTGGAGCACAGAATACATTGCCGTTCTTATTCTTACAGTTTTTACTGTTGTTGCCGATTTTGTTCTTGAATCGAAAATTCTTCAGCAATGGTCTGCGTCATTTGATATTGCGTTCGCCGAATATGGACACACTCATTGCGCTTGGTTCGGGAGCGGCACTTATTTACAGTATAGCAGGTATTTTCAAGCTAGGTCCGCTGATGGCGGCGGGAAATTGGGAAGCCGTCGGCATGTTGCGGATGGATGTGCATTTTGAATCCGCTGGCATGATTCTTGTGCTGATCACATTCGGTAAGATGCTGGAAACACGTGCGAAAGGACGCACAGGCGAGGCGATTTCCAAATTGATGGAATTGGCTCCCGCGACAGCTGTCGTGCTGCGTGATGGCATCGAATCAGAGATTCCGTTGGAGCAGGTTGTGAAAGGCGACACGGTCATCGTGCGGCCTGGAAGTCGTATTCCCGTGGATGGCACGGTGTTGGAAGGTCATTCTGCTGTTGATCAATCCGCCATAACGGGCGAGAGCATTCCCGTGGAGAAAACCGTTGGCGATACGGTGACGGGAGCGACGGTCAACGGCGGCGGCTACCTGCAAATTCGCGCGGATGCCGTCGGCGAAGACACGACGTTGGCGCAGATTGTGCGGATGGTGGAAGACGCCTCCGCTTCAAAAGCGCCTATCGCAAAAATCGCGGATCGCGTATGTGGCGTGTTCGTTCCTATCGTGTTGGGATTGGCATTGTTAGCGACTATCTGCTGGCTGTTGGTGGGTGCGGCGTTTGGCGTCGCGTTGACGTTTGGTATCGCTGTTTTGGTCATCAGTTGCCCATGCGCGTTGGGCTTGGCGACGCCTGTTGCGATCATGGTCGGTACAGGCCGTGGCGCGGAATTGGGCATACTTTTTAAGAATGCGGAGGCATTGGAAAACTTCCACCATGTGGATACGATTGTTTTGGACAAGACGGGAACCGTGACGGAAGGCCGTCCCACCGTCGTCGATTGTGTATTGGCAGATGGCGTCAGTGAAGCGGAATTCTGGTCGTTGGCGGCGTCGTTGGAGCATTCTTCCGAACATCCATTGGCGCAGGCGATTCTTTCCCATGCGAAAGAGATGAATGCGGAAGAGCTTCAGGCGGAGGAATTTGAAACAAAGCCCGGCATTGGCGTGACGGCGTTGGTGAAAGGCCGTCGGTTGACCATCGGCAACCGACGCGTTGTGGAAGGTTTCGGCGATGAGTCGCCATTGGTCGCACAAGCTGAAACGCGAGCGGAGGCTGGTGAAACGCCGTTGTATCTAGCTGATGATAAACAACTTCTAGGTTTCTTGACCGTTGCGGACAAGCCGCGTGCAAATGCTGTCGCGGCATTAAATGCCCTGCGCAGTCACAATATTGATTTGGTTATGTTGACAGGCGACAACAAGCGGACGGCGGAAGCCATCGGCAAATCGCTTGGCTTCACAAAAGTCTATGCGGAGTTGTATCCCAATGACAAAGAACGAATTGTGCGCGAAATGCAGGCGGAAGGCCATCGCGTGGCAATGGTAGGCGACGGCATCAATGACGCGCCTGCGTTGACGCGGGCGGATGTCGGTGTGGCCATTGGCGCGGGAACGGATATTGCCATTGAATCGGCGGATATCGTGTTGAGTAGCAGTGATTTGAATACGCTGGAGACGGCATTGGCATTGAGTCAAGCCGTCATGCGGAATATCAAGATGAATCTTTTCTGGGCGTTTTTCTACAATCTTTTGGGGATTCCCATTGCGGCGGGGGCGTTATATAAATTGTGCGGCATCCGTCTGACGCCGATGCTCGGTGCGGCAGCGATGAGTTGCAGTTCCGTGTTCGTTGTAACGAACGCATTGCGGCTGAGGTTCTTCCGTCGCGAAAAGAAAGCAGCTGGAACATTGGCGGCTGATGATTCGAACACGATGATTCTGAAAGTGCGCGGTATGCATTGTGAACATTGCGTCCGCTATGTGACGGAGGCCTTGCGCGGCGTGGAAGGCGTGGCGGAGGTGTCCGTGTCGTTGGAAGGCAAACGCGCCGTCGTGAAGATTTCGCGGCCTGTGCCGCGGGAAACAATGATAGAGGCAGTAAAAAAAGCAGGCTTCAAAGCCTCCTAGCTTTGGCTAGGATGCTGCTAATAGCTTATAGCCAATGCCTTATGGGAAGTCCAGAACATCCAGAATATCCATTCAAAAAGGAGAAAGACCATGCACCAAAACATACGTTTTTTCAGTACAGCGGCGTTGTGCCTTTGCAGTTTGGCCGCTAATGCGGATGTGAAAAGCTTTAATGGAGAACGAGATACAGGCGAAAGTATCCAAGTGGCGGAATCACCGGAAATTACTTTCGCCGCGTGGGTTCGCATTGATGGATGGGGCAAAGGCGACAAGCCGTATCCACGTATCATCGACGGGCCGGCGTTCTACTTCCATCCGACGCAGGGGGCCGACGGTCTGGCGGGATTGACGCTCGGTGTCCGTCTGTCTGATGGTGTCAGTTCATGGAATTTCGGCGGCTTGCTGATGGAAAAACAATGGATGCATGTCGCCGTGACGATGGGCGGTTCTTCGCCTTACGACAGCGGTCTGCCGCGCATTTTCATCAATGGAAAGGACGCGGATGTTCGGCCTTCCGACAAGCCCATGCCAGTGGTTTTCGCAGGTGGCACGGCATGGATTGGAAATTCTGGTAAAAACGGTGACCGTCCATTCGAAGGTTGTTTGGGCAACGTGACTTACGAGACACGACGCATGTCCGATGAAGAGATTGCGGATTTGGCGCAAGTCTCGCCCGACGGCACGCGTCCAAAGGAAGTCGTGAAGCCATGTCATGATGAGTTGCCAATCGTCGATATCTCTGAGGATAAATTCCGCCAGACGGTCATTGCCATGGGCACGCCGGACGTTTATCAAGGCCATCCGACGACGGTTCTGACAAAAGACGGCAAGACGATTTTCTGCGTGTGGACGTTCCAGCATGGCGGGCCATGCGGCCCGATGGCGCGTTCGGACGATGGTGGCAAGACATGGAAACGGTTGGACAGCATCCTGCCGCCTGCCTACGCGGCGACGCATCGCAATTGCCCCACGCTGCAAGCCGTCTATACGCCCGACGGCGCGGAACGACGCTTCTGCATTTTTAGCGCGAAAAAGGGCGGTATGGGCATTCTCATGAGCCGCGATGAAGGAGAAAGTTGGTATGAAGTGCCGCCCGCCAAATTGAGCGCAGGCATGCCGCCGACGGGATTCATCCAATTAAAGGACGGCTCGAGCGCGTTGTTCGGTCAGATTCGTACGAATCCGGAAGTCAAGACGGATGGTCCAGCGGACGATCAAGACGTCTGGATGTCCATCACGAAGGACGGCGGTTTCACATGGTCGCCTGCCAAAATCGTGGCCCACAAGGAACAGAAGAACCTCTGTGAGCCGTTCGCGCTGCGTTCGCCTGACGGTAATGAAATCTGCCTGTTAATTCGCGAAAACCGCCACACGGCGCGTAGTATGATGTGTTTCAGCCGCGATGAAGGCCAGACATGGACGGAGCCAGAGGACACTTGCTGGGGGCTGTCCGGCGACCGCCACGAAGGCATCCAACTGCCTGATGGTCGTTGGCTTATTGCCTTCCGCGACAGAGCGTTAGGCTCCTCAACTTATGGCCAATATGTGGCATGGGTTGGCACTTACGACGACATCCGCAATGGACGGCCCGGCCAGTTCAGAATCCATCTCCTGCATCACTGTGGTCGCGGCGGCTGGCCGGCGTGCGACACGGGCTATTCAGGTGTGGAGCTTCTGCCCGACGGCACAATCATCTGCACGACCTACACGAAGCATTGGGATGACGAACGGTTGCATTCTGTCGTCTGCACACGCTTCAACATGGCGGAAATCGATGAAAAATTCGCGCAGTTGCAGGAGAAGAAATGAAACCTGTTGACATCACGTCGGTTGTGGATCATATTCGCGAAACCGTTCAGTCGCATAGACTTGGAGTGGGAAGCTATGCCCGCTGGCTGTGGCAGGACAAGAAAAACACGCGGAATCTAGACGAAGACGAATATGGTTGCGCCGACGCGATGAACATCCTCTACACGATATCAGACTTCCCGCGTGATGTCGTGGAACGGGCGGCCTGCGTGGAACATCTGCAAGCCATGCAGGCTGCGGATGGTTTCTTCCGTTCGAAGGACGGCCATCATCATTATTTCCACACGACGGCTCATTGTTCCGCTGCGTTGGAACTGTTTGATGCCGCGCCACTTCGGCAGCCGACGGAACTGTCGGAATTGTTGCAACCCGTCAAATTGGAGGCGTTTCTCGAACAGCTTGATTGGAATCACGATCCGTGGGACGAATCGCACAAAGGCGCAGGTCTCTATGTGTTTATGAACATGACGGGCATGGCCACTCCGGAATGGAACATGCGTTATTTCAAATGGTTATGGGACAATACTGATCCTGAAACAGGTTTCTGGCGTGGCCCGTTGGCGAAAATCGACTCCAAAGCGCCGTTGTTCCATTATCTTGCAGGTTCCTTCCATTATCTGTTCAACCATGAATATGCGCACATGCCATTGCGCTATCCGGAAAAAGTCATCGACACATGTTTGGACTTATACGATAACGACTTAAGCAAACGGAACTTCGGACGTGGAGCAGGATTCTCTGAAATCGACTGGGTCTTCTGCTTGACGCGCGCCTCCCGCCAGACGGCCCATCGTTTCGACGATATCCGCGACCGCTTGGAACGTTTCGCCGAAACGAATCTGGACTGGTGGTTCCATCTGGATTGGGCGAAAGACGAAGGCGTCAACGACATGCACTGCCTGTTTGGCGCTGTCTGCACGTTGGCGGAGCTTCAGCAGACATTGAAAGGCAAGTTCCTGTCCGCCAAGCCATTACGGCTTGTCTTGGACAGACGGCCGTTCATTTAGCCGCCGATGGCGGCGCTAATGGCCAATGGCCAATGGCTTATGGATAAATGCATAATTCATAATGCATAATGCATAATTTAGGGAATTTACTTTAGGTTTTGAGGTTTAAGCTTTGAGCTTTGAACTTTGCGAAACCGCCGATGTTTGGTGTGAAAATGCCATTCATCGGCGGTTTTGATTTTATATGTATATCATGATAAAAGATGATATAATCATGATATAAAAGATGATTGTCATGGATTTCCTGTAATTCGGCCCTTTCAGGGCCGTATAGAGAAAGTGGCTTTCCGTGGGTCTCGCAAGCTCGACCC
>JAFZAB010000223.1 GCA_017548425.1 Victivallales bacterium
CTCCTTTTTTTGTTTTGGTTTACAAAAATATATTGCCATGTCGTTTTTTGCCTAATTACAAAGGAAAGTTATTGTCAGTATCTATTTGGTTGCGGCCTTGGCCGCTCCAGGTCCATTCGTGGTTCCCATGAATGTTTTGGTTGTGGCTTGACCGCTCCAAGGATATTGATGAAAATCAACAGTCCGATAATGTACAGCGAAAATGAATGTTTCGCAACATTTTTACTTTTCCGCTTTTCGGGAATTGCATTTGACTGCATATCACCTAAATTTTCATGATTGATGTTTTATTCGCCAACTGTTAGTTGCTAGTCTTGAGGTCTCCCATGAGCCAATTGAGAATGTTTTTGGACATTGAAAAGCATCCCATACCGGAATATCCTGTTCCGGAAGGATTTCGGATAACACGCAACGGCCCCGAAGTGGCGGAACGCTATGAAGTCCTTCGCGAAGGCGCGGGATGGAGTAAACTCAAGCCAGATTTTCTCACAAACAAAATCATCCCCAAAGGGCTTGTCTTCTGCGAAGACATCGCGACAGGCCTGCCCGTCGCGAGCGCCACGGCGGAATTTTCCGACTATCCGGGCCATCGTGGCGACTGGGGCAATCTCGGACAGGTTCTCAGCCTCGAATCGTATCGCGGCAGGAAGCTCGGCCTCGTGTCATGCCTCGCCGCCATGCGCATCATTGAAGAGACTGGCTTCACAAAAGCCACGCTGTTGACCGATGATTGGCGTGTTCCCGCCATCCGCATCTATCTCGGAACTGGTTGGCGTCCATGGCTTTCCGAACCTGACATGCCAGAACGCTGGCAGAAAATCTGCGAAACCATCGGCGTCGATTACAACAGCCTTGAAATGTATGACAACAGCCTTCTCGGCTAATACGCTCTGCGCTACATAACAAAGGATCCAACCATGCCATTCAACAATCGTACAGCCGTTGTGACAGGCGCTGGCGGCAACATCGGCCGCGCCATCTGCCGTCAGCTTGGTGCGGCAGGCGTCCATGTCGCCGCGACCGACGTTTCGATGAACACCGTCACGAAAACCGCCACAGAGCTACAAGCTCTTGGCTATGACGTGCGGCCATACCAGCAGGACGTCACGTCAGCAGAAAGCATCCAAAGTTCCTTTGCGCAAATTATTTCCGACTTCGGAAAAGTCGATATTCTCATCAACAACGCAGGCGTCTGGTGCCATCACGACGGCGGTTGCCGCCATCTTCTTGAAACCATTTCCGATGATGAATGGAAACGCATCATCGACATCAACCTGCTCGGCACGTTCCACTGCATGAAGCAGGTCATTCCGGGCATGGCGGAACGCCATTATGGACGCATCGTCAATCTCGGCTCCATCGCGGGCAATTCCGGACTGCCGGGAGCGGCGGATTACTCCGCCGCCAAAGCCGCCGTCATCATGCTGACGAAAGTCGCCGCCATGGAAAACGCCAAACGCGGCATCACCGTCAATAGCGTCTCGCCCGGCATGGTCGCCCGCGGCGATGTCAAACCGAACAGTGGTACATGGCTTGGACGCAGCGGCACGGCCGATGAAATCACCCGCGCCATCGTCTTTCTGGCCGATGACGATGCAGGTTACATCACAGGCGTCGATGTTCCCGTCGATGGCGGCCGCATACTCGGCCCGCACAATTTCGACATCAACACGGACGGAAAATTCCTTTCTTGACCATAATCCATTTGACATAACTACAAAAACAGCAGAAAAACACCATGAAAAACTACCGCATCGTCATCGTCTCGAAAGGCAACGCGCAACTTCAAGAATCCGAAATGCGCGAACCAACCGGAAACGAAGTCATCATCCACAACCACTACACTGTCGTCAGTGCGGGAACGGAACGCGCATGGTCACAGGACATGAACAACGCGCATCCCAAATTCCCTTGGTATCCAGGCTATTGCGGTTCTGGCGAAGTCGTCGCCATCGGACCCGATGTTAAAAACTACAAGGTTGGCGACAAAGTCGTCGTCAACTGGGCTGGCCATGCCCTCTATTCCATCAAACACGACTGGACCGTTCCCACGAACTATCTGAACACAAATGCGGGTCTGGGCGCGACATACAACATCAAGCAGGAAAAAATCATCAAGATTCCGGAAAACGTCAGCATGCTTGACGCCGCCTTCACGAACATCTCCTCCTTCTCTTTCAACGGTGTCCGCAAGCTCCATCTGGAAATCGGTGAAAGCTGCATGATCGCGGGACAAGGCATCCTCGGCGTCTTCGCGCTGCAAATCGCCGCCCTCAGCGGCGCCGTTCCGATGATCGTCTCCGACTTCTCGCCTGAACGCCGCGCATTGGCTCTGAAGCTTGGCGCAGACTACGCCCTCAATCCGAGCGATGCGGACTACATCCAGCAGGTAAAAGACATCACGGAAGGCGAAGGCGTCCGCGCCATCGTGGAAGTCACGGGCTCCGCCATCGCCCTCCAGCAGGCCCTTGAATACGCGGCATGGGAGGCCCGCGTCTCCCTGCTCGGCTGCACACGCATTCCAGACGCGCCGATTGACTTCTACCGCTACGTCCACTGCCGCGGCATCCAGATTCTCGGTGCCCACACGATGACGCGCGCAAAAGTCGAATCCGCCCCCTACCATTGGACGCAGGAAGACGACTACCGCGCCTTCCTCAAGCTCCTCGCCAACGGCAAGATGAAAGCGTCGGAAATCATCTCCGAAATCGTCACGCCCGACAAATGCCACGACATATATGCGATGCTCGGCGAAAACAAGAATCCGCCGCTCGGCATCGTCTTCGACTGGAGGAATTTGTAATCATCCATTAACCATATTTACCACAAAGCCACCACTACTATGAAAAACATTGCTGAACTTGATCCCGCCATGGCCATCAAACCCGCGGACGCCGACGGCGTCGCATGGCATCTCCCCTTCGAAGCACCCATGAAGCTCTGCGGCTTCCATTGGTTCGAAACCGACAAACTGTATGAACGCCTGCCGATGGACCGTCCTGAAACCGTCACACGCTTCCCCAACGGCGAACCGCAGGTCATTCCGTCGAAAGACTGCGGCGCCATCCAATTGAGCAGCAACACCGCCGGCGGACAGGTCCGTTTCCGCACAGACAGCTCCAGATTCCTTATCCAGGCCACGTTGGCCGCGACCGGCGGCATGGACCACATGGCCTTCACCGGCAGCGCAGGTTTCGACATCTACATCAAAAGCGGCGACATCTGGAAATGCCTCGGCGTGACGCGCACCGACCATTCCAAGCGCGATTTCACCACGACCGTCCGCGCAGGACTGAAGCGCGACATGCGCGATGTCATCATCAATTTCCCGCTCTACAACGGCGTCAAATCCCTCGCCATCGGCCTTGACGACGACGCCAAGCTGGAAGCCCCCACGCCGTTCGTCGACGACCGTCCCGCCGTCATGTACGGCACATCCATCACACAGGGCGGATGCGCCACGCGTCCGGGCATGTGCTCCACCAACATCCTCTCCCGCATGCTGAACCGCGAAGTCATCAATCTCGGTTTCTCCGGCAATGGACGCGGCGAGCCCGAAATCGCCGCCATGCTGGCCGACATCAAGAATCCGTCGCTGTATATGCTTGACTACTGCTGGAATACAGTCATCAAGGAGTTCGCCGTCACGTTGCCGAACGTCATTGACATCATCCGTGCCAAGCATCCCACCACGCCGATTCTGCTCGTCGCCCCCACCCCCGGCGTGGAAATCTTCGAAGAACTCGAAAATCCTTCGCCGCGACTCTCCACACAGACGCTCATCATGCTGGAGGAGACACAGAAACGCAACCAAAACGGCGATGCCAACGTCTTCTTCTTCAACGGCTTCACGGAATCCGTCGGTGAAGATTTCTGGGAAGGCATGGTAGATGGCTGCCACATGACGGATCTTGGCTTCCTACGCTTCTCCGAAGCGATTCTGCCGCACATTAAGCAGATTCTGAAATAATGATTAATGATTAATGTTTTGCAAGGCTGCTAATAAAACCATGTTCAATTTCAACCGCAGAGATTTCCTAAAAGGAATGGCCGCGACCGCCGCGTTTTCACCGTTTGGCGGCATGAAACTTTTCGCCGCCGATGAAAACGCAGCGGCTCCGAAACTCCGCTTCGGCGTCGTTTCGGATGTCCATATCACAGCCAGCCATAACGTCGAGACATGGGAGAAGACCATCCAGTGGTTCAAGGCGCAGGATGTCGATGCCGTGCTCGTCGCGGGCGATATTGCCGATCGCGGACAAGTCTCTGAGCTAAAGGATTTTGCCGATGTCTGGTATAAAGTCTTTCCAGATGACAAAGGGCTCAACGGCAAGCATGTGGAGAAGATTTTCATCTTTGGCAACCATGACGTCGCCGACACCCGTGCGATGAAAAAGGCCATGAAATCCGAAGCGGAACGGGAGAAGTTCTACAATGGTTCCATTCTAAAGGATATGAACGCCGCATGGGATCTCTGCTTCCATGAAGAGTTCAAGCCTATCTATGTGAAACAGGTCAAGGGATACACCTTCATCGGCGCACATTACAGCTTCTACCAGAAGCAGTTGGGAGCCTTCATGGAGGACTACAAATCCAAAATCGATCCCAACATGCCGTTCTTCTACACGCAGCACCAACAGCCGGGCAACACGAACTACGGCCCATGGTGTTGGGGGAACGACGGCGGCATCGCCACCCGCGCCCTTTCGCCCTTCCCGAACGCTATCGCCTTCACGGGCCATTCGCACTATCCGTTGACGGATGAATCCGGCATCTGGCAAGGCGCATTTACCTCCATCGGAACGGCTTCGCTGCGCTACTGTATTTCGCGATATGGTCGCGAAAACGGCAACTGGCAGATGAAAGAGCAACCCGTCCTCCAAATGATGCCGCCGAACACGCAGGAAGGCCGCCATGGCATGCTCGTCTCCGTGTATGACGACCACATCAACATCCAACGTCGCGAATTCGTGTTCGACGAAATTCTCGGCCCTGACTGGAATCTGCCGCTGCCCATCAACAAAGAGCAGCCCTACTCCCGTGAACGCAAAGTTCAGGAAGGGCTGAAGAATCCGCCGCAATTCGCGGAGGATGCCGCCAGCCAGATCACCGTCACGGAAGCCGTTGGACCGAACCGCAGCAAAGTCGAAGTGCCGCAAGTGACCGTTGAATTTCCGCCGGCCGCAACTGGCGTCCATACATACGATTACGAAGTCCGCGCGGAACGCCCCATGCATGACATGGTTCGCGTCTATTCCAGTAAACGTGTCCTGCCGGACAAGTTCTTCCTTGGTCCTGAACATCAAGACAAAACCGTCAAATGTGTCTTTGCCCTCTCCGAACTTCCCGTGAACGCCAATCTGCGATTCGCCATCACGCCCATTGACTGCTTTGGTTGCGCAGGCAAGACGATCTATACGAAGGAAATGAAGCTCAAACCAGCAATTAACAATTAATAATTAACAATTA